>JAERRX010000183.1 GCA_016735225.1 Sulfurimonas sp. | reverse complement strand
ATAGTCTGTATAATCTAAATCAATTTCCATTTTAATTTCCCCTTTTTATAATAACAGTATAAAATATCAAATGACATCTTTATGTCTGCTTTATATATTTAATACTTAGAAATTTTCTAACACTTATCTATATTTATTCTTCTGTTTATTCTCTAGCATCTAACTCTATTATCAAGAAATTTGGAATATCACTTTTTTTATCAACACCCGTATTGTAGATAGTTGTATTTTCGATCTTATCTATTTGGGATGTTGGATGGTGCATGTGTCCAGATAAGATAATCTTTGGAGCAATAGTTCCATTTTGGATAGCATCTCTTAACTGCTTATCTCCCCAATCATCTCCACTATTTTTGTGTATAGATGTTTTTGTATTTGATGGTGGTAGATGATTGAGTATCACTTCACAACTATCAAATTTATAAAACTCTGGTGCTATGTACTCAATAGAACCAAATTTTATACCATTTATAGTTACTATTTGGTTGTCACTATAAATGTTTGGTATTTTATCTAGCCAATTTTCATTTTCAAACTCTTCTATATCATGATTGCCACTACATATAAAAAGAGGTTTTTCAAATTCCCTTAACCATTTTGATACCCAATCTATCTGCTCTACTAGTGTTTCATTTTTTGAACTTTCTAAAAAATCACCAGCAATACAAAATATATCATATTTGAACTGTTGTTTTTCTATCCATTTAAACCATCTTTTATTGAAGTGCAAGTCGGATGTGTGTAATATTTTCATTTTCAAAGCTTTAATGTATATTTAATAGCTACTGCACAATCAGAATGTTTCATAATTTACAATCACTACAAGAAACAATAAGTGTTTTAGTTACTCTTTTCTTAGAGGTATCAATTGTAATTTTTTTGTTGCATACAAACAAAAAAACTATTGAAAAACTAAAGATTTACCTCTTTTTCTATAGCACTAACAACATTTTGGATGATCCAGTCAGGTGTAGATGCACCAGCACTGATGCCACAAAACTTTTTATCTTTAAACCATGAGTAGTCTAGGTCATTTTCATCTTCTATGTGATAACTGTCTTTTGTGTTGTCATTTGAGATACTAAACAACTGTTTTGTATTTGATGAGTTTTTACCGCCTATGATGATCATGATGTCGGCTTTTTTTGATAGCTTTCTAACAGCTTCTTGGTTTTCAAATGTTGCATTGCAGATAGTGTTAAAAACTCTAACTTCCTTGTGTCTTGGTATGAGATAACTAGCAACTTCCATATAGTCTTCAACTTTTCTAGTCGTTTGTGCAACAAGTGCTACCTTGTCTTTTAGTTTTAAGTCGTGCAGGTCCAAAGAGCAAGTAACCACTTTAGCACCATGTGTTGCATAGCTTTTTACACCTTTTATCTCGGGGTGAGCCTCATCACCAAATATAACAATGTCATAACCTGCCTCGCTCATATCTTGACAAATTTGCTGTGGTTTTGTTACGAAAGGGCATGTTGCATCTACTACATCTACCCTAGTATCTCGAAGTTCTTGAAGTTCTTTTTTTGGTATTCCATGAGTACGAACTATTGCTGTTTCACCTGCTTTAAAACTTTTATGATCATCTGTTAGACCGACTTTAAAGTCTTTTTCTAGTCGCTCTATCTCTTTGGAGTTATGTATCAAAGCTCCATAAGTAGATGCATCTCTGTTCTCCTCAGCAATCTTTATAGCTCTTTTAACACCAAAGCAAAAACCATAATTTTCAGCAAGCTCAATCTTCATCATATCTCTTTATACTTGTGATCTGTTCTAGTAGTTCAAAAAAGTTAGGAAATGAAGTGTTTATGCAGTCTAAGTCAGTGACTTCCATACCGCATCTAAGACCTGCGATGATAAAGCTCATAGCGATACGATGATCACCATCACTATCTACTATCGCACTTTTTAGCTCACCACCAACAACCCTATATCCATCTTTATACTCATCTACTTCAATATTTGCAGCTCTTAAACCCTCAACAACAGTTGATATTCTATCACTCTCTTTTACTCTAAGTTCCTCTGCATTTTTCACAATACTTTCGCCACTTGCACAAGCAAAGGCTATGGATAATGCTGGAAGTTCATCTATGAGCCATGAAATATTGTCTTCGACTACTATGCCATGAAGGGGAGAGTATTTTACATGTATATTGCCTATTGGTTCATACTTGTTGTCGGTTATTTCATAGCTTATATCTGCACCCATTTTCTCTAGGGCTTTAAAAGCTTCTATACGAGTTGGGTTAAGAGTAACACCTTGAAGTAAAACATCAGCATCTGGGGTAATAGCAGCGGCAACTCCAAAGAAAAATGAACTTGAAGGATCAGCTGGAACTCTGATAACAAGAGGAGAAAGTAGCTCTTTCATCGGCGAAATAGTCGTTTTTAAACCATCTACTACTACATCAGCTCCCATGCCCTTTAGCATTCTCTCTGTATGATCACGAGAAAGTTCAGGCTCGGTATAGGTACAAAAACCATCTGCTCTAAGAGCTGCTAGTATCATACAACTTTTAACTTGTGCAGATGCTATTTTACTCTCATAGTTAAAAGCTTTTAGTGAGCTACCTCTTATGCTTAGTGGAGCCAAATCACCCTCTTGTCTTCCATCAAGAACAGCACCGATATCACGCAAAGGTGAAGTAACTCTTTTCATAGGGCGGCGGCGAAGATACTCATCTCCACTTAAAACAAAGTGACCATTAGCGGAGCTTAAAAGTCCACAAAAAAGTCTCATACCAGTTCCAGAATTACCACAGTCAAGAACCTCAAAACTCTCTTTTATACCATCTGAAGAGATACTGATAGTTGTTCCATCATCTCTAACTTCTGCTCCAAGATTTTTTACAATTTCTAAGGAGTTTAAAGTATCTTCGGCTCTTAAAAAGTTTGTAATTTTACTCGTTCCATCAGCCAACATAGCAAACATCACACTTCTATGAGAGATCGACTTATCTGGAGCGATAGAGTCAAGTTTTATAGAAAACTTTTGTGCTTTATGAACTACTACTCTACTCATCTGAGTCCAATATTTAGCTCATCTTTAAGTGCTAACAAGATAGAGTCCATTGCTAAAACTAGATCTTGTTCTTCTAAAGTTTTTTCATCTGATTGAAGTACAAACCTTAAAGATAAACTCATATTTGAGCCTAGTTCTTCATCGCTGTACCTATCTACTGGGTAAAATCTTACAAGCTCTTTTGTTGCTGAGTCTTCTATGACACTCTTAACTTTTTCATAGCTTAAATCTTTAGGCATTATGATACTTAGATCCCTAAAAGAAGCCTGATATTTTGATATATTTTTAGCTATCTTTAAAGCATAAAAAAGCTTTTCAAATTCTAGCTCACAGATAAAGCTTGCCTCTAAACCGTAACTCTTTTCAACACTAGGATGCACTCGAAACAACTCTCCTACAACTTCGCCATTTTGTATAATAGTTGCACTTTGGTAAAGATGAGAAAGCTTATGTTTTGTTTCATATTTACTTAGCTCAAACTCTCCAATAATGTCAGAAACTTTTTGAGTAAAGTATGCAAAATCAACTTTTTTTGGTCTTCCTAGATTTGAAAGGTTTTCTTTTGTTGTATCTCCGCTAAAAAGCATTGACATCTTTAAAGACTCCTCTCTTTGAGAGTTAAAAACAGAACCTATCTCAAATAGTCTTACAGAAGAGATGCCATTTTTAACATTTAGAGATGCTGCTTTTAAAAGTCCTGTCATAAGTGTCGTTCTTAAAGTATCTAGTGTGTTTACTATTGGGTTTAGTATCTCTAGTCTTGCATCTATGGTTTCAAAGCCATAAGACTCTAAAACTTTTCTCTCATCAAACACAAAAGATAATGTTTCAAAAAAACCACTTTGAGCAGCTTTATGTCGGTAAACAGATCTCTTTTTGTACTCAAAATAATCATCCTCAAGCTTAGACTTCTCCGCAAAAACAAAAGGCTTTGACTCTATGTTGTCTATACCTACCATGCGAACTATCTCTTCTACTATATCTTGTTTATGACTTATATCGTGGCGAAACCTTGGTACACTAATCACAAAGTTGTCCAATGATGACTTTGATGTATCAAAACCTAAGTTTCTTAAGATTTTTGTTATTGTTACCTTATCGACTTTGGCACCGATAATGTTATCAATTTCTTTTTTTGAAACACTAACTATTTTATCTTCATAGTTATCGCAAAGCTCTATGTTTCCACCATACAAGCTTGAATCAGAATTTGCCTCTATAAGGTTCAAGCAGAAATTTAAACCTTGGTTTAGTTCTGGTTCACTACCTCTTGAAGTTCTGTAGTACATAGGTCCCGAAACTACTTTGGACTCCTGCATCTTTTTTGAAATAACATCTGGTGGAATATAGCTAGCTTCAATAAGCACACAACCTTCACTAAAATCAACCTTAGAAATATCTTCTTGAATAATTCCTATAGTTGAAGCTTTTTCACTAGACATGATAGATGCATAACCCCTCTTGTCTTTTTTAAGTTCTATCTTTGCCATAACAGCATCTTCTTCACAGAAAAATTTATGTGGATAAGATCTCAAAATAACTCCACTACTTTGAGTTGCATAAAGCATTAGTGCTTCTATATCTGACTCTCGCACCTCTTGTATTTGAGCCAATCTAAGTCTAACTATAAATGGCAGTCTCAAAGCTTTTAGATCAAGTGCTTTATAACGAAGATTTACACTTAGGTCTAGTTCATGCGAGAGACTTAAAATACGCCCTATTCCAACACTCTTGTCTTCATCTTCATGTATTTTTGACTCTTTTAAAGGTCTGTCATACGCAGCACTCAAGTCTCTAGCAACACCTCTAATACTCAAGCAATCACCACGATTTGCAGTAAGTTCTATCTCTATTAGATCATCATTTAAAGTGGCTATTGTTTGGAGTTCTTGACCTAGATCATAGCTACCGATGCTCTCATCAAGCTCTATGATACCATCTTGGCAATCTTCCAAACCTATCTCACTTGCACTGCATATCATACCCTCAGAATCAACACCACGAAGCTTTACTGGCTTTATGATCATTCCACTTGGCATAACAGCACCGATAGTAGCAACTGCTACATCGAGTCCCGCTCTAACATTTGAAGCACCACACACGATCTGGCGAATACTAGTTCCAATATCTACCCTACAAATATTTAGTTTATCTGCATCTGGATGTTTTTCACACTCTAAAACTTTTCCAATTACTATCTTTTTGGGAACTTCATAGCTTTTAATTCTATCAACTTCTAAGCCAATAGCATTGAATGTTTTTGCTATATCCTCAGTAGTTATACCATCTAAATCTATCCACTCGTCTATCCAACTTCTAGTTATTATCATTGAAACTGCTCCAACAACTTAATATCTCCTTCAAATAAAGAACGGAGATCTCCGATATGATGAATCAACATTGCAAATCGTTCAACACCTAAGCCAAAAGCATAACCACTAACATTTTCATAGTTCACAGCTTGGAAAACATTAGGGTCCATTATGCCACATCCTAAGACTTCAAGCCATCCAGTTTTTGAACAAACTCTACAACCCTCACCTTTACAAAACACACAAGATATATCTACCTCAGCCGATGGCTCTGTAAAAGGGAAAAAAGATGGGCGAAAACGAACCTGTACATCACCAAACATATATTTTAAAAAATCTTCTAAAATATACTTAAGGTTTGCAAAGGAGACCCTGCCCTCTTCATCTACTAAAAGACCCTCTATCTGATGAAACATAGGTGTATGAGTCAGGTCATAGTCACGGCGAAAAACAGCACCAGGTGCGATCATGCGGATAGGAGGCGATGTATTCATCATAGTTCTTATCTGAACAGGTGAAGTATGAGTACGAAGAAGCATCTCATCTTTAAAGTAAAAAGTGTCTTGCATATCTCTAGCAGGATGATATTTGGGAAGATTTAGAGCTTCAAAGTTGTTGAAGTCATCTTCTACCATATCTCCTGTTTTTACTGAAAAATTCATTGCAGAGAAATACTCTACGATCTTATCCATAGTTTCCATAACAGGATGCAATGCACCTGCTTCAGAGGAAACATTAAACATAGAAACATCTATAGCTTCTGCTTTCATAGCATCTTGAAGTTCAAGTGTTTGCAAAGTTATCTTTCTAGCTGTTAGCTCGTTCATAAGTGAACTTTTGTGAGTGTTTAACTCTTTTGCAATTTTTGATTTTTCTTCATTTGGTGCTGTTTTCATTTTAGCAAACTCAGATGCTAAAACACCTTTTTTTCCAAACACACAGATGCGAATATCTTCAAGATCTTCTACACTTTGTGCTTTTTTTATTTTTTTATACCATTCTTTCAATAAAGTCATCCATATATTGTGAGACATAGGTCTCTTAAATTTTAAAGAAATTATAGTCAAATATAGCTTCATTTATCTATAAATGTGCTATAATTTAAAAACAATCTTACATATAAAAGGAAAAACAATGTGTTTATTTTGCAAAATTGTAAGCAAAGAGATCTCTGCAAATATCATTTTAGAAGATGATGATTTTCTAGCTTTTCACGACATAAACCCAAAAGCACCCGTCCATATCTTAGCTATACCAAAAAATCATGTGGATAGTTTCAATGAAGCTAGCTCCCAGATGATGGCATCTATGACTACTTTTATTCAAAAAGTTGCTATTGAAGTAAATATAAAAGATAGTGGATATAGGGTTATAACAAACATAGGTTCAGATGGTGGGCAAGAGGTTAAACATCTTCACTTTCATATACTAGGTGGAGCTAAATTAAGATGGGGGCATCTAAGTGATGCGGATCCAAAAGGAAATATATAATGTACAAAAAAATATTAATCATCGCATGTGTAACATCTACTCTTCTTGCACAAACTATGCAAGAATTCAAAGATCAACAGACAAAAGGTTTTAAGCAAGAGGAAGAAAAAAACTTTAGCATCTACAAAAAAACTCAAGAGCAAGAGTTTGATGCCTATAAAAAGGCACAAGAGATGGCATATAAAGAGTATAAAAAAGAGCTCGGGGTTTTTTGGGATGATCCAAAGTTATCAACAAAAACTAAATGGGTTTCATATACAAAAGACTCTAAAACAAAAACTGATGTCGATTTTAAAAACCAAACAATAACTCTCAAAACAATAGCTTCATCGCCAGAGCAAGCTAAGAAAAACCTTAGCATAGCACTTGCAAAAGCAGTAACAGTTGATACTAAAACTGCCCAAGAAACAGACCCACTAGAGGTAAAGCTATCAAAACTAAAAAAACCTTTTAATATAAAGGACTCTAAGGTTAGAGCTGAGCCAATCTTAGCAACAATTGTTTTTAAAGAAAAAGCGAATAGTCAAAATGTAAAAACCTATGTAAAAAAACATGTACAAAAGAAAAGTATCAAGGTTGTTGATTCAAAAAAAGTACAACATGCAAAAGTTTATACTTTAAATGTATCACTACCAAAAGATACAATGGTTAAGCGTTCAAAAATCTACTATGACCAAGTAAAAGAGCATGCTAAAATACAAAAACTACCTGTAGCATTGATATTTGCTATCATGCAGACAGAAAGTTGTTTTAACCCTAGAGCAAGATCACATATTCCCGCTTATGGACTTATGCAAATAGTACCAAGAACAGCTGGTATCGACACATATAGGTATCTTTATAAGAAGAAAAAGTTAGTTACTGGAAGTTATCTGTATGATAGTACAAACAATATAAGAATGGGAAGTGCATATTTGCATATACTTTTTTATAGATATCTAAAAGATATTAAAAATTTAGATGCTAGACTTTACTGCACTATTGCTGCATACAATACAGGTGCAGGTAACATAGCATGGGCATTTACAAAAACACACAATATGAAAAAAGCTGCTCCATATATAAATAAAAAATCACCCGAAGAAGTTTACAACAAACTGCTAAAGGATTTAAAATATGAAGAGCCTAAGCACTACTTAAAAAGAGTTACTAAAAGAATGGGGTCGTATCATAAACTCTATGGAAATCTATAAGTAACTGATTTTACAAAAGAACTCTAAAAATTTAGAGTTCTTTTTCAACTCTTTTTTCCATCATAAATGAAAACTCATATACTATAATCATCGATATACCCGTTGCCACTAAAACTGCTGCCATTTCCAACATCTGATACTCCTCTTGTTTTATAAAAAGAGTATAGAGTTAAAAGATGTAGATAAAATGTCGTTTATATGAACTTTAACCTATTTATGCTGGACAACCCTCTATAGTTCCCATATCTATGTTTGAGCCACCACCAGAGATTAACTGTTCATTTTCTTTTATAAGTTTTCCATTATGTGTGATGGAGTATGAGATGGTTGTTGTATCTCTTATGGTGTTTATAGTTGAACAATATGTTTCAAGTGAAGCCATCACCCAACGAGCCGCAGCTGTATCATCAGCATCAGAATTGAAACTATATGTAAGATGCAGAGTGTTAAATTTGCATGGATGGTCTTCGTTTCTATGGACTTCGCCATCTACTTTTAAGTCCGTCACTGTTTTACCTTGGTTTTTAGGTATCAAGATAATATCTGTTGCACTACAAGTAATGATACCAGATAAAAAATACTCAATAGGAGAGATGACTGGACAGTCGATTATAAAACTACTCTTTGAAGTTTTTGCCTCAAATTTCATAGCTTCTTTGTGTGTTATACTTACTTTCATTGTTACTTATCCTTAATTTTATTTCATAAAATGAAGGAAACCTTCATCTATTTATAACGATATCGGAAGTAATTCCGCTATCTACGCTAGCCGCTATGGCACTAAAGCTAAGCTCTATCGAGCTAGATTTTTAAAAAGTTGCTAAACTCTTCTAACTGCTCTTTTGTTCTGATAGTAGATGTTCCACCAGCAGAAGTTCTTGCATTCATAGAGTTTTTTAAAACTAAAAACTCTAGTACATCTTCTTTTATTCTCTTGTCAATCTCTTGCAGGTATGATAGTTCTATATCACTTAAGTCGATGTTTAACTCTTCACTCTTAGCAACTGCACGACCTGTTATAAAGTGAGCTTCTCTAAATGGTATATCACATTTTTCAACTAAATAGTCAGCCAAATCAGTAGCAGCTAGATGCCCCACACTACAAGCTTTTTGCATATTGTGAGCTTTTACTTCCATAGTCTTTATAGCTTCTTTTAGTATCTCTAAAGAGAGCAAAGCAGTTTCAACTGAGTCAAAAACTCCCTCTTTATCTTCTTGAGTATCTTTGTTATATGCTAGTGGAAGCCCCTTCATAACCGTTAAAAGTCCCATAAGTGAGCCATAAACTCTACCCGTTTTACCACGCAAAAGTTCAGGAACATCTGGGTTTTTCTTTTGTGGCATTATCGAGCTACCTGTCGAGTACTCATCACTAAGCTCAACAAAGCCAAACTCATAACTTGACCACATAACAAGCTCTTCACTAAGGCGAGAGATATGCATCATCATAGTAGAGATATTAAACAATATTTCTAAGGCAAAATCTCTATCGCTTACTGTATCTAAACAGTTCACACTCACACTATCAAAGCCTAGCATCTGAGCTGTCATATCTCTATCTATATTGTGTGGAGTTCCTGCAAGTGCCGCACAACCCAAGGGAGATACATTGTTTCTCTTGTATGAGTCTTCAAACCTTTTTATATCTCTTTTAAACATTGAGAGATATGCACCAAGATGAAAACCAAAGTTAGTTGGTTGAGCATGTTGGAGGTGAGTCATACCAGGGATAAGTGTAGTTGTATGTTTTTGTGCTACTACTAAAACCTCTTTCATTAAAAGCTTAAGAGCATCTACTATATCTTTATCTCTTTTTAAAACCCATCTACGAAAATCAACAGCAACTTGATCATTTCTGCTTCTTGCAGTATGAAGTTTTTTCCCAGCATCACCTATCAAAACTGTTAGTCGCTTCTCTATAGCCATATGCAAATCTTCATCAGAAATATTCCACTCAAACTCTTCTGACTCTATCTCTGACATAATTTTGCTTAAGCCATCTGTAATTTGGCGAAGCTCCTCAGTTGTTAAAATCTCCTGTTTTGCAAGCATAGATGCATGAGCAAGAGAGCCTTCTATATCTTCTTTATACAATTTTCTATCATACATTATAGATGCATTAAACTCATCTAGTAAAGATGAAGCACCTGCTGAAAAACGACCTGACCACATTTTATCCATTTTATTTCCTTTTGTTACAACTAGTTTGAACAATAAATATATCAAAATAGTTCTTTTAAGATTAATTTATATAATATCTAAACATACTTAAGCTGAGTATACCACTATGTAATTCTTATATCTGCAATATTGTGTATTATAAATAGTGAGTATATTGGTTTATTATTCATAATCATCTACCTTTACAAAATTTTTATTCAAAGATGTTCTTCCAAAGATACTTCCTGAAAAGAAATAATTTGTTGAACAATTATTATCTAAAATAGTTTTTCCTGAAATGTTGTCTTTGTTGTAGCCAGCCCACAACAGCAGTGTTGGAAAAATATTAAAATGAGAAAAACAATTTTTCTGCAAGCTTTTGTATTGAACATCATCTTTATCATGAACTATAAACAGAGGAACTATTCCCTGTGTTAATGGTGGATTTGTAGAAGAACAATGTGTGCTTAAAATATTGTTTTCCAATATTGATTGTCCATGGTCTGATGTATATACAATTATTGTTTCTTTAAGATTTATATTTTTCAACAAGCTTTTAAAAAACATATCTAAATTGTAAT
>JAERRX010000056.1 GCA_016735225.1 Sulfurimonas sp. | reverse complement strand
CGTTATCTCCTGAATTAAACACTTGAAAAAAGTTCACATTTATGTTAATATATACTTATGAAAGAAATCAAATTCTATAAAACATTATCAGGGAAAAGTCCTATTGAAGATTTTCTTGATTCATTATCATCAAAAGAAGCTCAAAAAGTCGCTTGGGTTTTGAGTCTGATTGAAGAAATGGATAGCATTTCTACTAAGTTCTATAAAAAACTTAGTAATTGTGATGATATTGTAGAAGTAAGAGCTCAAATTGGTAAAAATAATTTTAGACTTCTAGGTTTTGAGTATCAAGGAACATTTGTTGTCTTAACAAACGGCTTTAAAAAGAAAGACCAAAAAGTTCCAAAATCTGAAATTACTTTAGCCGAGCAAAGAAAAAATGAATATCTTTCACGAGGAGAATAACATGAGTGATTTAAAAAAATATATTTCAAAAAGAAAAAAAAGTGATACTGAGTTCGCTTTAAATTTTGAAGATGGATATCAAGAGTTCAAAATTGGTGAAATGTTAAAACTTGCTAGAAAAGAAACAGGCTTAACACAAGAAGATGTAGCCGAAGCGATGCATACTAAAAAGTCTGCTATTTCTAGAATTGAAAATCATGCGCAAGATATTAGACTTTCAACTCTTCAAGCTTTTGCTCATATTATGGGTAAAGAGCTAAAAATACAACTGGTGTAATTGTCAATATGAATACAATCGGTGGGAAGCTAACAACTGATTATGGCTTTGAGGTCACTGTTTTTCATAGATTAAGAGAGTTTTCAGATGGTGTTTCTATTTTTGATGGAAAAATTAATTGGGATAGATACAAAGCTGATCATTCACCAAGGTTCGAACTTTTTTTGATGCTATTTAACCACACAATTATAGAAGTAAATATTTATTATTTACATCATAGGGATTAAATTTGGAAGAGAGAGGGGTCAGAGAGAGGGGTCAGTCGCCACCTTAAAACCTTCTGAAAATATCTCAAACAATTAATATTTACTAAAGTATTTAAATTAATGATATATTTTTAACAATAAAACCAATATTCTTATTTTATATAATTATTACTTATAAAATACCACAAGCCTTTTTATACACTTCACTACTATATTGTTCTGTGTTTTTATAAAGAGAATGAGCAATTATTATCATTTTTCTCATAACAGCAATCTGCAAAAGGGTGTCAGGCACCATTTTGTGTATAAACTTAATATTATATTGATACCCTTTATAATATAAAGATTGTTCTAAAAAGTTACATTTGCAAAGTCTTCGTTTAGAAGCTGCCCTGCTACCATTGGTGGTTTTGCTACTGTGATGCCTTTAAGTAAGACTGATTTATCTTTACCTGCATTTGGAAGATATAGAGGACAAACCTGAACTTTAGCACCTTTTTTTATGAGTAGTTTAAGATGGTCTTTTGCAGATGGTGCTTTTCCATTTGGTCTTTTAACGGGGACACCTTCAATGTTTTTGTCTGCTAAGTCTCCAGCAAGACCACATAGAACTATGTTTACTTTTTTATGGTGTTTTTTGATGCTCATAAGTGACAAAACCATAGCCATTGCTTGAGTCTGAGGTTCACCAGAGTTTACTAAAACATTTAACCCATCCGCTTTGTCAGCACTTAAAAGAGTTGGCGAGATTAGTGTAGCGATCAATGCCGTTGTTGCAATTAACTTTTTCATAAATATCCTTGAAGTAAAAATTTTGTAAAATTATAGCTAATTATCTATTGTTAATTAAAGGGTATCAGAGACTATTTAGGGAAGAAAACTTTATCTTTTGTGAGTAAAATATCTAAATCTATCAACATCTTTGCTGTAGTGAAGCTATAAAAATGATAACCCTCAAAAAGGGATCGTTAAATACTCCACCCTGCTAAAGATACCTTAGCTAGTTTATGTTTAGCAACTCTCTTACTACTTTTCTATCATCAAAAGGAAGCTTTTGATCGTAAATGATTTGAAAAGCTTCATCGCCTTTTCCTAAGATCACAAGAACTTGATCCTCCTCTTGATCATCTAGTGCCATCTGAATAGCTTTTTTTCTATTTAGCTCAACACTAACTATACTTTTATCTTCGATGCCTAGTAAAATATCATTTACTATATCTTGAGGGTCTTCATTTCTTGGGTTGTCACTTGTGATATAAACTTTTTTTGCTAGGCTAGCTGCCACTCTACCCATTATTGGTCGTTTTAGTTTATCTCTATCTCCGCCAGCACCAAAGACCACAAGCAACTCTTTTTCTTTTAGGGCATTTAGCACCTGTTGCATCCCATCTGGGGTGTGAGCAAAGTCAACTATAACATTTGGAAGCTCACAAACTTGCTCCATTCGCCCACTAACTCCAGCAAAATTATCAACAACTTCTACTATCTCTTCTAGTGTGTTATGCACTAAAATATCTACCGCACCTATAGCGGCTGTGAGATTATAGAGGTTGAAAAAACCATGAAGAGAGGAGGTAAAGGGGACTATATGCTCAAAATGTTTGATAATTCCGCTTGAGGCATCATTTAGAGAGTATGCCATTAGCTTATAAGTAGATGGGTTTTCTATGCCATAAGTAAAGGTATTTTTTATATTAAAAGAGGCTCTAGGCTCATCTTTGTTTATAAGTTTTTTACAGTCATCTTGAAAAAAACTATTTTTAACAGATATATATTCACCGATAGTTTTATGATAGTCTAAATGGTCTTGAGTAATATTTGTTAAGATTTTAAGCTCAAAACTAAGTCCTTGTACCCTCTGCTGAACAAGAGAGTGAGAACTTACTTCCATGATGAAAAACTCACACCCTGCATCTACTGCTTGATATATATGCCTATATGTATTTAAAACACTTGGTGTAGTTAAAGTTTTACCCTCTATAGTCTCATCGTTCATAAAGAACCCTCGGGTCCCCTGCATAGCTGACTTATAGCCTAAGTCAAGTAAAAAAGAGTAGATGGCACTAGCTGTTGTAGTTTTACCATTTGTTCCAGTGATGCCTATGATTTTGATCTTATCGATACCAAATAGTGATGCTATCTCCTCTATGTGTATGATAGAGTGTGCATTGTGATTTTTTGCATCTTGGAGATACTTTTTATTTTGGGCAGTTTGAACAAAGGCTGTTTGTTCATCACACATAGATGAGTTTTCACTAACAAACTTATACTTTTGGTTTACTAACTCAATTTTCACTATTTAAATTCTTTGTTATCTGCTTGTGTAGTTTTATAAGTAGCTCATCACTTGAGTAGATGTTGATTGCATTTTCTAAATATGTTAATGCCATCTCGGCAAAATCATACTCTATCAAGTTTCCTAAAAAGTCTATAAAATCTTCTTTTTGAGTTATAATAACACGGGTTGAGAACATAATATTTTCAAAAGTTTCCTTAAAGTCAGAACCTTTTTCTACAATACTTTTAAAATCTTTGTACAATATACCATCTTCAAACTCAAGTCTATCACGGAGAGGTTGTGCAAATATTTCGCCTAGCCTATCTAGTGTTCCGTCCATGGTTTGTAACATGTCGCCTATGATTTCGTCAGCTTGTTCTTTGTTTTCATCTCTCAATATTTCATAGTAATCAAAAATAGCCTCCGCTCCACTCTCTCCATTGAGAGCCATTTCTGACAATATCACACCATTGTGTGCCTCTTGAGAGTTAGGATAATCCTGTAAAACTACAGCAAATTCTTCCAGTGCTTTCTTGTAGTTTGACCTAGAAAAACTATTTTTAGCTTGTGATAATATTTTAAACTTACTTGTTATTTTCATATTTTCTACTTATAGATTGTCTATATCATTTTCCATTCCAGCAGGAACATTAATGACTACTAGCTCTGGATGGATATCGATTTTGAGCTGTCTTTCTACACCAAACTTCAATGTATTACCACTACTTGCACAGCCAACACAAGCACCTTTAAGCTGAACATAAACATTTGCATTTTTAACAGTTATAAAATCAATATCTCCGCCATCAAGTGCTAACGATGGACGAATCTTATCGATAGAAGTTCTTACTGGATTGATCAATTCTTCATCAGTAAATGGAATCATATAATCTCCTTTTTATTTCTTTATACATAAAATATGACAAAATCGCTTAACAAGTCATAAAAGTTTCAATTTAAAGCCAATATTTCATCTACATAAGCAGATTTACGCATTCCTACTAAGATATAGTCTATACTTTTTGTTTGCTTTAAAAAGTTTAAAGCAAACTTTTGCATAGATAGATCACTTTTGCCAAGCAAATCTTTTATTTTTATTCTTGTCTTTTTGGAGCATTCAAATAGAACCATTTTTTTATATTCTATAAAAAATTGATCAATAAAATTTAACATTATCTCTTTGTCTAAATCTTCAATAGCATCTAGACTTGTTTTTAAATGGGGCAAGATTTGAGAAAAGAAAAATGAATCATAATCCCCAATCCAAGCAAATTTATGCTTAGATGCATCTAGCTCTTCTAGTAGGTTGTATAGTGGTCTTAGCATCTCATTGTCACAAGCTTCAAGTAGTTCGTTTAGATGATGATAATACTCTCGAGGCTCATCATAATCAGCCAACCTAAACATTGAGCCATCAACTTGAGCATTTAATGGTCTGTTGGCTAAAACTCTTAGCTTGTTTTTTTTAGCCCATGATGCACATTTTAATCCCTCTTGTTCAAGTATATTTATGGGAAGTTGTATAGTTGTAAAACTATGTGTATCATTGCCTACATCTTGACAAGCTCTCTTAGCGATGGTTATTAAGTCTTCATAGGGCATAAACTCTTTTGAATCACTTGGTTTAGAAAAACTATTTGAGCTAATACCGTAGGAAAGAATTCTACCCTTGCTTACCTCTTCTTCTAGTGCCATAAAAGCCCTGTAAATTCTCAAGTATATCTCATCTAGTCTATCATCTTCATCAACACCTCTGTTTATAGCATCTAAGAGGTAATACTCTGGATTGTGTAGAAGATAGCAAGATATTTGCTTCATCTCTAAGCGTTTTAGCGACTCTGTTAGCTGGTCTTGCAAAAATGACTTAGATATGCTGTGAAAACAATCAGGTGAGAACTCTACAACTTCATCAAAGGCTTTTTCCTTATGTCTTTTAAGGTTTTCACCCTGTATGTAGCCAAACTTACTAACTATCTCTACTTTTGACTTTACACTATCATCAAACTCTCTAAATGCTAAAGCGATAGCTCTTTGCGCTCCACCATCCATATAGTTTGATGATGTGTCGATCATTTTTATACCAGATGACACTGCATCTTTTAGGCTTTGAATATGTTGAGGGTTGTAGTCACTTATTCTATATGTTCCAAATGCGAAATTACTCATATTTATATCCTCGTACAGTTTTTAAAGTATTTTAGAATGTGGAAATTATGAAGATTTTAAACACTAAGAAAACTCTTAGTGTTTAGGGTGTTGAACTTATACTAGTTCTATAAATGCCATTGTTGTAGCATCACCACGACGAATTCTTGTTCTAGTAATTCTTGTATATCCACCAGTACGCTCTACATACTGAGGAGCTATCTGTGTAACTAGTTTGTTTGTTGCTTCTTTACTTTGAAGCGACGCAAAAACTGCTCTGTGAGCATTAGAATCATTTTTACCAGCAACTGTGATCAGTTTCTCAATGTAAGAACGAAGTTCTTTAGCTTTAATAGCAGTAGTTTCAATTTTACCATGTTCAATTAACGAAATACTAAGGTTCTTAAGTAAAGCAGCACGGTGTGTGCTTGTACGACTTAGCTTACGGTATCCATGACGATGTCTCATCTGTTATTCCTCTTGTTAGCCTTGAGCGGCTTCTATTTTCTTTTTTAATATACTAATTACATCATCAGTTAAGTCAGCACCAACTGCAAAACCAAACTCTTGTAATTTATCTACAATTTCATCATACGATTTTTTACCAAGGTTTTTAACATTTTTAAGGTCACTTTGACTCATCAATGCTATCTCACCTATTAGTTTTATGTTTGAGCGATCAAGACAGTTAAAACTTCTAGCACTTAAACCTAAGCTATCTATATGAGTTGATAATTTTTTAAGATCAGGGTTTTCCTCAACTCGCTCTATAGTTGCTGCAGGTTTAACACTTATCTCTGAATTGAATACTGCCAATTGAGCATACATAACTTCTAAAGAGTTTTTAAATGCATCTAATGGAGAAATTTGCCCATCAGTTCTAACATTCATTATAACTCTTTCAAAGTTAGGATTGTCCTCTACAAGAACATTCTCTATCTTGTAAGTTGCACTACGAACAGGAGTGAAGTAAGCATCTAGTGCTATATATCCATCTTCAAGTTCATCATGTGTGTCTTCGCTTGCTACATAGCCAATACCCTTAGCAATTTTAATAGTAAAATTAAGAGTAGAGTCTTCATTTAGTGTTGCCAATGGAGCATCTGGTGTTGCAACCTCAACTTCATCACAAACAAGGTCACTTCCTTTGATGGTGCAAGGACCAGCAAAACTATAACTAACCTCTGACTCAATAGCTTCATCATTTAGTCTAAAACGAATCTCTTTAAGGTTCAAAATAAAGTCTGAAATATCTTCAAGCATACCCCGCACTGAGTCAAACTCATGCTTGGCACTTTCTATTTTGATAGCTATTGGTGCATAGCCAACCGAGCTACTTAATAAAAAACGGCGAAGTGGATGAGCTAAAGAGATAGCATAACCTGTTTCAAAAGGGTATGCCATAATATTTGCTTCATTCTCACCAATTTGTTCTACCTCAAACTCTTGTGGAGCAAGGGGAGTAGTTTTAATTTTTTTCATTTAACGCCTTTATTTAACTATTATTTAGAGTAAAGCTCAACGATTAAACGCTCTTCAACAGGAATAACAACTTCTTCACGCTCAGGTAGTCTAGTATAGATACCAAAAATTTTCTCAGCATCTATATCAACCCATGGAGCTAAACCAGTTTGGTTTGTAAGCTCTATAGCACGAACGATTTGTACATTTTTCTTGCTTGATTCACGAACTTCGATCTTTTGCCCTGCTTTCACACGGTAAGAAGGAATATCAAGTTTTTTGCCATCTACTAAAAGATGACCATGTGTTACAAGCTGACGAGCAAAACGACGAGTTGAAGCAAAGCCCATACGATAAACTACATTATCAAGCCTACTTTCGATCAATGCAATAAGGTTTGTACCTGTATTTCCATCTTTTCTTTTTGCTTCAACAAATAATGCACGGAACTGTTTTTCAGAAACACCATACATGAATTTTGCTTTTTGCTTTTCATTTAGTTGTAAACCATACTCAGAAACTTTCTTACGACGCTGACCATGCTGACCAGGACCATAAGGTCTTTTTTCTAGTGCAGATTTACCTGCTAAACGACGCTCACCTTTAAGGTTGAGACTTACACCAAATCTTCTTTCGATTTTTTCTACTGGACCTCTATATCTTGCCATCAGTAATCTCCTTAAACTCTACGACGCTTAGGCGCACGACAACCATTATGAGGTAATGGAGTAACATCTTTCATAAATGTAACACGAATACCTTCAATAGCACCAACCGCTTTAACAGCAGTTTCACGACCTGAACCAGGACCTTGAACTTTAATACCAAGCTCTTTTATACCATGTATTTGTGCTTTTGCAATTGCGTCTTCTGTCGCAGCTTGTGCAGCAAATGGAGTTGATTTTTTAGAACCTTTAAATCCTAAAGAACCAGCAGAACTCCAAGCAATCATGTTACCCATCTCATCTGTAATAGTTACAAGAGTATTGTTAAATGATGCAGCGATGTGGCAGATGCCTCGTGCAATATTTTTCTTTACTACTTTTTTTCTAACAGCTTTTCTTTTTGCCATAATTTTATTCCTTACGCAGCGCCGACAGTTTTACGCTTACCTTTTCGAGTACGCGCATTTGTCTTAGTTTTTTGACCACGACATGGAAGACCACGACGGTGACGAAGACCTCTATATGAACCTAGATCCATTAGTGCCTTGATATCCATTGCAACTTTTTTACGTAGATCACCCTCAACCATATGGCTAGAGCGAATCTCTTTTGTAATTGCGGCTATATCGTCTTCGCTTAATTCGAAAACTCTTTTGTTATAGTCTATACCTGTTGCATCTAAAATTTTACGAGATGCATATAAGCCTATTCCATAGACGTATGTTAGACCATACTCTATTCTCTTTTTCTTAGGTAAATCAACACCAGAAATACGAGCCATGATTATCCTTGTCTTTGTTTATGTTTTTTGACTTTGCAGATTACTCTTACAATGCCTTTTCTCTTAACAACTTTGCAGTCGTCACACATCTTCTTAACTGAAGCTCTTACTTTCATCGTAAGTCCTTGTTTCGTTGTCTTTGCCATTTGTAGGCAAGTAAATACTCACTTGCCAATACTTTTATCTCTTATATATAGTATATAAAGATAGAAATACTCTTTTTGTTTGTTAAAACAGCAAAGCGGAGGTGCATTGTACCCAAAAAGTTTTAAAAGTTTTATTAATCCCAGATAATACTTACACCATACTCTTGATTTAATACAATATGTTTCTTATAATAGATCTTTTTGCCATACTTTTTACTTAAAAGCTCAACCTCTAGTGTTTCTTCACTGAGAAGCTCTCGTACATCTTTATATGAAAGCCACTTTCCATATCTAGCAAGAGAGTTTTGCCAAATCTTAAAATCACAAGTCGAACTATCACTAAGTTCAAACATCTCTCCATCTTCTGTTTTCCACTGTGCATTTGAACAAGCATAAAGTTTTACTTTTTTACCGCTCACTTCTTTATCCCTAACCTCTATCTCTCCACTTTCACAATATGGACATTTTCCTAAAATCATAAAATTTATCCTTAAAAATTTAACAGGCTCATAGCTTTAAATTCACCCACATACTAAAGTGAAATTGTTTTGCTATAATATCTTAAAAACTCTAATCCTAATTATAAAGACTATGCTCATCATCGTCTAATAAAATCGTGATATGCTTTTTCAAGTCTTCTAAAATCATCAGTATCATTTGTAATAATCTCTAAATTATTATGTTTTGCAGTTATGAAATGTAACATATCAATCAATTCACATTTTCCTTTTGCTACTTTTATCCCTTTTGAACGGCAATATCTTGAAAACTTTTAACTTATTTTGAGACTCTTCATTTTTTCTTTCAAAAGCATCAAGAATAAGATTTGTATCAATAAAATACTTCATTGTTTATTCTTTTGTAATGTTTCGATAAGACTCAATAAGGCTTTTTTACCTTTTTGTTGTCGTTCCATATTTGGATTGTCTATTTTTTCTTTATTTAAATCAACCCCAAAAAATTCATTAACAATATCACTTAAAAAATAGTTATCAATATTTTCTATTTTTTTAGTTTTTACAATTTTATCTTCTTCATACAACTCATAAGCTTCGCCATCTTTAAGCCCTGCCAATACAAGTGGGGAATGGGTTGTTATATAAAAAGTTGTTTTAGGAAAAAACTCTTTTAGTATATTTATAATTTTTGTTTGCCAACTAATATGTAAATGTGGTTCAATCTCATCTATAAATATTATACCCTCTACTTGACTTAAATCATCTTGAGTACTCCAACTTCCTAATCCATTCACTATCTCTTGAAATATTTTAATTATAGATACAAAACCTGTTGAAAGTTTATCAAGTGGTATTCCATTTATAAGTAATTGCCCCTCGTGATAAATCATAGATAAAGAATATCCACCAGATTCATTTTTTGTTAAAAGTTTTTGACTCGGTTCAAGTTTTTCTATAAGTTTTAGCACCATTACAACTTCATTTGCTTTATTCTGTTCTGCGACAACAAAATTTGGGTTTATCATAAGTCGGGAAACAAACCAATTAGCAATCTCTTCGTGTTCCAATCCTGTACCATTAATATAACTCATAGTCCTTGTTATACTCTCTACAAATCTTCCTTGTGAATTTGCTAATATCTTTATATTGTCAGGGTCAATATTTTTTGTAAATCCTCTGTTCTTTGCACCTATAAAAATAATTGGTTTATCACATACAAAGTTTTGTTTCTTTTTAGAACTTATATCTGAAAAGTTAGTATAACCCCATTTGTCTTTATCTCTATCTTTAATAATTTCATTATTTATATTTAAACTCATAGGTAATTTTAAATCATAATCTTTTATTTTATCTTGTATATGTTTTTGAACAAAGGTACTTATATATTTATAATCACCATCTTGTAAAAATATTGAATGCCTATATATTAAAGCCTTAGCCATATTCTCAAGTAATTGTGTTTTACCAATACCATTTTTACCTATAATACAATTTATCTTTTGATTTTCTTCAAACTCTACATCAAAATCAAACCCTATACCTGCATCTTCTGTTTTAAATTTATATATCATTATTTACTCCTCATATAATTTTAGCTACCTTGAGCCTGAGTAGCCGTGATGGCTATGGTGCTTACAAGATGATTTTTTCTCTTTGAAGATTTTCGTAGCATCTTTTACTTTTTGAACATCTTTGCCTGTTCCGCTTTCTCCTGTGGAGCATGAAAGCATCACTATACATGGAGTAATCCCAAAAGCTTGAGCTGAGACAACACCTCCCAAGTAATATCTAGTTCTTTTAAGTTCAATTCTCTAATTTATATTTGCTATTTTATCTAAAATGATATTGTTTAAGTCTCTTTTCTAGCTTCTTCTCGTTCCCATCGCCCCCGATGGAACACATATCTAAATTTATATCTTGAAGCAACTTATACAAAGGAGTTAAATTAAACTTTTAGAAAATATTAAATATAATGTCTAACAGAACATTAACTAAAAGGCAACTAGATGGCACTAAGCTGGAATGAGATAAAAAATAGAGCGATAAGTTTCTCAAAAGAGTGGGAAGATGAGCAAAGAGAACACGCAGAGTCTCAAAGCTTTTGGAACGACTTTTTTAACATCTTTGGCATTAGTCGTAAAAGGGTAGCATCATTTGAAGAGCCTGTTAAAAAGCTAGGCGACAAAAGAGGTCGCATCGACCTTTTTTGGAAAGGCACACTTTTAGTTGAGCATAAGTCAAAAGGCAAAGACCTTGACAAGGCATACACTCAAGCCTTAGACTATTTCCCTGGACTAAAAGAAAATGAACTTCCAAAATACATCTTAGTATCTGATTTTGACATATTTAGATTGTATGATTTAGAAGAGGATACTACGCACGAATTTACCATAAATGAGCTTTATAAAAACATATCATTATTTGGTTTCATAGCAGGATACACAAAACACAAGGTGCTAGAAGAAGACCCTGTAAATATAAAAGCTGCCCAACTTATGGGGAAACTTCACGATGAACTTAAACTAAGCAGATACGATGGGCATCCTTTGGAGCTGTTTTTGGTGCGACTTCTGTTTTTACAGTTTGCTGAGGATTCTAACATCTTTGAAAAAGGCATATTTACCCAGTTCATAGAAGATAGAACTAGCGAAGATGGGAGCGATTTGGGTGCGAAACTAACCGAGCTTTATCAAGTGCTAAACACCCCTGAAGATAAACGACTAAAAACAAGAGATGAGAGTTTGGCTAGTTTTCCATACACTAACGGCAAGTTATTTGAAGAGTTTTTGCCCATACCTGCTTTTGATGCTAAGATGAGAGATATACTTCTGGAGTGTTGTTATCTTGACTGGTCGAAAATATCTCCCGCTATATTTGGCTCACTTTTTCAGTCCATCATGGACAAAACACTCAGAAGAAATCTAGGGGCTCACTACACAAGCGAAGCAAATATATTAAAGCTCATCAAGCCTTTGTTTTTAGATGACTTGTATCTAAAATTTGACAAAGTTAAGAAAAATAAAAACAGACTTCAAGAGTTCCACAAAGAGCTTTCAACCCTAAACTTCTTTGACCCAGCTTGTGGCAGTGGCAACTTCCTCATCATCGCATACAGAGAGCTTAGAATCTTAGAACTTGAAATACTAAAGATACTCCATATCGACAGCGTACTAGATATAGCCTCCATAGTTTGGTGCGATGTAGATCAATTTCACGGCATAGAGGTAGAAGAGTTCCCAGCTCAAATAGCTCAAGTAGCTATGTGGCTCATCGACCACCAAATGAATATGATGATAAGTGAACATTTTGGAGCATATTTCGCAAGACTACCACTCAGCAAATCAGCAAACATAGTCCACGGTAACTCTCTTCAGATAGATTGGGAGGGGGTAGTAGCTAAAGATAAATTGTCATTTATTTTGGGTAATCCGCCTTTTATAGGCAAACAATTACAGACAAAACCACAAAAAGAAGATATGAAGTTTATATTTGAGGGAGTAAAAGGTGCAGGTGTCCTTGACTATGTAACAGCTTGGTATCTCAAAGCTTCAAAATACATACAAGGCACAAAGATAAAAGTCGCCTTTGTTTCTACTAACTCTATCTCTCAAGGGGAGCAAGTGGGAATATTATGGAAAGAGTTGTTTTATAATTATGATATAAAAATCCACTTTGCACATCAAACTTTCAACTGGTCAAATGAAGCAAAATCAAATGCAGCTGTTCATGTAGTGATAATAGGATTTGCTAATTTTGATACTGAAAACAAAAAGATATTTGAGTATGAAGATATAAAAGCAGAGGCACATGGGAAAATTGTTAAAAATATAAATTCTTATTTAGTTGAGGGTAAAGATTTGATTATTAGCAAAAGAAGAAAACCGTTAGGTGATGTTCCAAATATTTCTTTTGGAAGTATGCCAAATGATGGTGGAAACTTTTTGCTAACAGATGAAGAAAAAGAAGGGTTAATACAAAATGAACCATTATCAGAAAAATACATAAAACAATTATTAAGTGCAAGTGAATTTTTAAATGGTAAAACAAAATGGTGTCTATGGCTTGAAGATTTAAGTCCAAATGACTTAAAATTAATGCCATCAGTCAAGCAACGAATTGAAAATGTAAGAACTTTAAGAGAAAGTAGTACGAGAGGGGCAACAAAGAAACTTGCTGATTATCCAACATTATTTGGAGAAAATAGACAACCTAAAAATGACTATGTTGGTATACCATTAAATACATCAGGTAATAGAATTTATATTCCATTTGCATATTTAAATAAAAATGTAGTAGCAAACAATACAATGAGTGTTGTTTCTAATGCATCATTATTTCATTTTTCAGTTTTAACATCAATTATGCACATGACTTGGGTTAAATATACTTGTGGAAGAATTAAAAGTGATTATAGATATTCAAATGAATTAGTTTACAACAACTACCCATTCCCAAAAGATGTAAATGATAAAAACAAATCAGCAGTAGAACAAAAAGCACAAAATATTTTAGACATAAGAGCAGAGTTTACGGACAGCTCCCTA
>JAERRX010000023.1 GCA_016735225.1 Sulfurimonas sp. | reverse complement strand
ATAGACACTCAAAGATTTAATAAATCATTTTATATTGATTGTTGTTATTTTGATGGTAATGATATATCTGTCACAAAATATATAAATGAAAGAAGAGCTTATGGAGATTTTGAAACTCTATATATAAAAGCGACTGATTTTATAAAAAGCAATATGACAAATAGGCAAGAAGATAAAAATTTTAATTCAAATGGAGTACCAGAAATATCACATGAGGTTATAGGTGAGCTTGTAGTAAATGCACTAGTACATAGAGACTATCATATCAATAGCTCTATTAAAATATTTATATTTTATGATAGAGTAGAGATTATAAGCCCTGGAAAACTCTACAACTCACTGACTGTTGAAAAAATAAAACTTGGCACCTCTATAAGAAGAAATCAAACACTAGATAGAATTTGTAACAATATTTTACCCTACACAGGCAGAGGGAGTGGGATAAGGCGTGTATTATCCATCAACCCAGATATAGAATTTATAAATGACATAAACAAAGAAGAATTTAAATCTATTATTCCAAGAAATAATGCTTAAAAAATTATTTAGGGATTAGCAGTAACTAAAGTTATTGTACTGTTAAATATATAAAATTAAAGCAGAAATATGCTTATTGCTTGTATAAGGAGTATATTGTCCCCTTTTAACCAATATAGTGGAAATCTCTTTATAAAATATGTTACAATTTTAAAAATTATTAAGGAATTAGAATGCACATAGAACCACACATGGTAGATGCCGCTAAGATAGGTCTCTCTTATGCTACAGCAGGAGCTGCTTTTTTAGCAACAGCAAAGTTTTCATACCAAAATATTAAAGAAAATGGGGGGTTGTCTTTTTTACTAAAGGCTATGATCTCAACTATCTTAGTTTTCACATTTTTTGAGGTTTTTCCTCACTATCCTATTGGAGTTTCTGAAGTTCACTTGATCTTAGGATCTACTTTGTTCTTACTGTTTGGTTTAGCACCTGCTAGTGTTGGTTTAGCTCTTGGTCTTCTAGTCCAAGGTGTTTTCTTTGCACAGTTTGACCTGCCACAGTATGGTATGAATATTACTACACTTCTTGTTCCTATGATGGGTATAGCTTATATGGCTAGAAAAATCATACCTAAAGATATGCCATACACAGAGTTAAAATACTCTCAAGTTTTAAAACTTTCACTTACTTACCAAGCAGGTATAGTTTCATGGGTAGCATTTTGGGCGATTTATGGTCAAGGTTTTGCAGAGCAAAACCTAGCATCTATAGTTAGTTTTGGTTCTGCTTATATGCTAGTGGTTATCATAGAGCCTTTTGCGGACTTAGCTGTTCTTGCATTTGCAAAAGCTTTAAAAACTACCTTTAACAAAACAAATCTAGTAGAAAAAAGACTCTACTCTAAAGCATAAACTCTAGGGCTATAAAAGCCCTAGTTTTTTTATCTCAACTTCGATGTTACTTTTAAATATCTCTCTGACTTCATCTTGACCCAAAAGGTTAAACTTTTTACTCCCATCAAGCGGAGAAACGATACTAGAGTTACAATACTCACCTATCTCTTCACAAATCTCTATCATATCTTTGAAGTAATGGTTTCCACTAACTAAAAGCATAGGAACTACTTGAACCTTTGTGTCTGGTCTCTCTTTTGTTCGCTTTAGTATCTCTTTTTTTATAGCATCTTTAACCGCATAAAAAGGAAACTCTCCTTCTAGTGAGCATGTAAGGTTATTCTCATCTATCATCTTTAAAAAATCAGCCGTATAAGAAACAGACTCCAAACCGCCAAGGTTTAGAACAGGAACACCATGAATAACATATAGGTTTATTATATGCTCCTCACTATTTCTTATAGTTTCATCTAGATGCTTAAGATAAAGTGATGTTTCTTTTGTCTTATGAAGTAGTGGGTTTGTATAGCGGATGTTGGCTAGAGAGAAGTTTTTAAACCCCTTTACTATTCGCACTAAAACCTCATGCTCATCAGTTGGAAAGATATTGACAGAAACTACTATATATCTTTTATACCCCAACATATCTACATCTGCCATAACTTGAGGAAGATTTTTATAAGTTTGTCCCTCTTTTTCCAACTCTTTTATAACCATTTTTGAAGAAAATGCTGTAAAAATATCGATATTCTTAAAAGCTTTTTTTATATACTCTTCAAAGCTAAAATATCTATCTTGTTCTATAACTGAACCAAAACAGGAGAGAATTATTGCCGTACCTTTGTTATAATGCCTATATCGTTTCATATAAAATCCAAATTTTTTATAATTATAGGTAAATAAATTGAAAAAAGCACTAGTTATTTCTGCCATCGCATCATCTCAAGGTAAAACTTTGTTGAGTATGGCACTCTTGCATCATTTTAAGCATAGAGTTCGTCCGTTTAAGATAGGTCCGGACTTTATAGACCCTCAGTTTCACGAAAAAATAACATCCTACCCATCTGTTAATTTAGATCGTTTTATGATGAATGATGAGCAGATAAGATGGATATTTTCAAACTACATGGATAAAGAGGTAGCAATATGCGAGGGGGTTATGGGCTTTTATGATGGTATGGATAAAAACTCTAGTGCTTATGATGTAGCAAAAATACTAAATATTCCAACCCTTCTTATACTAGATGCAGGAGGGAGCTATATAACTATATGTGCGGTTTTAAATGGCTTGTTAAATTTTAGAAAAGACAACACTATAAAAACTGTTGTTTTAAACAAAATAGGCTCAAAAATGCACTACGATTTAGTAAAAAAACATATAGATCTGGAGTGTAAAGGGGTGGAGGTTGTCGGATGGATAGAGAAAAATCTACCTAGTATATCTTCTAGGCATCTAGGCTTAGACCTAGAAGAGCTAGACAACAAAGAACTAGCAAAAATTGCTAAAGATGTAGTAAAAAACATAGATATCCCACTACTAGAAAAGATGATGAATATAGAGGTGTATAGACCAAAAGAGTACCCCTTTGAGGCTATTGTGAAAAAAGATAAAAAGTGTGCTTTAGTAAGAGATAAAAACTTTTCTTTTGCTTATCATGATAATGTTGAGTATTTAAAAGAGCTTTACAAAGAGCTTGTTTTTATAGACTCTACTAAAGATGAGACTATACCCATAGATGCTGATATAGTTGTTATAGTAGGTGGTTATGTTGAAACTGATGAGAGTTATGAGAGAGTAAAAAACTCACATAGATTTAAAGCTTCACTCATCTTACATGCAGATATGAAAAAAGAGATATATGCGGAGTGTGCAGGGCTGATATATCTGGGTAAAAACATAGATGATAAAGAGATGAGTGGTATCTTAGATATAGAGTTTAAGCTAGGTGCTAAAAGAGAGCGACTTGGATACTACTACTCACTTGAGTATAAAACACAAAAAAAACAAAAAGGTCATGCCTTTCACTACTCATATATTGACAACTCTCCAAAGGCATCTATAGGGTTATATAAGTCATCTCAAAAACTTATAAAAGATGGTGGCTATAAATATGATAAGATTACAGCAACATATCTTCACACGATGTGGAGAGTACAAAATGTGTTTTAAAAATAAAAAATGGAAAAATATGAAAAATTTTAAACTACAAGAACCACCTATAAATATTGGCGATGAGATAAGTGTTAAATCATTTGAGATGATAGAAGCAGAAGCTGTGGAGTATGATGGCTTTGATAGATTTGATGAGGATGAAAAAGCTTTAGTGCAAAGACTCATACACACAACTACCTGCTTTGAGCAGATAATAGACAATATCTACTTTTCTAAAAACTCGATGCTTAAACTAAAAGAGTTGCTAGAGAAAAAAGCAAAGCTTATAGTAGATACAAATATGATCCGCTCAGGGCTTAGTAAATTTTACCTAGATAAGTATGAAAATGAAGTTATATGCTATGTAAATGAGCCTGAAGTTTTTGAGATGGCTGCAAAAAACAAAACAACTCGTTCCTATGCAGCAGTTGAGCTTGCTATAGAAAAGTTTAAAGATGAACCTATGGTTTTAGCCTGTGGAAATGCTCCAACATTTATATATGCAGCAATTAACTCACTGATAAAACTAAACATAAACCTTGACAATGTCATCTTACTTCTCTTTCCTGTTGGCTTTGTAAATGTGGTGGAGTCTAAAGAGTATGGCAAAAAATTTATGAATCACTTTGGAGTTGAGGGCGTGATACTTGAGGGTCGCTATGGAGCATCTACTATGGTTGTAGCCTCTCTTCATGCAGCCTATAGACTTATAAAAGACTATGATACAGAGTTTGGAAAGTACAATGGAAAGTAAAAATATAAAGATCAATGATATGGGAAATGAAGTAGTAGATGGCTATGCTTGCAAACCAGTTGACTTTGATGCAAGTCGCCCTATTATGCACTACCAATCCCTTCTTTTTGTTTGTGATGATGAGAGATGCCATAAGGCACATAAGCAAGACAAGTCAGTTCATCTTAGAGATATTGTAAAAGATATGGGGTTAAACAAGGGCAAAAACCGCATAAAAGTGACTCGCACATCTTGCAATGGTGCTTGTAGGTTTAGAGCTGTTGCACAAGTCACAACAAATACTATGGCAAATGGAAACCTACAAAACAATGGGCTTTGGCTAAAACAAACTCATAGATATAAGGATGAGCAATGGAGAAAAATATTTAAACTTCTATCAGACTCAGAGCCACTTAAAGATAGACTAGATGAGGACTCTTTTATACCTATGAAAGTATATAACTAAGTTTAGATGTCAAAAGAACTCCGCAGTGGTTACACGACTGGAACTCATGCTACGGCAGTTTTTGGGGCTGTTTTAAAAGAATATTGCGAATATATAATAGTTGATACTTTTGAGCTTAGATTGAAAAACTCTATAGATGCTAAGATCGAAGTTAAGCAAGAAAAAAAGCTACACTTTAGTACTATTAAAGTTGATAATGATGACCTTGATGTTACAAAAGGCTGTAGCATCCATATAGAGTTGTTTTTAGAACCCCCAAAAGGTTTAAAAACTCAACAACCTTCACTTTTAGAAGTAAAAAATACAAAAATTTTTATTTATGGTGGAGATGGTGTTGGCATAGTTACAAAACCTGGCTTAAAAATTCAAGCAAATTTTCCAGCTATAAACCCAGTTCCCCTAAAGATGATGCAAGATGTAGCTGTGGATATTATAAAACAAAACAAAGAGTCAAATTTGCACTTTGTTTTTAGTGTAATAGATGGACAAGAGATAGCAAAACAAACTGCAAATGCAAAAGTTGGGGTCATTGGTGGCATATCTATACTTGGAACAAGAGGCATAGTAAAGCCCATCTCAGCAGATGCATATCTTGATAGCATAGATACAGAGATAAAGTTTATAGATGCTAGTTCTTATGAGATCATAGTTTTTACTTTAGGAAACACAGCTCATGACTATGCAAATGCTCACTACGATGAAGAACAAGTTGTTGAGATAGGAAACTTTATATATGACTCTTCAAAAATGTTAAAAAATACAAAGTTTAAAAAAGTGGTCTTCATAACAAGTGTGGCAAAAATGTGTAAAATTGCTCAAGGGTGCAAAAATACACATAACCGTTTTGGGGGCATAGATTTTGATGAGGTTTTTTCTTGGCTAAACGATGAGCTAGATATAGACCTACAAAACCAAGAGTTTGTAACATTAAAAGCAGTTTTACAAAAGCTAACAGATGAACAAACAAAACTCTTTACAAGTTTGTTAGGATATAAATCAGCTAAAAGTTTTAAAAAATGGTTTTTAGAACTAGACATAGATATAAAACAGTTAAATATCATCACTCTTCAAGGTAATGATATAGTAAAAAAGGAACTAAAATGGTAACTATTGCAGGCTCTGGTATGGGCGAGTACAATTTTGATCATCTAAATTTAAAATTTGACAAGTATGAGATAATCTTTTGCGATCAAAATTATAAAACAGATTTGAGTAATGTAAAAAAGGGAGGTTTTAAGTTTATAAAAGAGGCTATCTTACAAAACTTAGATAGAGAGATCTTATATATAGTTAGCGGCTCACCTACTTTTTTTTCAGGTGCTATCTTAATCTTAAATGTTTTAAAAAAAGAAAACATAGCTTTTAAAGTCATAGATAACACCTCTTCTTTAAACTATATGTTAGCAAATGAAGGTGTATCTCTCATAAAAACAGGCATTGTAAGTCTGCATGGAAAAACAGATATTGACTTGGAAAATTTATTGACAAAAGACTATACTTTTGTTGTCTGTGATGAAGAGACTCCTGCATTACTAAGTGAGGCAACTTCTTACCTAGGAGATGATGATTATTCTATCACTCTTGGAGAGCAGTTTGGATATAAAGAGGAGAGATTTTCAAAAACAAACCTAGATGAGATGCTACAAAACCCTCCAAAAATGCCCTTTTCACTTTTGATAAAAAGAAACTATAAAACACTTCCAACTATCTCAAGTGAAGACTCCATAGAACATGAAAATGGTATGATAACTAAAAGCTATAAAAGACACATATCTCTTCAAAACCTTGATCTACAGCCAAATCAACTACTATGGGATGTTGGTGCTGGTAGTGGCTCTGTAAGTATAGATGCTTATAAAAGATACAAAACAAAAAGCATACTTTTTGAGAAAAATGAAAAAAGAGCAAAGATGATAGAAAACTCACTTTATGCTCATAAAATCCTAAGCACAAAACTATATATTGGTGAAGCGAGTGAGCTTTACAAGCAAGAACAAAGCAGACCACAGAGAATTTTTGTAGGTGGAGGTGGTCAAAAGGTTATAAGTGAGCTAGACTATCTTTACACAAGACTAGATGCAGATGGCTTAATGGTCGCAAACTTTGTAACACTAGAGCATCTAACAAGGGCTATAACCGTACTAAAAGATGCAAAGATAAAGTTTGATATAAAAAGCATATCTTTAACTACTTATAAGATGAGCTTGCTGATGCCAGAGCCTGAGAGAATTATGCACCAGATAATCATAAAGAAAAAAGAAAATGATTAAGTTTGTAGGAGCTGGTCCAGGCGACCCTGAACTTATCACAGTAAAAGGTCAAAGAGCTTTGATGGAGGCTGATGTAGTTTTATACACAGGCTCGCTTGTCCCTCGTGAACTTTTGACATGGTGCAAAGAT
>JAERRX010000127.1 GCA_016735225.1 Sulfurimonas sp. | reverse complement strand
TAAGGGTATTATTTGAAACTATTTGAAATAAGGAATATTTTTGAGTTTAAAAAATGATATAGGCATGGTAAAAGAAGAGTTGAATTCTGAAGAAAAGTTTTTTGAAAAAGCGGTCATTACTGAAAAATTTATAAAAAAATATAAATTTAAGATGATAGCATCGGTAGTTGTGATCATAACTTTGATTGGTGCAAATCTAGCTTATGATTTAAATAAGCAAAGAAAAGTTACCTCTGCAAACGAGGCTCTTGAGGCTCTTCATATAGATGCAAAAAATGCCGAGGCTCTTTTAGCTTTAAAAAGTAGCTCTCCAAACCTATATGATGTTTGGATCTATTCACAAGCTATCGCAAAAGGGGATTTTATAACATTAAAAGAGGTTAAAAAATCTTCAGCATTTATGATTAAAGATCTAACCTCTTATGAACTAGCACAAAACAACAAAGATATAAAGTCTTTAGCTAGATACTCTAAAAAAGAGGATGCTGTCTATAGAGATTTAGCCTTAGTTCAAAGTGCTATTATTCTTATGGGTGACTCTAAGATAGATGAAGCACATAAGATTTTGCAAAAAGTACCACTACAGTCATCATTTTCACAAATAGCATCTGCACTTCTTCATTATGGTGTAAAATAGAATTTTGAAAAATATACTATCACTATTTATGATCGCTTTTATCTTTGGAGCATGCAGTTCAAAAGAGGTCTATACACCAAAAGTAGTAAAAGATGACTGGAAGTTTCATGGCTCAAGTAAAGAAAAAATAGTTGATGTTTCTTCCGATGTAGCGATGCTTCAAAACAGAAAAGTTTTACTAAAAGATGGAGCTATTGAAGTTAAGATTGATGAGTCTTATAGGCTTCTTGGAAGTAGTGATGGCTGGATTATAAGCTCAAATATAGATGGGAAACTTAGTATCACTTTCATAGAAGATGAGTCTATGAAAAAAACTTTTAACCTTAAAAAAACTATAGCAGGAGCAAGTATAAAAGATAATATACTGGCAGTTTTGTTTGCAGATAACGAGATGGCTTTGTATTCCATCTCAAACAAATCTCTTCTTGTTAAGATAAAAGGTAGCACTCCAATAGTAGTAGATGCTAAGATAGTAAACCCATACTTTATGAATGGCTTAGTTGTATTTTTAACTCTTGATGGAAAGGTGGTTATTGTAAATGTTAAACTTAAAAAGAAGCTAAGAACAGTCATAGTATCCTCAGAAGATCACTTTAACAATATCATAGATTTTCATGTAGTTGACTCAAAACTCATAGCGGCGACAGGTTATAAAATACTTTCTATGGCTCAAAAAGAGACAAGAGAAAGTTATGAGATAAGAGATATAACCTACAATGATACAGATATATATATAGCAACTAAACAAGGTGAGATCATCTCTTTGACACCAGACCTACAAGTAAATGCAAAGGTTAAGTTTCCATTTGCTCACTTTTTAGGTTTGATATTTTATAAAGATAAACTCTATGCACTTGAAAAAGAGGGCTATATCATAGAGCTTTCAAAAGATTTACAAAAGTATAGTGTCTATGAAGTAGATGTTAAAGATGGGTATGTTTTTGTAGCAGATAAGATGTTTTATGTAGATGATGAGTATATCTCGCTTGAGCAATGAGTTAGAGGCTTTTTTAGAATATATAAGCATCACAAAAGCCCTTAGCAAAAGAAGTGTAGATGCTTACCGAGGAGACCTACTACAAATCGAAGAAATTTCCAATATTTCTTTGATAAATTTAGACCAAGATGGAGTCTTAAATGCACTTAGTGGGTATAAAAATAAAAGAACCTTAAACAGAAAACTATCCGCATTAAATGCTTTTTTTGATTTTTGTTATAAAAGTCAATACAAAGATGAAAAAACAAAATACAAGTTTGCAAAACTTCCAAAACTACTTCCAAAATCTTTAGAGTACAAAGCTATACAAAACTCCCTAGATGCCATAGACACAACTAGTTGGCTTGGGCTTCGTGACTATGCTTTACTATTGTTCTTGTTTGCTAGCGGAACAAGGATCAGCGAATGCCTACTTTTAAGAAGAGAAGATATACAAGAGGGTTGGTTACACATAAGACACTCAAAGGGCGAAAAAGAGCGAGTAGTTCCCGTCGCTAAAGTTGCCCTAGATGCTATAGAAATATATCTTCAAAAAAGAGTATCCAATAGTGAATATATATGGTGCAACTACAAAGGGGCTAAATTGAGTCGAATCTCTGCTTATAAGATATGTCAAAAATATTTAAGAGTTTCTCCTCATGTATTGCGTCACTCCTATGCAACATCGCTTATAAGAGGTGGAGCAGACCTAAGAGTTGTGCAGGAATTGTTAGGACATGCTTCTTTGATGACTACTCAGATATACACACATATTCAAAGGCAAGACTTAAAGGAAACTGTGGAAGTTTGTCATCCTTTGGCATAAAATATTAATTTTGTTATAATATCCTCAAGAAAACAAAAAT
>JAERRX010000120.1 GCA_016735225.1 Sulfurimonas sp. | reverse complement strand
GTTTTAACTTCTTTTATAGAGAGATAAAAAAGGAAGTTGATAATAAAACTATAGGCATATTGCTATGTAGTGAAAAGAATGATAATGTTGTAAAATATACACTTCCTGAATATAATGAACATATTTTTGCAAGTAAATACAAACTTTATCTTCCATCTTTAGAAGAGTTGAAAAATGAATTGGAGTGTGGTAGTGAAAATACAATTTGAAAGTAATTTAGATTACCAAGATAGAGCGACAAGCTCAATAGTAGATATATTTGAAGGTCAAGAGATTTGTCAAACCACCTTTAAAGCTAGCAAATAACCAGAGATTTTCTCTTTAACTTTGATCATTCTCATGTGCTAAAAAACACTTTGCGGAGATATCAACTGATATTAAATTAGTTCAGTCTGATAATTTTAAAAATTTTAGTAAGCATTTTTAATGGTAGTATTAGGAGCAGGATTGATTATAGCTGTAAGAGCCACTTGCAGATTAGCACAAATAACCGACAATTTAAGCTAATATAAATTTTAAAACAGAGTCAGTTGAGTCTGATAAAGTGGGGGTTTATCTAAGATTGATTTATTTACACCCACAATAAGAGCAAAATGAAAGTTATTTTCTCTTAAAATATTTAAAATATCTTCTTTGTTTTCGTAAATAAATATATTATTACCCTCTTTTTTCTTTATGCTATAAGGTAAAACAAAGATGATATCCGCCCAAGATGCTCTTGCTTTTAAAAAGTCTATCTCACTATCTATTAGATCTATGTTTGGTTCAAAAATAAGAACTTTATCGCTTGTTCCAAAGTTCTTAATCTCAAGGTTTTTATTTATAAAAACTGCTTCAAAGTTTTCTATTGGTGTAAATTTTCTTAGTCTAAAGTTTATTTTTAGGTTTTTTAGAAGGTGTAAAAGTTCTTCAAGGTAGGGCATAAAAAATGGAGATATAAGTTGTCTCTCGTAAAAAATATTATCATATATAAAAGATGTTTCAAAAAGTGTTTGTTCCATTATCTCTATGGGTTGTATAGCAGTTTTTGGTAGTGTTTTTACATTTGCAAACATATCTTTAGGGTTTAGGGCAGGGCAAAATAGTACCGTTGCCCTATCTTCTAAATGCCAAAGAGACTTGAAGATAGTTCTCATATCTCCACGAATAACTAAAAAGTTTGTTTGAGTAATAACTTCAAAGGCAAGTTTTAAGACAATCTCACCACACTCATAAGCTATCACTTCTTTTTCTATCAACCTAAAACGAAGAAGTCTTTTTACTGCATTGTTAAGGTTTTTAACTTTTATCCAAGCAATCTCTTTATCACTTATGAGAGTAGGTCTATCAAAAACGATGCCATAAGCACCGTTTTGAACAGCTAAGTCAATACTATCTGTATCAAAGCTAAAAAAAAGGTCACCTCTTTTAACTTTGTGTGCCTCAAATACAATATTTTCAAAGTTGCTTATGCAAGGCTCGTTGACTAGCTCAGCACGAGTAAGTGTTAAAAAGTTTTCTAGTCTCATCCAATAGTTGTGCCTGCCTTTTTGGGTTTTTCAGGTCTAACTAGACATAGACCATCTTCATCTTTAGCAGCAAGAAGCATCCCTTCTGAAACCATACCCATAAGTTTTGCAGGTTTTAAGTTTGCTACAACACAAACTTGCGTCCCAACAAGCGACTCCGCACTATAAAACTCTTTTATACCTGCAACAACTTGCTTGTTTGTTTCTTCGCCTAAATCTACTTGTAATTTTAAAAGCTTTTTACTTTTTTTAACCTCTTGGGCTTCGACAATAGTACCCACTTTCAATGATGTTTGGAAAAACTGACCTATCTCTATAAGGTTATCATCTTGAGCTTGCTCTTTTACCTTCATATCCTCTTTCATTTTATCATTTGGCTTGTCATCTGGCATAGCCTTTGGAGCCTCTGGCATTAAAATCTCTTCAATACGAGGAAAAAGAGGTGGAACTTTTTTAATATTAAATAATTTTAATAATTTTTTTCCTAAGATAAGCTCTTTATAACTGTTGTTATCTATCTCAAAGCTAAGAGCATCTGATATAGTTGCTGTAGTTTTTGGCATAACAGGACTAAGCATGATAGATGCTTTAGCTAAAATATTTGCAACAAGTGCAACAGTCGCTAATGCCTCATCTTTTCTATCTTCTTTCATTTTTACCCAAGGAGCATGCTCTTCTATAGCTTTGTTTCCTATAGCAAAAAGTTTCCATAACTCCTCTAAATATCTATGAGTTTGCATATTTTGCATAAATGCATCTAGGTTATCAAGAGCTATATTCATAGCATCTAACTCTTTGGAGTGATATTTTTCTACATCAACACTATCTATCTCAAAGTCAGAGTATTTTCCACTCATACCGATAATTCTGTTTAAAAGGTTACCTAGGTCATTGCTAAGTTCTGAGTTTATTCTATCTACAAAGGCTCTTTGAGAAAAATCACCATCTTGACCAAAAGGAACTTCTCTAAGCATAAAATATCTTAAGTTTTCAACTCCATAAGCATCTGAGACCTCTTTTGGAGAGATAACATTTCCTTTTGATTTACTCATCTTTTCGCCATCTCTTGTCCACCATCCATGTGCAGCGATATGTTCAGGAAGAGGTAGGTCAAGACTCATGAGAAATGCTGGCCAGTAGATAGCATGAAAACGAAGAATATCCTTACCTACGACTTGTGTAGATGCTGGCCAATATTTCATATTTTCCTCATCATTTCCATAGCCCAATGCTGTGATATAGTTCATGAGAGCATCTAGCCAAACATACATAACATGGTTTTTATCATTCATAGACTCAGGAAGCTGCACACCCCAAGTAAAAGATGTACGAGTTACAGATAGGTCTCTTAAACCACCCTTAACAAAGTTTATAACCTCATTTGCACGGGAGCGGGGGAGAATGAAGTCTGGGTTTTCTTCATAGTGTTTTAGTAAAGCATCTTCATATTTAGAAAGCTTAAAGAAATAACTTTCCTCTTTTACAGTACTAGTTGCTCTTCCACAATCTGGACAGAACTCACCATCTATAAGTTGTGTTTCTGGAAAAAAAGTCTCACAACTTACACAGTAGTGACCCTCATAAAAATCTTTATATATATCACCATTTGAGTGCATAACTTCAAAAGCTTTTTGTACACCTACTTTATGGTCGGCATCGGTAGTTCTTATAAACTTATCGTAGTCTATATCAAACTCATCCCATAGATTTTTAAAGCTTGCACTTATCTCATTTGCAAACTCTTGAGTTGGTTTGTTGTTGTTTTTTGCAGATTCTTCGATCTTTTGACCATGCTCATCTGTACCTGTTAAAAAGTAAGTGTCATATCCTTTTAGTTTTTCATATCTAGCCATAGTATCAGCCATAAAAGTTGTATATGCATGCCCAATATGAGCCTCTCCATTAACATAATAGATAGGGGTTGTTATATATTTATTCAAAATCATCTTCCTTAATTTTATTTACCATCAAAATTCAAATCCGCCAGTTTCACCCTTGGACATACTGTTATAAACAGACTTTATATAGTCATCTCTTAACTCACAAGCTAGATACTCTTCACACAAACTACAAGTTTTTAAGCTTTTTTCTTTTTGGCAGGTTTGAAGCTTATCTATCATCTCATCTAAATGAAGCTCAAACTTATCTGCTACTTGGCTATGTGTTTCTTGCATAAACTTCTTTTACTCTGTTTATCTCATATTTTGAACCAAAAAAACATGGAGAGGTGTCATGTATATGCTCATATCCTAGCTCCATCAAGTCAACTCTACCATCTATAGCTTCTCCGCCAGCAGTAGCATATATAAAGGCAAATGGAAAGACTTCAAAAAGTTTACGAAGTTTTCCCTTAGGTAGATCACTTGTAGCAGGGTAGCTAAAAAGACCGCCACCCTTAAGCAATATCTGATGCAAGTCGGGAACCATGCCACCAGAATACCTAAGGCGATAACCCTCTCCAAACAACCCATCTATCATCTCTTTATGATAAGGTGTCCAGTTTTTCTGAGTACCACCAGGGGCATTTAACTTCCCTTTTTCATCTAGGTGTATCTCTTTTACAAACTCAAAGTCCTCGCCTTGAAGTAGGTGAAGCTTTGTTTTGTTGTGAGCAAATACCATCTCAACACGAGGTCCAAAAACAACATAGCAAGATGCCACCATATTTTTTGCTCCAAAAGCATTTTCATAGATGCCAAATATAGAACCAACACTAAGGTTTACATCCACTAAAGAGGAACCATCTAAGGGGTCATAAGCTATAAAATACTTGCCATCTTCATGAAGTAGCATCTCTTTTTCTTTCTCTTCACTCGCTATTGTGTGGATAGATGCTACCTGTGAAAACTCCTCTTCTATGATCATATCACACTTTATATCTAGCTGTAGTTGAGTTTCCCCAGAAGCATTTGCTTGTTGTGAGTAGCCTATATCTTTTACATCTATCGCTTTTTTAATTCTTTTTGCGGTTTTTTGAATCGCTTCAAATATATCAGTCATCTATATTTCCTTTGCATTTTTAAATATCCAAGATATTATATCTTCACTATTGTTTAGGTCTAGTATATCAACATTGGTTGGTATCTCATACTCTGAGATATTGATGCTATCGTCAATCGCCAAAGCATTCATATAGGGAAAATAATCACTATCTAGCCTATCTCTAAATATACTAATTCGTGGAAGGTCTAAGGTTTTTAGACCCTCAACGAGTAAGATATCAAACTTATCAAACAGTCGTACCATCTCATCTAAGTCTTTGTTTTTCTTAGAAAAGTATGTTGTTCTAGCAGGGGAGGTTACTATGACCTCTGCTCCAGTAGCAGAAAACTTATAGCTATCTTTTCCAACAACATCAAAACTCGCCTTATCGCTAGGGTCATGTTTTACGATTGCCACTTCTTTTTTATACTCATGGATTAACTTTCTTGCTACCTTTAGTATGAGTGTAGTTTTTCCACTATTTGAAGGACCTGTAAATGCCACCGCCAATCTTTTATTCAATTTTTATCTCTTTTACACTTATTTATCTAAATTTTAGAGATTATACAAAATACTCATTAAAAACTTGTTTAATAGAGTATATTTCATTGAAGAATTATAGCTTATTAAAC
>JAERRX010000050.1 GCA_016735225.1 Sulfurimonas sp. | reverse complement strand
AAAGTAGTAGGTGTCCCAGCAAGGGAAATAACTAAAAAGAGATAGATTTAAAAAAACGAAGAGTATTTTTCGATACAATTTGTAAAGTAAGAAATAAAATAGTCATAGATGGTAAAGCTGAGCTGTTTGTGCCATAAAAGGATATGTCAAGTATGAAAGAACGATTGTTTTTAAGTTCACCTCACATGAGCGGAAATGAACTCAAATATATAGAAAAAGTTTTTCAGAGTAACTATATAGCACCACTAGGCGAGTATGTAGATAAGTTTGAAGAGTCTGTAAAAAACTATACGGGTGCTAAAAATGCACTTGCTCTTACAAGTGCAACGGCAGCTATTCATCTGGCTCTTAGAATTTTAGGTGTTAAAGAGGGTGACGATGTTTTAGCTTCAACTTTTACTTTTATAGGCTCTGTTAGTGCTATACTTTATCAAAATGCAAACCCTGTATTTATAGATAGTGATGAAAAATCTTGGAACATATCTCCTGCTTTGCTAAATAAATATCTGTTGGAGTGTGATAAAAAACCTAAAGCCCTCATACTTACCCACCTCTATGGAATGAGTGCAGATATAGAAAAAATTGCTGAGATTTGTAAGCTTCATGGTGTATATCTCGTAGAAGATGCAGCAGAATCTTTAGGTGCTACATTTCATAAAAAACACACAGGTACTTTTGGTGACTTTGGAGTTTATAGCTTCAATGGAAACAAGATACTTACAACCTCTGGCGGTGGTATGCTTGTGAGTGACAATAAAGAGTATATCAAAAAAGCTATGTTTTACAGCACTCAAGCAAGAGAACAAGAGATATATTATGAGCATAGTGAGTATGGATATAACTACCGTATGAGTAATGTTCTCTCTGCCATCGGTGTTGCTCAGATGGAAGTAATAGAAGATAGAGTTTTAAAAAAGAGAGAGATATTTCAATGGTATAAAGAGTTTTTAGGCGGTATAAAAGAGATTACATTTATGCCTGAACTTGAAAATAGCCGTGGAAACAGATGGCTTACAGCTTTGACTTTAAAAAATACTGATTATAAAAAAATCATGAAAGCTCTAGATGCTATAAATGTTGAATCAAGACCACTTTGGAAACCAATGCATATGCAACCACTTTTTAAAGATGCTAAAACTTACTTAGATGGAACAAGTGAGAGGTTATTTAAAAATGGCTTATGTTTAGCTAGTAGTACTACTATGACAAAAGATGATGTAGAGATAATTTGTGAAACTATAAAAGGCAACTTGAATTAGAAATTGTATGTATGATATAATATGTATAAATAATACATAGGAGCTTACCATGACAGTTAGAAAAAACTTTTTGTTTGATGATGATATTGCAGAGCATTTAAAAGAGATAGCACAAAGAGAAAATACTACTCAGTCTCAAGTTATTAGAGATTTGATTGAAGATAAATATGAAGAAATCTCTGTTGAAGAGAAGTTAGAAGCATTTTATGCTTTTGCAGGTAGTGGCACTGGTCTTTATGGAGATTTAACTATTCAAGAGATTAAAGCGAATATGGATGTATAAGCGAGTATTTATTGATGCTAATATTTTTATAGATTCTAATGATGAAAGAAGATTGTCATACAGTGAAAGTTATAAAATAATCCCTTATTTACTTCGTAATAATATTGAAGTATATACAAGTTGTGATTTAATTACTACTATTTATTATATATTATCAAAAGTGAGTAAAGAAAATGCATTACATAGTATTGAACAAATAAATAAAATTTGTAAAGTTATTGAGTTTTCAAATAAAGAAGTTTCCCAAACTTGTAATCTTATGAGAGAGAATGAAAATTTTAAAGATTTAGAAGATACACTGCAGTATGTATTAGCACAAAAATCAGCTTGTGAGCTTATAATTTCTAACGATAAAAATTTCTATGCAGATGATATGCAACTAATGACTAGTAAAGAGTTCTGTAAAGAGTATATAAAATGAACATAGATAAACGAGTATTAAACCTTTTAGTAATTATTGCATTTTCTTTTATGACTTTTTGGTGGACATTTTTTATATTTCATGAGCCATTTGAGCTATATGTAGTTGTAAGTGTTATCTTTATTAGGATGCTTGCATCTAGGTTTATATATAGTGACTATACACTTTCATGGTCAAAGTCATCACAAAAAACATTTCTTATAAAAAGTCTTGTTTATATTGTTGCTTTTTTTATCTATATGCCGATTTTTTATAAAAAAATCACTCTTTCATTTATGGTTTCAGAACTGTTTTTTTATCTATTTAGTGTCAATTTTATCATGTATGCTTACTATAGTTTTATACATAAAAGTAATACCAAAAAGACTAAGTCACTTGTTATCTATGGTGCAGGAAGTGCTGGTATAAAGCTAGAATCAGAATTTTTACAAAGTGAGTACAAGCTTAAATATTTTATAGATGATGATAAAAAACTTCAAAATCGTTCTATAGATGGGGTAAAAGTTATATCTAAAGACTCATTGAAAACTCTACAAACTCTAAAAAGTTTAAAATTTGATATGCTGATATTGGCAATTCCTACAGCTTCAAAAAAAGTTAGAAAAGATATATACAATGACCTTTCTAACTATTTTGATGAGATAAAAATCTTGCCATCAATTGATGAAATATTAAGAGATAAAGATTTTGCAACTCAACTGCAAGATATTTCAGTAGAAGAGTTGCTCGCTCGCCATCCAAAAGATTTAGATAAAAAAACCATCAAAATTTTTTTACAAAACAAGACTATTTTAGTGACAGGTGCAGGGGGAAGTATAGGAAGTGAGATATGCAAGCAGTGTGAAATATTTGGTGCTAAAAAGCTAATACTCTTAGATCATAGTGAGTATAACCTTTATGCGATTGAACAAGAACTTAAAGATATAGATACAGTTTGTGTTATGCAAAGTGTTGTAAACTTTGACACTCTAGATGCTACCTTTAAAACTCATAAACCAGAGGTCGTTATCCATGCGGCAGCTTACAAGCATGTCCCATTAGTAGAAGCTAACATTTATGAAGGTATATTAAACAATGTGCAAGGAACAAAAAATGTCATAGATGCATCTATAAAAAATGGGGTGCAAAAATTTGTGATGATATCAACAGATAAAGCTGTTCGCCCTACAAATGTGATGGGAGCTACAAAACGCATCTGTGAGCTATATGCTCAAAACTCAAACGGCAAAGGAACAGATATAGTGGCAGTTAGGTTTGGAAATGTGCTTGGAAGTAGTGGAAGTGTGATCCCTAAGTTTAAGTCGCAAATAGAAAAAGGGCAAAACATAACTGTAACTCATAAAGATATAACAAGATACTTTATGCTCATTCCTGAAGCTTGCGAGCTTGTTCTTCAAGCTGGTGCTATTGGTAGTGGTGGAGAGATTTTTATACTTGATATGGGTGAGCCTATAAAGATAGTTGACCTAGCACAAAAGATGATAGAGTTAAGTGGTTCAAAAGATATTAACATCGAGTTTAGTGGTCTGAGACCTGGTGAAAAACTCTATGAAGAGTTACTTATAGATGAGAGTGACTATAAGACTGACTATGAGTCTATAACCGTAGCTAAGCCAACACCTTATGATATAGATAAGTTAAATACTGATATCAAAGAGTTGATAGAGTGTGAAGATAAGCTAGCAAAACTAAAAGAGATAGTTCCAGAGTTTAAGCATCAGAAAAATCTATAGGGCTTATATAGTTTCTTGCCATGACAAAGTGTTCTAAAGGTCTTGTGGTCACAGCAAGAGTTGTAGTCTAGTTTTAAGCTATAACATGCCCTACAAACTTACTCATATTGTCTAAAATCTCACCACCTTTTCTAAAGCTAAGTCCACAAGCTTCATAGGCAAAAAATACTCCTGCTTGGTATTTGTCTTTTTTTGCATCTTGAGGAAACTCTACATACTCTTGATATATTTTATTGTAGTTGTCGTAAGGTCCATCCACTTGCTCCACTATATTTCCATTGGCATCTATGATTTTAGTATTTGCACCCTCTCTTCCAAAAAGAGTTTTTTCAACTTGTTTTGTGTTTTCTAGTGGCTCAAAAGAGGTTTTTAAAAGATATGGAGAGTCTGGAAAAAGATCATACATTATCTTCATGATACCCTTTGACTGAAACAAAAGAGTATATGCAGGGTTTAGTATGATAGCTTTTTGATTGTTCATGATCTCATTTAGTGTTACAACAAGTTCACTTTCATCAGTTGCCAAATCCTCCCAAGGGAAAAGTTTAAACCAATACTCATAGTTATTTTCATCCGCATCAAAGATGCCATCATTGCCAAACCTTACATCTTGTAGATACTCAAAACTTGTGTTAAACCCAGCATCTGTAGCCATCTGTTGCAATAGCCTTGTAGTAGCCTCCTCTTCGTCATCGCCCTCAACACTAGAAAAAAGTATTTTCCAACCATCATAGTTTTCATCAAAAGATGATATATCCTCATCTAAACATATTAATCTTTTAAAATTTTTAGATATTGACTCATATACATTGTTAAACTGTTTTTCCTCATCTAAAGAGTTTTCTTTTAGTAAAGCCCATTGGAGTAGGGCGGTTTCAAAAAGTGAAGTTGGAGTATCTGCGTTGAACTCTATAAGTTTTATAGGTTTAGCATCTATACCTCCAGCAAAATCAAAGCGACCATAGATATGCCAGTGAACATCATTTTCCCAACTCTGCTTGATCATATCTATAAGATTAAAAGGGATCCCTAGTTCAAAAAATAGCTCATTGTCTATAACATACTGAGCAGCCTCAACAAACATATCATAAACTTCATTTCCTGCCTGATAATAGGCTTCTGCCTCATCTTGAGATACAACTACAAGCTCATCATTTAGATACTTACTTCCATCGCTATCTGTATGCCAAGTGAAGCCTAGCTCTTCAAGCTTTTCATCATCTAAGGGGTTTATTTTTTGAATTTTAATCATCCTCCATAACTCCTACTACCATAAGATGATGACCTAGAGTTTCCACCAAAAAAACTTTTTTTTGAAGAACTTTTACTAGCTCTTTTTGCACTTGCTGAACGACTATAAGCACTTTTGTTTACACTAGAAGCTCTTTTAGAAAAGTTTTTATTGTTCATCAAAGAGTTGCCTATCATGTTTCCAAGAAGTGAGCCTGCTGCCACGGCTAGTATGGTTCCGCCAAGTCCCATGCCTCCACTTCCGCTCTGTGTGGTTTCAGAAGTTCCATTTTCAACTTTTTTATATTCTTGACTTGCCAATGCTTTCATCTCTTCTTCATTCATAAAGCGTTCTTGAGTGTTCCCTTGAGCATCTTTTTCACGAATGATTGCCCTGTTTGGTCCCTCTGTTGGCATCTCTTCGACAACTATATACTTACCATTAGCTTGCTGTTCTATCACTAAGTAACGATTTTGTTGTTTTTCTTGTGGAGCTTCGCAACCACTTAAGACACTCATCATCATAACACCAGCACTGCCAAGTGCCATGCCGCTAACTATACTTGATATATGTTTATCAATCATCTAATTAAATCCTTTTTGTTTAGTAGTATTATCTTTTGTAGTTCATTATCAAAGAGATAAATTTTATATCTCCCATTATAATATATATCTCCATAAAACAGATGTTTTTTATCTCTTAGTTCAACATTTTTTTTCATAAGTAACACTTCTGCCAAAGAGTGACCCACAAAAGGAACAAGAGTCGATAAAGAGATGACAAACAAAACTCCTACAACTACTAAGCTTAATTTGCTATCATCTACATAGGTAATAATAAAGCCCAATATCGCACTCACTAAAAGATAGATATATATGTTTTGATTGTCGATAAATAAAACATTGTAATATAGATCAATATTGTAAAGATCAATATATGTTTTTTTGATGCCTAAAAATATAAAAAAGTCTAAAATAAATGTGAAAAACACACCAGTTAAAAATGCTTGAAAAAACTTTGTCATCTTATTTTTTCCTTTTTTATGAGATTTATCTTATATAAAGATGATGAGCTTAGCTCTTTTAGTCCATCTTTGTTTTCTATGATTATATCTGTTTTTTCTTCACAAAAATTACGATTGAAATTTCCACCTGTTTTATTGGCAGAAGTTGAATAGTACCAAGATATATCTCTTAGCACTTTAGAATCCAAAGAGTTGTTTATGATCCTAAATGCTATGTTTTTTACTATAAAACTACTTTTTTCTGCACGGCGTAAACTGTTTTTAAATTTTTGAGGAACTCTAGGTCCTAGCCTTTTTAAACTTTTTAAACTTTTATATATCTTTATAAAAGGTTTAGAACTACCTCTTTTTTTTATCTCCTGTAGTCTTGGAGCATCTTGACTTGAAAAGCCTACAGTTGTATCGCTTTGAGAGAGAACAACTCTCTTTTTTAAGCGAGAAAGTCTTGAAGTGCTGTCGAGCTTGACCATGAACCATCACCCATCTCATCTAGTGCTGATATAAGCGCTCTTGCGGCACTTAGTGTTGTAAAATATGGAATACTTTTTCTAAGCATCTCTTGGCGAATAACTACAGCATCTTTTTTTGATGTGTTGTTATCTGAGGTATTTATAGCCATTGCAATTTCATCATTTTTCATACTATCTTCGATATTTGGGCGACCTTCAGAGATCTTAAGAACTCTTTTACAAGGGATGCCTGATTGTTCTATGATGAGTTGTGTGCCTTTAGTTGCTACAAGTTTAAAGCCATGTTTATGTAAGCCTTGAGCTATCTCTTTAGCATGGACTTTATCGCTATCAACAAAAGACAAGAAACAAGTTCCCTCTGTTGGGATCTTGTTACCAGCTGATAACTGAGCTTTTGCAAAACTTACACCGAAGTTTTTACTTATACCCATAACCTCCCCAGTGGACTTCATCTCTGGACCCAAAACTAAGTCCGCACCATAAAGTTTATGGAAAGGAAAAACCGCTTCTTTTACAGAGATATGACCCTTAAGTTTTGGCTTTAAAAGACCATCTTTGTCTTGAACAATATTATATTTGTCATAATACTCTAGTGAACTTCTTAGAGTCTCACCTACCATAACACGAGTAGCAACTTTAGCAAGTGGCATACCTGTAGCCTTAGAAACAAAGGGAACAGTCCTAGATGCTCGTGGGTTTACCTCTATGAGATATATCTCATCTTGATAGATAGCATACTGAACATTCATAAGCCCAATAACACCAAGTCCAAGTGCGATGGTTTTTGTTTGTTGCTCGACCTTTTGGATCATCTCTTGACTTAGATTTACAGGAGGAAGTGAACAGGCACTATCTCCAGAGTGTATGCCAGCTTCTTCTATGTGTTGCATCACAGAGCCTATATAAACATCATCTCCATCTGAGATAGCATCTACATCAAGCTCTATAGCTTGATCTAAAAACTTGTCTATCAAAACAGGTGCTTCATTTGAAACAGATATAGCAAGAGCCATATATCCAGCTAGTTCTTCTTGTGAGTAAACTATCTTCATTCCACGACCACCAAGAACAAAAGATGGACGAACAAGAACAGGAAATCCTAACCTCTGGGCTATAGCAGGAGCTTCTTCTTTAGTGCGAGCTAAACCGTTTTGAGGTTGTTTTAGTTTGTATTTGTTTATAAAGTCACTAAATTTTTCTCTATCTTCTGCTAAGTCAATAACACTAGAGGGAGTTCCAGCGATATTTGCACCTATCTTTGTAAGTGCATCTGCTAGTTTTAGTGGAGTTTGTCCACCAAAGTGAACTATGATACCATCTGGCTCTTCGTTTTCTATAACTTCTCTAACATGCTCTAGGTCTATAGGCTCAAAATACAAAACATCTGAAGTATCATAGTCAGTTGAAACTGTTTCAGGGTTACAGTTGTACATAATACACTCTATATCCATCTCTTTGAGTGCAAAAGCAGCATGAACACAACAGTAGTCAAACTCTATACCTTGACCTATTCTGTTTGGTCCACCACCGAGTATGAGAACCTTTCTTTTTTTACTCACTCTGTTTTTAGCATCTAGGGATGCTGTTATGTTTGTGGTTGAGTATAGATATGGAGTAAGTGCTTCAAACTCTGCGGCACAAGTATCTACCTCGTTAAACTCTAAAGAAACTCCAAGTGATTTTCTCTTTTTGTACACTTCATTTTCATCGACTATTGTTTGAGAATTTTTTTCTATAAGTTGTGATATTCTTTTATCGGAAAATCCATCAACTTTTGCTTTTCTCATCAACTCAGAGCTAAATAATATATCATCGCTAATATCAGCTTCATCTTCTATGATCTCATGTAGTTGATAAAGAAACCAAGGGTCTATAGCACAAGTATCAAACATATCTTCTACACTCATGCCTCTTCTAAAACCCTCTGCTACATAAAGAACTCTATCAGCATTTGGGCGGCGAATCTCATGTTTGACAAACTCAGTATCTGCTGTTATTTCATTGAAACCACAAAGGTCTGTTTCAAGTGAACATAGTGCTTTTTGCATAGACTCTTTAAAAGTTCTACCTATTGCCATAACCTCACCAACACTTTTCATACTTGTACTTAAAGTGTTTTTAGCTTCTGGAAACTTTTCAAATGTAAAACGAGGAATCTTAGTAACAACATAATCAATAACAGGCTCAAATGAGGCAGGAGTTCCTGTGATGTCGTTTGTAATTTCATCAAGTGTATAGCCGATAGCAAGTAGGGTTGCAACCTTTGCTATGGGGTATCCAGTGGCCTTAGATGCAAGAGCAGATGAACGAGAAACACGAGGGTTCATCTCGATAACGATCATCCTTCCTGTTTTTGGACAGATAGAAAACTGAACATTAGACCCACCAGTATCTACACCAATCTCTCTTAAAATATCAAAAGAAGCATCACGCATTCTTTGGTACTCTTTATCTGTTAAAGTAAGAGCAGGTGCGACTGTTATACTATCTCCAGTATGGACACCCATAGGGTCAAAGTTTTCAATAGCACAGATGATGATACAGTTATCTGCTTTATCACGGATAACCTCCATCTCATACTCTTTCCAGCCTAGCATAGACTCCATGATCTCTATCTCACCAACAGGAGAAGCTGAGATGCCTTCCTCTGCTAGTACCTTAAACTCTTCCATGTTATATGCAACACCTGAACCACCACCAGCAAGAGTAAATGAAGCTCTACTTATGACAGGAAAACCAATCTTTTTAACCGCTTCTATAGCCTCTTCTACGCTATAAGCATTTTCACTCTTGGGAAGATCCATACCTATTTTTATCATCGCTTCATTAAAAGCTGAACGATCTTCACCTTTATGTATAGCTTCTGGGGTTGCACCTAAAAACTCTACACCCTTGAGCATCCCCTTTTCATACATAGAAGTAGCTACATTTAGTGCAGTTTGTCCACCCATAGTTGGAAGAACAGCATCTACTTTTTCTTTTTTTATGATTTCTGCAATCACATCTTCTTTTATAGGTTCTATATATGTTCTATCAGCAAACTCTGGGTCTGTCATAATAGTAGCAGGGTTAGAGTTTATGAGTATGACACGATAGCCTTGCTCTTTTAGTGTTTTTACTGCTTGAGTTCCTGAGTAGTCAAACTCACAAGCTTGACCAATAACAATCGGACCAGAGCCTATAAGTAAAATAGTATTTATATCGGTGCGTTTTGGCATTTGTTACCTCTTGAAAATATCTTTAAAATTTAGAGATTATAGCTAAAAGGCACTTAATGTTAGATTGTTTAGACATGCTCACCATGACAGAGCAGGTCTAGCTAAGAAACTTAATAGTAGAAAGAATATGTAAGAGAAAGTAAACTAGAGTAGATATAGTCATCTTTAACAATAGGGCTAGAGCTAGCTTCGTTTGAGAGTTTATCAACTCTTAAGTTTACTAGAGCAGAAATTTCTTTAGTAAATGGGTATTTTATATAGGTTTGAACTCCTAGTTGTACTCCACTGTTTGGTGAGTATTGTTTAAAGCCTGAGCTTTCTTCTTCTGACTTTTTGACACCATAATAGTAGTTTATAAAACTTGATGACTGATAAACTATGATAGCACTAGGATATAGTGAAAAACCTTCAAACTCAAAGTCGTATCCTATCTCTGTTTTAAATATAAAGTCCTCATATCTATCTAGCACATCTGTTAAAAACATCGTTTCTATATATGCTTTATGCACTTTTGCACTAAAAGCTACTCCGCCTTCAAGTGTGTTTTTTCTCTCATCCATTCCAGATATATCTGAAGATTTGTAGCCATAAACTCTTGGCTGAACCGTTGCAGATAAACCCCATGAAAAGTCATCATCTCTATCTCCTAAGAAATAGACTCCAGCTCTACTCCATCTAACATAGGCGATGCCATTATCAAAAAACACAACAGGAGATGCTATGAGTATATTATCTACATTTTTATATGGTTGAGTTTGCATAAAAGGACCTGCACCAATAGTAACTTTTTGTTTTTCATCTTTTGCCATGAGTGTTGATAAAATCAGCACAATTAACAATAAGTATTTCACTTAACACTCCTTATCATATAAAAATACTCTGGGTTATTTGCTTTATAATATGGCTCAATGATGGCATTTTGATAGCCTTGAGATGTGATAACCGACAAAACTTTTCCAACTTTTAGCCCCTTAAAAAAGATATTGTCAAGTCCAGATGTTGTAACTTCATCGCCTGTATTTATCTCAAACCATGCGGGTATAAATTTAACAAGTAGGTTTTTAGAGTTGTTTCCATGAGCAATGCCTGGAGCTTTATTTTTACCCACAAAGACAGCATAAGTGCTTTTAATATCTCTATTTAAAAGCCCTAATGCTTTAGAATTTTTTTCTATCACTATGCCAGCAACTAGTTCATTGTATGTCAGACCGTAAATCTTAGATGCATTGTAGTCTTGCATCTCTATCCAAACTCTGTTTAAGTCACCAAACTTTTCATAAGATATAGTTCTTACTAGTTCTACTTTTGGATCTACTTGGAGTTTTGAATAGTTGGCTTTAAAAAGGTCATTTAGCTCTGATGCCATCTCTTGCATAGCGAGATGGTTGCTTTTGTATTTTTCTAGCTGTTCTTTTAAGTGTGTTATCTGCTTGGCTTGAAAAGTATGCTTGTCTATATTGTTTTGTAAAAATTCTGTGCTATTATGATAGCTAATCTTAAGAGAGTTTAAGATAGAGATAAATGGAGCCTGAATAGTATTTGTATAAAAAAAAGCACCCACAAAGAGTGCAGTAAAGAGTAAAAAAAAGCTAATTAGCTTATTATTCATTCTCAAATAGCTCTTGTAGTAGGTCTATCTCTTCAAGCGCTCGCCCTGTTCCTCTAGCTACAGCAAGAAGAGGTTCATCAGCAACATAGACAGGAACCCTTACTATATCTGATAGATATTTATCGAGTTGTCTGATAAGTGCGCCACCACCAGTCAATATAATTCCGTGATCTACTATATCTCCAGAGAGGTCAGGAGGCATCTTTTCTATAACTTCTCTAAGAGCTTCGCCTATCTCTTTTAGTGGGTCTTTCATAGCCTCTTTAGCATCTTCACTTGTAAGCTCTATGGAGCTAAGTAGTCCTTCAACTTGATCTCGTCCATTTACTACCATTGTCAATTCTTCGCTTAGAGATGATGCTGTTCCTATATTTATCTTAATCTCTTCAGCAGTTCTTTCGCCAATAAGCAGGTTGTACTTTTTCTTTATATAATCAACAATCGCCTTATCAAGCTTATCTCCAGCAGTTCTAATAGACTTAGACAGAACAAGTCCTCCAAGACTAACAACTCCTATCTCAGTAGTACCGCCACCAATATCAACAACTAAGTTTCCTTGAGGTTCACGGATATCTATACCAGCACCAATAGCAGCCGCCATAGGCTCCTCTATAAGAAAAACCTCTCTAGCTCCTGCACTTAGAGCCGACTCTCTTACAGCCTTTCTTTCAACTTGAGTAAGTCCATAAGGAACACATATAATAATCCTAGGGCTAATTAGAGAGCTTCTTCCATGAGCCTTTTCTATAAACTTTCTTATCATCTTCTCAGTCATGTCAAAGTCAGCAATCACCCCATCTCTCATAGGTCGAATAGCTTTAATATTTCCTGGAGTTTTACCAACCATCTCTTTTGCTTCGTGACCAACCGCTAAAACTCTAGAGTGACCAAATTTTTCAGTTTTTACAGCAACGACTGATGGTTCGTTGATAATTATCCCACGACCTTTGGCAATAACTATTGTATTTGCTGTTCCTAAATCTATAGATAGGTCGTTTGAAAAAAGTCCTATCAGTTTGTTAAATATCATCTACTTTGCCTTATGCTGTTTTTTTGTTTGTTTTTTTTATATATATAGGGTCTTGGTTATTATCTATAACATCTTTTGTTATTAAAACTTCATAGCCCTCATACTCTGGGAGTTCATACATAATATCTATCATATTTTCTTCAAGAATTGCACGAAGTCCACGCGCTCCAGTCTTTCTTTTTATAGACTTTGCGGCTATGGCACTTAGTGCTTCATCTTCAAAAGAGAGTTCAACTCCATCTATTGAAAATAGTTTTTTATATTGTTTAACAAGTGAGTTTTTTGGTTCTACCAATATTCTTACCATATCTTCTTCGCTGATCTCTTGAAGTGAAGCGATGATAGGCAGTCTTCCTATAAGCTCTGGTATAAGACCATAAGATACTAAGTCATCAGGCTCAACCATATCATAAGTAGGTTTTTGCTCATTTTTAGTCTTTTTTTCATGTCCAAAGCCTAAGATATTGTCGCCTTGTTTTCTTTTTAGTATATCTTCAAGACCATCAAAAGCACCACCACAAATAAATAAAATATTTTTAGTATCTATACTTGTAAACTCTTGATTTGGATGTTTTCTTCCACCCTTTGGTGGGATATTTACTTCCGCTCCCTCTATGATCTTAAGCAGAGCCTGCTGAACTCCCTCTCCAGAAACATCTCTTGTAATAGAACGATTTTCACTCATTCTAGCTACTTTATCCATCTCATCTATAAAAACTATGCCTCTTTGAGCTCGCTCAACATCTCCATCTGCTGCTTGAATGAGTTTTGTTAAAATATTTTCAACATCTTCTCCAACATATCCAGCCTCTGTAAGACTTGTAGCATCTGTGATAGCGATAGGAACATTTAAAACTCTAGCTATAGTTTGAGCCATAAGAGTTTTACCACTTCCCGTAGGTCCTATGAGTAAAACATTTGATTTTGCTATCTCTGTATCATCATCCTCTATATCATGAGTTTTAAAAATTCTTTTATAGTGGTTATATACAGCAACACTTAGAAGCTTTCTGGCTCTCTCTTGACCGATGATATAATCACCCAAGAAGTTATTTAGCTCTTTTGGAGTCATAAGCTTGCCTACTGCTTCAAGTAGCTCGGTGTTGTTTGAAGAACTATTTTGTTTTTCATCTCCAAACATTATTTTATAAGCTGAAATTACACAGTTTTTACATATATATACACCGTTTCCAGCTATTAGTGGGTTTTCTTCGCTCTCTTTTACATCACAAAAACTACAATGCCTACTTGTCATGATCTATCCTCTTGTATTATTTTTCTTTCAAATGGAATACCTCGTTTTGTTTTAAGAACAAAATCACAAAGGTCATTCACATAATGGTTTTTAGTATTTTCTAAAAGTTCACTCGCAGTGTCTTTGAGTGGTTTTCCAGACTCAAAAAGTTCTCTATAAGCTGCTTTTAGTTCATTTATATCTTCACGAGATAGCTTTCTTCTTAGACCTGTCAGGTTTAAGCCTCTTAGAGATGCTCTGTTTCCCTCTGCCATGCAAAAAGGTGGCACATCTTGAGCAAGTGCGCTAGCACCACCTATCATAGCATAGTCGCCAATATGTACAAACTGATGTATAGGAGTCATCCCACCTACAACAGCATAGTCTCCAACTTCAACATGTCCAGCTAAGGTTGCAGCATTTGCTAATATGCAGTGGTTTCCTATGATAACATCGTGACCTAGATGCACATATCCCATAAAAAGATTATGACTTCCGATGATAGTTTTTCCACCACCACCCTTTGTGCCGGGGTTAAATAGTGTAAACTCTCTTATCTTGTTGTTATCGCCTATGATAAGCTCAACATCTTCACCAGCAAATTTTAAGTCTTGCGGAATAGAGCCTATGACAGCATGAGAAAAAATAGTATTATTTTTTCCAATAGTTGTCTTACCATAGATGCAAGAACCCTGTGCAATAGTTGTCCCATCGCCAATTCTAGCCTGTGAAGAGATAAAGCAAAAAGCATCTATTTGAACATTTTTTCCTATGATGGCTCCATCTTCTATGATGGCTTGAGGAGAAATTTTACTTTCTTGCATCTAGTGCCTCCTTGCATTGAACTTTAGTTATTATTGACATATTGTTTCCTACTTATCAACTATCATAGCTTTTAGTTCAGCCTGAGAAACTAAAACACCATCAACAAAAGCTTTTCCATCTAGTATCCAGATGCTACCTTTGTTTTTGATGACACTTATACGATACTCTAGTTTGTCGCCTGGCTTTACAGGTTTGCGAAACTTTGCTTTATCGATGCTCATAAAGTAAACAACCTTAGATGCTATCTCTTCTTCTGTCACATCGCCCATACTTTTAAAAGCTAAAATTCCACCAGCTTGTGCCATTCCTTCTAATATCAAAACACCAGGATATATCGGATGATCAGGAAAGTGACCTTGAAAAACATTTTCGCCTATAGTAACATTTTTATAACCAACGAGAGTTTCATTTTGAACAATATCTGTAACACGGTCTAATAGTAAGAAAGGGTAACGATGAGGTATAATTTTTTGAATTTCCATAACATCCATAGTCATTATTGTAGCCTTATAAATAATTTTTGTTATTTTAGCAAAAAAATGATTAGAGTATGATTAGTTTTTCTTTCACATCTTCATAAGTTAAGGCATCTAGCTCTATTGTTAGCTTATTTGTAGGAATTTTCTCAACTATTATAAAGGAGTTTAGGTCATAAGCACAGGAGTTTAAACTGCTTTTTATTCTCATCTCTTCATCAAAAGTAGGAGGATTGTATATAAGCTCTCTTATACTTTCATACTCTTTTTTGGATGATTTGTTGAACTCTTCTAGGCTAATGAGTCTTACCTCTTCTTTTACTCTATTTCCTTGAATTTTCTTTCTTGATAAAGTAGAATATGAAAGTGCATAAGCGGGGATACTTGTTTTTTTACCCTCCGTTACTCTTAGTGAAAACTGCCTATAATTTAGAAACTTTTGCTTGATGATTTTATACTCTTTACCCTCATCTTCGAACCTCATTCTTAGTTTATACATCTCTAGTCTCTCCTCTATAGATGCTGGCAGTATTTGAGCTGAGACAGGAGAAAACATCTCGTCCATAAGGCGTTTTTGTTGCTCTCTTTGCATAGTTAAACCATAGATGCAACCACAATAGTCTTGTCTGTAGAGTTGCTCCTCTTTAGTTACTCTGCTTTGGTCTTGAGTTCCGCCTTTAGAGCGATAATCAACCGCTATAAACTCTACTCCATATTTTTTAAAAAAAGCATCTCCGCTTTGTTTTAGTTGTTCTTGAGATTTAAGTGGACTTACTAAAAGAGTAGTAGTTATCTTATTTTCGCCCAGTTCAAGAGCTTTTTTAGCACTTACATCAAAGCGTTTGTCAAAACAAACTTCGCATCTTTTTCCCTTCTCAGGTTCGTTTTCTAAACCCTTTACAGCATCTAGCCAAGCCTCAAAGTCATACTCACCCTCAAGAAGTTCAATACCAAGCTTTTTACAACTTCTTTTTACATCAAGAAGTCTAAGTTGGTATTCAGAATATGGATGTATATTTGGGTCATAAAAAAACCCCACAAGTTTTTCCATAGGAAAATCTTTTTGAAGTTTTTCTAAGAAAAAGTGACCATCTACACTACAGCATATATGGACTAATATAGTAACTCCTTGAGGGTTTTTTCTTGCATATATTAAACTTTAGTTTCTAAAATCTCTATGGAGTTTATAGCATCTTGACCTTCTATACTATCTAAAACAGCAAAGCTATCGGCATCATCTTCATCAATAGCACCAAAAACAGTGTGAACACCATCAAGATGTGGAGTCGGGACAAAGGTGATGAAAAACTGGCTTCCACCTGTGTTTGGTCCAGCATGAGCCATAGATAAAGTTCCTCTTTTATGGAGAGATCTGTTTTTTGATGTTTCGCACTCTATAGCCCAGTCAGGACCGCCCGTTCCGCTTCCATGAGGACAACCACCTTGAGCCATAAAACCAGGGATAACACGATGAAAAATGAGGTCATTATAAAAACCTGTATTTGCTAAATGTGCAAAGTTTGCAACAGTATTTGGTGTTTCTTCTGGGAAAAGTTTTAGCCATATAACACCTTTTGCAGTAGTTACTTTTGCCCATTGAAATTTTGCTAATTCATCAGCACTTAGATCGTATTTTTTTAATTCAGAATTTCTTGACATTTTATACCTTTAATTTTAGTAAGGAAATTATAGTTAAATTTTATAAATCTATGTATAATGGCACTATGAAATTTACTTCAACATTGACAAATGTAACAACAAGACAAGCAAATATTTTTACGATTATGATTATGTTTTTCTTTAGCAGTGTTTTTATAGGTCTTCTTGCTACAGAGATGTATGAAGATTATGAGTTCGCACTAGAGCAAAGCTATGTGATAGATGGAGGTATTTTATCAGAAAAACATATCTTAGAAGAAAAACAGAAAAAACTTAAGACACTGATGGTAAAAACTGTTTTACTTATCGTGACTCTTTCTTTTATATTGTTTGTTATTTTTTTAGGGCTAAACAAGATTTTTAACAAACTGCTAAACAGAGATACTAAAAAATTTTTAGAGTTTTTTGAACAAGCAGCAAACAATGAAAAAGTTATAAGTGCAGATGCTATATTTTTTAAAGACTTTAAGATAATGGTAGGTTATGCCAACAAGATGGTAGAAAAGATCAATGCACAAAAGTATGCTCTTTTAGAGATGAATGCAAGTCTTGAAGATAGAGTTCAAAGAAAAACAGCAGACCTTTTACAGATAAATAAAAACCTAGAAAAAGAGAGAAAATTCTCTCTTGACCTAGTAAAATCACAAAAAGAATTTTTAAGTTATACAGTTCATGAAACAAATACTCCTCTTAGTGTTATCTTAACATCTATAGAGCTTTATATGATGAAGCACCCTAAAGATAGACAGCTCTCAAAGATAGAAGCTGCGGTAAAAAATATTTTTAATATCTATGATGATTTGAGTTACTTAGTAAAAAAAGACCAAGTTGAGTATCCAAAAACAGTTATAAATTTTCACGATTATCTTAGCTCTCGCATAGACTTTTTTAGTGAGGTTGCTGGACATTCAAGAGTTGAGTTTAACTATAGTACCGATGTTGCAGATGCTCATATCTACTTTAACGGTACAAAACTTCAGCGTATTGTTGATAACACAATAACAAATGCTATAAAATACACACTTCCAAACGAGATAGTTTATGTAAAATTAATAAAAGTTGGCATAAGCCTTGACTTTTCAATGAGTTCAAAATCAAAAATTATCAAAGATACTTCAAGAGTTTTTGATGAGTACTATCAAGAAGAAAAATCAAGTGGCGGTTTTGGTATCGGTCTTAGACTAATACGAACTATTTGCGATGAGGAAGATGTAGAAATATCATTATCTTCTAGCGATAAGCAAACTGTATTTAAGTACAGATTTAAAATAATGGGAGAGTAGTTGAAGATATTACTTTTAGAAGATGAGATAATGTTAAATGAGTCTATTTGTGAGTATTTAGATGAAGTTGGGCATCAGATGCACAGCTTTTTAGATGGCTTAGATGCCCTAGAGTCCATAAAAGAAAATGCTTATGATTTACTTATACTAGATATAAATGTACCAGGCATAGATGGTCTGAGTTTTTTAGAAGAGCTTCACAAACTTAAGATACATATACCCTCTATATATATTAGTGCCTTAGTAGATATAGAGGAGATTTCTAGAGCTTATAAAATAGGATGCTATGACTATCTTAAAAAACCATTTCATCTAAAAGAGCTAACTTTACGCATCGATAGGCTAAATGTTGATAAAGAGATACCAAGAGTGCATCTTAGACTATCTGCAAACTATAGTTATGATCAAGAACATAGTATATTGCTCTTTAAAAATGAACCTCAAGTTTTAAGCAAAAAACAATCACAAATCATAGACCTACTTGCAAGAAATAGAGGTATGGTAGTAGATTTTGAGAAGTTTCGCATCTATGCTTGGGATGAAAATATTATAGATAATGCAACCATAAGAACAGAGATAAACAGACTAAAAAAGTTTTTACAAGAAGATGTGCTTATAAATGTTAGGGGTATGGGCTATATGATAGATAAGCCTTAATTTTGTCAAGTTTCACAATGTTGTATCTTCTATGTTCTTGCCACTTATACAAAACTCTTCAAACGAGATAATATTTTGGATATAATATCAATGAGCTAGGCAATAAGATATATCTTAAAAATAGATGAGATTTAGAAGGATACAATACACATGAATAAAAAACTAAAAAAACTAGCCTATGGACTAAGTGATTTTAAAAGAGTCTTTTTGATGTAACAAGCGGGAGTAACATAGGGGTAAACATATCTCTAGATGCAACTTTTAATGATATGGTGGGTATCACTAAGAGTGAATTAAAGGATATGATAAAATACTATAATTTTGAAGAGAAGCAAGAGTATATAGTCTCACGATGTGATGAGTGGTATAACAATTATAGATTCAATAAAAATATAGAACTCAAATATATAAAAAGAAAAGATTATAATAAACAGGTTTTACAAGAGCAAACAACAAAAGCTACAAAACAACTATATCAATATAACTTAGGAGAGAAGTATCTTATAGTTGTTTTAGTGTTTAATAGTTGGGAGCTGTTTGGGTGTGAGCTTGTTTAGGAAAATATAAAAAGTTAAAATGAGATTTGTTTAAGGTAGTGCTGGGAACTTTGTAAAACTATTGAGACCATTTTAAGCAATAGTGATAATTAAGATTTTCCTTTTGGTTTTTTTTATATTTAAATTAAGTTGAGATTATATCAAATTATCATATTAAAATCAAACTATGAAATATATAATATAGAAATAGGTCTCGAAAAATC
>JAERRX010000011.1 GCA_016735225.1 Sulfurimonas sp. | reverse complement strand
TGTTTTTAGTATGGTAAAAAACTGTTTAAATGAGGCTGTTTTTTCACTTACTAGTCCTAAGTATTCAGTTTTTTCTCTTAAAAGTAGTTTATTTGCGAAGTTGTCGTATTCATCTATGAGAATCATAAGTTCAAGTTTATTCTCTTCTGCATAAGTGAATATATGATTAAATAATATGATAGGATTATTATCTTTTTCAATATCCAAATCATATTTTTTGATAAATGAATTCATTCTTAGAACAATATATTTTCGAAAACTCTCCTCTATATCATTCGTATCTAATGCACTAAAATTAAATCGCATAATCAGGTATCTGTTTACCTCTTTTGTGGGGGTATTTCCAATATAAGTATTGCCATAAAGTGTTTTAAAATTATTTTTATAATGAATATCATAATAGTAGTGCAACATAGAGATAAACAAAGATTTACCAAATCTTCTAGGTCTTAAAAAGATTAAATACCTTTCATTTAAACTTTCTAGCTTCTCTATAAATTTAGTTTTATCTATAAAATAGTAGTTGTTTTCTGCTATATCTTTATAGTCTGCTATCCCATAAGGTATTTTTTTCATAGATTTATCCTGATTGAAGTTGAGCTTATTGTAGCAAAATTATGGTGATGTTTTGCTTGATGTTTTGCTTTACAGATAGACCCATATGATTGAATATCCACTTTTTTACAACCCTGTATCAGTTTTATTTAATATTTGTAAAATATCTCTTTATCATCACTGTTTCAAATATATCACAAGGATTTGCACCTCTACGATAAAGAGGATTGTCTCCTTTTAGCCAATAGAGATAAAATATATGTTATTCCTTGTTCCCATCATCCTCTACGGGAACACATAAACAAGCTTATATGTTGAAGTTAAGCATTCCAAACAGGAGTTTAGGAGTAAGGAAACACACAAGAAACAAGTAGTTAAAGAAAAGCATATATGATATTATAATCATCTAAGCATAGCAAACCCTAGTTCTCTTTCCTCCAGCCATCTTTTTGCTCTCCACTTAGGTCGTATTTGTTTAGATAGCCTCTAGGTGTTAGAACTTTACCATTTTTGGTTAGTTTTGTGGTGGAGTTTCCTATGAGTAGAGTTGTTGACATATTTACCTCTTCGTTTTGGACTCCAGCTTCTATAAGCTCTTTAGCAGTTGTTATTTTTATAAACTGTTTTTGTCTTCCTAAGTCTCTTGCTATAACTATAGTCCTGCTTGGCTCAACAATAGAGAGTTTTTCTAGCATACCTATATAAGGGTCAAGCCTACTTCTGCTTTTTGGATTGTATATAGCTATAACAAAATCACACTCAAGACAAAGCTTTATCCTTTTTTGTATTAGCTCTGGGCTTGTAAGTCTATCTGAGAGAGATATAAGGCAAAAGTCTTGAGAAAGTGGCGCTCCAACTTCACTAGCTAGTGCTAGTACTGATGAGATGCCAGGAAGTGAAAAATACTCTATATCATCCCAATAATCTTTTATATCTATAAGCTCAACAACAAGAGAACCCATAGCATAAACATTTGCATCTCCATTTGAGAGTAGGGCTACAGTTTTGCCTTTTTTAGCCTCCTCGACTGCATAGTCAACTCTTTGTATCTCTTTTGTCATAGGAGTTGTAAAAACCTCCTTATCACTCATCAAGTCAGGTAGATCTTTTGCATACTTAGTATAAGCAACTATAAGATCTGCTTCTTCTATTGTCTCTATCGCCTCTTTTGTTAGGTATCTACTACCACCTGCTCCTGTTGAAACTAAAGTTAATTTTCCCATGTTTTTCCTTTAAAATGAAGCGGCTATTGTAATGCCACCGTAAATTCTTTTACTTAAAAATAGTGTTTTGTTCTTAGATGCTAGTAGAGAAGCTGGTTCTGCTACTCCCTTTATATTAAAAAACTTTTGTGCCTTTGATGGAGAGAAGGTCTGCTCTAAAGTATTTATCTCATCAGCATCAAAAAACTTCAACTCCAGACCTGTTTTTTTAGCAAACTCTAAGAGTCCAACTTCATCAGATTTTGCCTCAAAACTTGCAAGAGAACTTATATCTTTAAGATCAACTCCATGCTCAAAACAAAACCTTTTGACCGCTAGGTCTATCTCTTTATAGGAAGTATCTCTGTTCATTCCTAAGCCTAGAGTTATTGAACTTGGATGGATTTGTAAAGAGGAGTTTGCTAATTTTTGTGGTGTTATATAGAGAGTTGCTATAGAGCCATCAAGCTCTCCTAAGTCATCAGGAGAAAAAAAGTTTATTGAACCCTCTTTGTAGCCTTCAAAGTTTTTTAATTCATCGATAGTTGAAGGGTATGATACAACTTGAACTATCTGCTTGTTGATGATTCTGTTAGAGAGTTCTGCTAATGATTTTAAGTTACTTATCTTATAAGACATTTTTTTAGCGAACATATCAAATGCTAAGACTTTTATCTGATCAGATGCAGTTGTAACAAAGTTTACACAATCTTCTAATGAGCCACTTATCTCTTCGCTCAACTCATTTGCACCACCTAAATGACCAGACACTAAAGGTATAATTCTTTTTAAGTCTAGTGTCATTATGAGAACTGCTGGGTCTGTTGCTTTGTCCTTTAGATAGGGTGCTATTTTTCGTACTACTGCTCCTGTTGCCATTATAAATATTATGGCATCAAACTCTGCCCAAGCAGTTGGTAAAATATCATCTACTTTATTAAATATTACAAAACCATCACTCTCTTGAGCTTTGTTAAAGATCGTAGCTTCATGATTTTTTAAAACTGGCAGAAGTTTTTTTGCGGATTCTAAACTAGGGTTATTTATGCTTGCTATTGCTATTTTCATCTTATTTCTTTATAGTGATTTTGAGGATTTTGTACCCTCTTTTTTATAGTTTTTATTATATAGATGCGACTCTTCTTTTGCTTTTTGATTTAAAAAGTCCCCAAAAAGAATCAAAGCAACACCTTTTATATGTGAAACTTCTTTCTCTATAGTATCTATAGTCCCTTTATATATCTTCTCTTGAGTCCAAGAGGCTTTTTCAACTACCCAACAAGGTGTACTTTTGTCGTACCCTAGTTCATAAGCTGTTGATTTTAGCCTTGCTATCAACCTTATAGAAAGATAAAAAGCAAAAGAACTATTTTTGTTTGATAAAAGCTGTTTTATAGTTTCAGGGTTTGGTGTTCTTCCCTCTATGCGACTTATTATCATCGTTTGAGAAACTCCGGGGATAGTGTACTCGATGCCAACACTAGCTGCGGCTGCAAAGGCAGCAGTCACTCCGGGGATAACTTCATACTCTATACCTTTGTCTTTTAAAAACTCTATCTGCTTGGCAGTTGTTGAGTATATAGAAGGGTCTCCAGTGTGAAGTCTTACAAACTTTTTTTTATGATGTAGTTGAATAAAGTTAAAAATCTCTTCATAGTCCATATCCGCAGAGTTTTCTATGATTGTGCTATCTTTGCACCATGTCAAAAGTTCACGAGGGACAAGCGAGCCTGTGTATAAAACTACATCAGCCTCCATCAAAGCTCTTTGACCTTTTACTGTGATAAGTTCAGGGTCGCCTGGACC
>JAERRX010000031.1 GCA_016735225.1 Sulfurimonas sp. | reverse complement strand
ACATTGTTTGGCTTAAATAAAACCGTAAAAAAAACATCAAAAAAAATTCGTCCAATTGTTGTTCGTACACAAAATGTTGCAAAAGAGCTAATCGATACTGCAAGGTCATACGATATTAATGTTAATAAGATTGATTTTAATATACTTGAGGTCCAAACATATACTAGAATTACAGAAGAGGAAAAAGAGGTTGATTGGGAAGAAGACTCTATAGAAGATTTGTCAGAGTTAGAAGATAATGGTGCATTTTTAGATAAAGACTTTGAGATAAAACAGATATATGAGATAGAGATATTTTCAAAAGTTGAGGATAGTGCCTACAATAATTTTAACCTAGCTATAGGAGCAAATGCAACTAAATGTAAAGTTTATTTGAGCATAAAAGAGGGTTCTAGTGTCAAGTATTCTCCAAAGTTTTCAAAAGAACTCTTAGTTCTTATAAACAAAAGTAAGGTTCGTGCAAATATACTTATAAATATTTTTGATGAAATGATAGATGATGTAATATCAAAAATAGTAGCACATGTTAGAGTGGAAGAAAAAGTAACTTATGATAAAAGGCAAACATATCTTATAGCAAAATCTTATGAGCCAACCTTAACTACAGATGATGAAATTATTTTACATTATGATAAAAAAGAGGAGGTTTCTGAAAGCTCTAGGGTAAATTATTCTAGTAGAGACTTTATACAAAGTGTTCATGAAGATGAGCTTCTTGTAGAGTATATAAAGCCTAAAAAAGGTGAAGCTGGCAGAAACTGTCGTGGTGAATATATAGAACCAAAAGAACCCATAGAAACAAATACACCTACCTTTAAGACAGATAGTACTATAAAAATTATTGACAATGATGATAGTGTAGAATATCGTGCATCTGAAAATGGATATATTACTTTAGATGGGGGAGTTTATACCATAAAGTCAGAGGTTGATATAGGTGAGATTAGTTTCAAATCAACTGGCGATATAACAGCAGGTCTAAACTCTGAAATAAATATCAATGTTAAAGAAAAAGATGAACAAAAAGATGCTGTTGGTTCAGGAACAGAGGTTGAAGTATCTGAAATAGATATAGATGGCAATGTTGGTGCACATGCTAAGATAGTAGCACTAAAGGCGACAGTTTCAGGACAAACTCATAAAAACTCTATTATCAAAGCAGATGAGTTACAGATCAATGTTCATAGAGGTTGTGCTTATGGAAAAAATATTCATATAACAAGAGTTGAGCATGGAGTTGTTGAGGGAGATATTGTAGAAGTCGCTCAAGCAATAGGCGGAACTATTAGAGCAAAAGAGATAATAATAGGCTTGTGTGCTTCGCATGTCAAAGCAACAGCTTCAAGGTCTATAGAGATCAAAAAATTGCAAGGAAGTGAAAACACTTTTACGATTGACACAGTTATTGAAAAGTCTGATCTTGATGACCTTGGAAACAATAATGAACAAATAGAAAAATTGCAAACGGATGTAGATAGTATAGAATCTGAAATTAAAAAATATACAGAGATGATAAAAGGTAATCTAGCTACACACAATGATGTGAAAAAACGACTACTGCACTATAAAAAAAGCGGTGTTAAGATGCCAGCTTCATTTATAAAACAATATAAACACTTTTTAAAAACACAAGAGCATCTAAACTATATTAAACAAGAGTATAGTAAAAAGCTTGACCAGTTGTCTTTGCTAAATTCACAAACTGTCTCTTTCCAAGATAATATTTTTGATGCAAGAGTTATCAATAGAGATAAATGGGTAGGGTATAATGAAGTAATATTTAAGCTAGTTGAACCACCTATAGAGCTTGTGCATAAACCAGCAGAGGGTTCAACAGATATGATATTTGCAGTTATCGAGGTTGATGATGGAGAGTTTGAAATACAGGCAGTTGAAGAATAGATGATAGTAGGACTTAATGGAAATATAATCTACAGAGAGCCGAGTTTTGTGCATGTTGATGTAAAAGGTGTTGTTTATGAGGTTTTTGTATCTTTGCAAAGTTTCGCATCTATTACTAGTGATAAAGTAGAGCTTTTTACAACTCATATTATTCGTGAAGATGCACAACTACTTTTTGGTTTTTTAGAGATGAGCGAAAAAAATATGTTTGCAAGACTCATAAAGATAAATGGAGTTGGTCCAAAAGTAGCTATGGCTATCTGCTCGACCTACACACCATCTCAATTTGCAACAATTATAAACAACAAAGATATAAATGGAGTTAAAAAAGTTCCTGGTATTGGACCTAAGAGTGCAGGGCGGATATTAGTAGAACTTAGTGGTTTTGACCTTGAGTTGCTTAGTTCTAGTGATGCACCAAAAAGTATAGCATATTCACAAGCGAGTGAAGCACTAGAATCTTTGGGGTTTAAAAAAGATAAAATCACAAAGGCACTAAGTGCCTGTAGCACAGATGACACGGCTTCTTTAGTAAAAGAAGCTTTAAAGCTTCTTCAAAGTGTTTAAATTTTAAAAGGATTATATAGATATGAGATTGTACGGAATACCAACTTGTGGTAGTGTGAGAAAAGCTAGAAAATTCTTTAAAGAAAATGAGATAGATTTAGAGTTTATTGACTTTAAAAAAACTTCTGTTGATTGTGTAAAGGTCGATAAATGGCTAGAACAAACAGAGATGAATCTACTTTTTAATAGTCGTGGAACAAAATACAGAACTTTAAAACTAAAAGATTTAAACCTAGATGAAAGTTCAAAAAGAGAGTGGTTATGCAAAGAAAATATGCTCTTAAAAAGACCGATCATAGAATATAAAGGTCAAGTGATAGTTGGCTTCGATGAAGAAAGTTATAGAAAAATATTTTTATAACTCTTTAGTGAGTTTAGTGGTTAAAATTAAATAATATAAGGAAATTTTTTGAGATTAATAATTTTATTTGGTGGTGCTAGTTTTGAACATGAGATTAGTATAGTAAGTGCTATAACTTTAAAAGCGAAGTTGTCGGATGTTGATTTGAGTTTTGTTTTTTGTGATGTTGATCATAAGTTTTATTTGATAGAAAATGCAAAGATGAAAGCGGTTACTTTTTCTAAGGGTGAACATAAGAAGATGCCAGAACTAAGCATCTCTCATAGAGGCTTCACTCAAAAAACTATGTTTAGTTCAGTAGAGCATAGCGGTACTGTTTTGAACCTTATTCATGGGGCAGATGGAGAAGATGGAACAATATCGGCACTACTTGACTTTTTCTCTATAAAATATATAGGACCAAGAGTAGATGCTAGTGTATTTTCTTATGATAAAAGATATACAAAGTGGCTTTGTGATGCAAAAAATATAAAGTGTTTAAAGCATCAAATCATATCATCTAACGAGCATTACCATATCAATATACCATACCCTCTTATAGTTAAGCCAACACGATTAGGAAGCTCCATAGGAGTTAGTATAGTCAAAGAGGAGAGTGAACTTGACTACGCTTTAGATGTTGCTTTTGAATATGACTCAAATGTTTTACTTGAGCCATTTATGCAAGGAGTTAAGGAGTATAACTTAGCTGGATTTATGTCAAAAGGTGAGATATATTTTTCAACGATAGAAGAACCTCAAAAAAATGAATTTTTAGATTTTGAAAAAAAGTATATGGATTTTTCAAGATCTAAAAAAGTTTTAAAAGCTGATATAGATGATACCCTAGAAGCAAAACTAAAAAATACTTTTACAAAAATCTATAAAAATATGTTTGAAGGAGCTTTGATAAGATGCGACTTTTTTGTACTTAATGGCGAAGTTTTTTTAAATGAGATAAATCCTATCCCTGGTTCTATGGCAAACTATCTTTTTGATGACTTTAAACTATCTTTAGAGATTCTTAGTAGCTCTTTGCCAACAACTAAAAGAGTAAAAGTCAATTATGATTATATTCACTCTATCACTCAAGCAAAAGGAAAGTAGTGGCTATAAAGTCCATTGAGTACAATCAACACACCTTTGATCTTAGCTATGAGATGTTAAATCCGCAAGCTAGTATTGACTTGATTGTTCTTCATGGGTGGGGGTCAAACAAAAACCTGATGAAAATGGCATTTTCTCCATATATGAGCGGTTTTCGTCACATATATATTGACCTGCCTGGTTTTGGTTCTAGTAGTTGTGAGTGTGCTTTATATACTAAAGACTATGCAGAGATAATAGAGCTTTTTATAGGTGAGATAGATGCATCAAAAGATATCATCATAGGTCACTCTTTTGGTGGCAAGGTAGCTACTTTACTAAAACCAAAACTTCTTGTTTTGCTGGGTAGTGCAGGTATATTTATACCAAAGCCATTTAAAGTAGAGTTAAAAATAGCTATCTTTAAGATATTTAAACTCTTTGGGCTTGCTAGGTTTCGCTCTTTATTTGTAGCCAAAGATGCAAAATCTTTAAGTGAAGATATGTATCAAACATTTAAAAATGTTGTAGATGAAGAGTTTAGTGAGGAGTTTGCCTCCTACAAAGGAAAGGCTCTTCTTTGCTGGGGAGATAGTGACACGGCAACCCCTTTAGGTTCAGCAAAAAAGATAGCTAAACTTATAGATGATTCTACCTTAAAAGTTTATGAGGGTGATCACTACTTCTTTATGTCAAAAGCAAAAGAAGTATCAAAAGAGATAGAGGAAATTTATGATATTTAGTTTTGAACTACTAACAGCCTTTACGACAAATATACTTTTTGTAACTGTTTTAGGGTGGTACCTTATAACAAACTTACAATGGTATGACTATAAACTATCTCGTGTGATTCTTAAACATCATAAACCACAATGGCATATTTTATACTTTTTTATACCCTTTATAGCCTATCATACAACGGGTAAATTTTTTCCTATATTTTTCTTTTTTGCTGTTTTACCTGCTATGTTTCTTTGGCATAAAAAGCTAGATAAAAAGCTCGTTCTTACTTGGCGAGTAAAGCGTTTTATGATTCTTTTGATATCTCTAGTCTTTTTTCAAGATATACTTTGTACTATAAAGAATATTTGTGAAACTTATGGTGTTTTTATGCCCTTAGCTCTAGCATATATCGGTAGTGTTATGATAGAGAGGTTTCTTTTTGAAATGTTTAAAAAAGAGGCAAAGAAAAAACTAAAAAGCATAGAAAACTTACAGATAGTTTGTATCACTGGAAGTTATGGAAAAACAAGTATCAAAAATTTTCTATATGAGATGCTTTCTAAAAAATACAATGTATATGCAACACCAAGAAGTGTAAATACTCTAGGTGGAATTATGCGAGATATAAATGAGTCTTTACCCCATGACACACAGATATATATATGCGAAGCTGGAGCAAGACAGAGTGGAGATATATATGATATAACTACTTTTTTAGAGCCACAAAGAGTTGTGGTTGCAAAAGTAGGCGAAGCACATATAGAGTATTTTAAATCTTTAAAAAATATCATCACTACAAAACTTGAAATTATGAAATCACCAAGGCTAGAGTTTGCTTTTATACATGACTCTGTAACAGATGAGCCTCATGACAAAGTAGGTTTTTTTGGCTCAGATATATCAAATGTAGATGCTTGCCTAGACTCAACAAAGTTTGATTTAAATATTTCTGGTGAAGTTGTGCATCTAAAGACAGATATACTAGGTTCATTTCAAGCTATAAACATCACAGCAGCAGTTCATATAGCAAAAAGTTTTGATATGAGCAATGAAGAGATAGTAAAAGCAGTAGCAAAATTAACTCCAGTTGAGCATAGACTTCAAAAGATGCTAGCAGGCGGTAAGATCATACTAGATGATGGCTACAATGGCAATATAGATGGGATGCTAGAGGGCATAAGACTCTGTTCACTGCACGATGGTAGAAAAGTTATAGTTACACCAGGTTTAGTTGAGAGTAGTGATGAGCTAAACCTAAAACTTTGTGAAGCTATAAATGAAACTTTTGATATAGTCATCATAACAGGCTCTTTAAATGCAGAACTTTTTCAAAAGCATCTAAGAGTAGTAAACAAAACCATCCTGCACGATAAGTCAAAAATAACGGATGTTTTAGCTTCTCAAACAGCCTCTGGAGATATCATTCTCTTTGCAAATGATGCCCCAAACTTTATATAATTATGATAGATAAAAGTATAAAATATTTAGGATACTTTACAGCATTTGTTTTATGTCTGTTAGTTTTACTTGTTGTTTATGATGCAACAGCTAGGTATCTGTTTTCAACAGGTTCTATAGCCCTTCAAGAGTTAGAATGGCATCTTTTTGACCTTGTTATACTCTTTTCTATCGCCTACACTTTGAGAGAAAACTCCCATGTTCGTGTTGATATATTTTATGCAAATTTTACTCCTAAAACAAAGATAATTATAGATATAATCTCTTCGCTTTTTTTTATACTACCTTTTTCATTTCTCATCATCTATATAAGTATTGATTTTGTGCATCTAAGCTTTGTACAAAACGAGGTATCCTCAAACCCTGGTGGTTTAAAATACAGATATATCGTAAAAGCACTACTGCCTATCTCTTTTGTTTTTCTCTCGCTTGTAGCATTTAGAGATATAGCCGAAAATATAAAAAGGTTAAAACTATTATGATAGCTATATTTATGTTTTTTGTGGCTTTAGTGCTTTTGATGCTCGGGATTCCTGTGGCTTTTGTCTTTGGAAGTGTGGCTATAGCCTTTGCTTTTTTAGTGCCAGATATTGGCTTTGATGTTTTTGCTGTTTTGCCATTTCGCATCTATGGCATCATGAGCAACACTACGCTTATGGCAGTTCCGCTTTTTATAACAATGGGGCTTGTTTTAGAAAAGTCAAAGATGGCGGAGCGACTTTTGATCTCTATGAGTTCTTTGTTTCGTGATGTTCGTGGTGGACTAGCAGTTAGTGTGGTTTTGGTTGGAGCTATGTTAGCAGCATCTACTGGTATAGTCTCAGCATCTGTTGTGATGATGAGTGTTATCGCTCTTCCTCTTATGCTAAAAGCTGGGTACGACAAGGGTTTGGCATCTGGGACTGTTGCAGCTAGTGGAACTTTAGGGCAGATTATACCTCCTTCTATTGTTTTGATAGTTTTAGGCGATGTTATGAATGTTAGTGTAGGTGAGCTTTTTATGGGTGCACTTTTGCCAGGGCTTGTTTTGGTTGGCTTATATATATCATATATACTTATTCGTGCTTATTTTAGACCTCAAGATGCTCCTCTTCATTCTCATAAACAACAAGAAAAGGAGGGTATAAAAAAGATTGAAAC
>JAERRX010000117.1 GCA_016735225.1 Sulfurimonas sp. | reverse complement strand
AGCAATCTTTTCACCTCTCATCTCTTTGACACATAAAAACAAAATAAAAGGAAGTAAACTACCTGCTCCAGCAGTTAATATAAATAGTGAATATTTTTGATCATCTAAAAAAAAGTTTAAGATTTTACCTAAAATTATAATAGTAGGGTATCCAGGAAATTGAGGAGAGAACTCTATAACTGAAAAGTTTAAGATTCCATTTGCTAAAAATAGAGAGTCATCGTTGTAGTATGATGGTGGATATGAAAATATAAAAAGACCATAGACAAGAGAGACTATGGCTAGTGAAAGTTTATAAAGATTGTATGATTTCAATGATGATTTTTTGATTTATTTTATATGCATCTTCATTAGAGGGCTTACTACCTACACCAAAAAGTCCAGGGTTTCCTATGGCTACTATGCAGTTATTTATGGCAGTTTTTAGTTGTTCATCTTGCTCTTTATCGAGACCAATAGATAAGAGAGTGTAAAACTTTTTAGCTTTTAATACCATGACTTTTGCGACATTGTAGTTTTTTATATTTTCTAGTCCGCCATCTATCCTTCTTTGAATTTCCGCTGCTAAAGAAAGTTCCAAATACTTTATAGTTTGCTTTTTGTCTTTGTTTTTTAGTGCATTTTGTAAACCAAGATAGAGCGATGATGTAAACTCTTTTGTAAGATATTTATAGTTTCTTTCGTTACTTTTAAATATCTTTAAAGCTTGCTCAAAGTCATCTTTATTTATCGCCTCTGTTATCTGCTCTTTTGCATCTATAGTAGGTTCTTTTCCTGCTGATGCATAAGAGTATGCCTCTAAGTTACTTATAGTTAAAAACACAAGTAACATCATTATATATTTTTTCATATCATTCTCCAATATTCTTAGTTTCAATCACAATCTTTTCATTTCTGTGATTGTATATTTGCTCTTTTGATACATTTTTTCCTAAAATCAATTCAGCAGCCATTAGCCCAGTTTCCATAGCAGTATCAAGAAATATATATCTAAATGTTCCTTGTCTTCCAGCCATTGTAAGGTTTTCAAATCTATCTAAAAACTTTATTGTTTTATCTCTTCTTTTGTTATAGTCTATATCCATCATCGTATAAGCATGCTCAGTAGTAAAAGAAAAATAATCTATTATATTCTCTTCTATGTTAAAGTTTAGCTTATTTAAATCTTTTTTTACTATCTCTAAAAGTTTCTCATCGTTCATCTTCCAAATTTCATCATCTTTATTGCATGGTATTTCAAGCATTATAGAGCTTTTAGATGCTGGAGACATGAAAGGTGATCTTCTTTTTGGTTCTTGTATCCTAGTAGGCAGTAGGTTGTAGTCACTTACATATTGCCAAGTATGCGGAGAGAAGTTTTCTATATCTAGTCCTAAGCATAAAAACCTCAAACTTCTAAATTTTAGTTCTGAATTAAACCCGAGTTTTTGTGACATCTCGTTGAGTGGCATCGTTGAGATGATTTGCTTTGCTTGAAATGTGTGGTTTTTTGTATAGATCATCTCTATCTTGTTATCTGCAATATCAAAGCTATCAACCTCTTCATCTGTGTATATTTTGCCACCAAGCTCTTCAAACTTCTTTGCCATTCTTAGTGGAAGTTGTCCAAAGCCATATTTTGGATATCTATAACTTCTAGCATAGGTTCTAGCCGTTTTTTCTCCTCTAGCAAAGAGCTTTTTTAGCACATCTTTTAAGTCCATCAAGGAGATTCTCTGTCCTGCCCAATCAGAGCTTAAAAGTTCTGGCTTCACTCCCCATAGTTTTTGAGTATATGGAGCAAAAAAATTATCATAGAGTGATGTTCCAAACCTTGAACTTATCCAAGTTTTAAAGTTGGTATCATCTTTTTTTGTCATCTTAAATACTATCTTTAAAGTGTCAATAGTAGCACCTAAAAGTAGTTTTAAAGGTGCTACTCTTAAAAGATTTTTAAGATTTAGAGGGTACTGATAAACTCTGCCTTGATGTAAAATAACTGAACTTCTTTGGGCACTCAAGAGGTCATCATCTAGTATATCCTCTACAAAGTCTAAAAGCTTTTGGTTGTTTGTGATAAACCTATGCCCACCATAGTCAAACCTAAACTCATCATCGCCAACTTTTAAGACCTCAGTTTTACACTGTCCACCGACTATTGGTTCTTTTTCTAATATGGTGACAGACTTTGCATTTTTAACAAGCTCTATGCCAGCTATCAGCCCTGCAACACCACCTCCTATGATAACAACATCACTACTTTGCACTATAAGTTTTTCTCCAAAAGTAAACAGCACCTAGCATATATATAGCCCAAGATAGCAAGTGCAGTAATGTCGGTGAAGAGTTGTACCCAAACAATGCTCTTAAAAAAGTTCCAAACAATGCTCTATCATCTAATACACTTGAAATATCATAGACTATAGGAACATAGATAGGTATCAGTTCACTCGCTTGCATCATAGATACAGCACTTCCAAAAAGTCCGCCTGCTATGATGAGTATAAGCAGGCCTGTCCATTTGAAAAACTCTTTTAAAGGTATGTTTTTTGCACCTTTCATAATGGAGTAAACCAACAACAAAGATATAACAAGACCTAGACCACCACCGATAGCACCATCTTGCATTGTTACATTTTGACTAAGGTTTAGGCTAGAGAAAAACAAAACAGTCTCAAAACCCTCTCTTAGTACCGCTAAAAAGGCTAAAAATACCATTCCAAAAACATTGCCTGCACTTACTAAAGTGTTTAGGTTTTCCTCTATCTCTCCTTTTATATCTTTAGATTGTTTTGCCATCCAAACTACCATATATGACAAAACAGCAGTGGCAAAAAGTAAGATACCTATCATTAGGTAATGCTTTATATTTGTATCATCTATGCCAAGAAGTACTACTTGAAAAATATAAGCTATAGCTAAAGATACGATGATTCCTAGCATAACGCCAAAATAGATATATTTGTTGTATTTAGTAGCTTGTAGTTTTGATAGGTATGAGAGTATGATCCCTACTATTAAAAAAGCTTCTAGCCCCTCTCTAAATGTGATTAAAAAACTTGCTAACATTATTTAAATTCCTTTGTGATTTTTTCTAGTTCTATTACTGGTGGGTTTGGCAGTTGCGGATATGTTTTTTGCACTGCATCTGTAACCCACTGTGGATATACTCTAAAGTTTAGTTTCACTTCAAGTGTCAATGGTCGTTTAAGTGAGCTGATATCTGGTATATCATAACTCTCTACTCTTGTTTCTCCTGCTGGGATTCTAGTGTCGCTTAAAAGAACTTTATACTTCCAAAACAAAAGTCCTACAGGTTTGCCGTTCTCATCTCCAAAAACCTTCATAAAAGGTCTCGCATCCCCACCTAGGTTTCCATCTTTTTTTAACTTTCCACTCTCGAAAATAATATTGGAGTTTCTATCTTTAAGTGTTATATCTAGCCATAGCTCTCTAAAGTCTGCAACTCCAGTAGGAAGATGATGACCTGCTCCAACATTTGTAACAAAAACTTTTATCTTGTTATCTACTATATCGACCCCTAGTTTTGCAGAAGTTCTTAGTAGTTGAATAGTCTGGTCCTCATGTACCTTGTTTTTTAGTCCTGATAAGAAGTGGTTTGAACCACTAAAATAGTGTACTTTTACATCTTTTTTTATTTTTCCACCATCGGTTGAGCGACCAACTAAAGGAGAGTACTTACCATCACTCATATTTGTCATATGACAATCTATACAAGTTTTATGTAGAGATGGCTCATCTGGGTTGTTAAATGGCGAGTTTTGCCACTCTTTATATGTGGATACTATCTTACTTCCCTTAGCAGGAGAAAACTCATCATGACAACTAGCACAATAAACAGGGTCTTTATATATAGGTTTCATATAGCTTTGTAGATGTTTTTTTGGTTTTGAGTTTATAAACTTTTCGCTTAACCACTGTGTAATACCTGCACTGCTCTCTTCAAAGGTGTACTTTTTTCGCTCACTTAGGTTTAGAGTGTATGAAGCATTACCCCCTGCATCTTCGATCTTTGTAATTCTATGACAAGCTACACAGCTAACACCCTCTTCAAGTTTTGTGTTTTTGTGTTTTTTTAGCTCATCTATGAGTGTTGTTGCACCACTTTGAAATAAGTTTTGCATAGTGTCTGTTGTATGTGAAAGTCCTGTTGTTACTCCAGATGGATTGTGACAACTCATACACCATTTTCTAAACTCCTCACCCTCAACCTCTGCTGCTATATTTTCTATAACCATATAGTATGGGTTTGTTCCTACTAGGTTTTTATGGTTTGAGTCCGCCCACTGATCAAATATCTCACTATGACAAGATTTACACTTTGCAGAGTTTGTCCAGTCTTGTATATGATACTTTTCTACATCATCTTCAAGCTTTATCCAAGAAGAGAGGTAGCGTAAATTTTCTTTACTTGTTACATAAGTATGTAAGTCTTGCATATTTTTTCTTAGTTTTTTACCCATATTTTTAGGATCTACTAGAGGTATGTTAGCTTTTTCATCAAAGCCCATTCCACCTTGAGTATCTTGTATGATTCTTATATAGTCAGCTAGTGGTGCTTTTGATATGAAGCCATCTAGTCTATCATGACCAATATTTGCTTTTTTGCTCTTATCTTGAAGTTTTGTTGATTCAAAAAGAAAGCCATTAGTAAAGTTGAAACCCTCAAAGTGACATGAGCTACAGCTCATCCAAAAGTCACCAGCCATCGGTGTTGATTTGTCTATATTTGTATTTCCATTGTTAAAAAGTATCTTTCCATCTCTTAGCTCTTTTGAGAGTGGGTCTTGAAGAACAAGTTGAGAAAATTTGTCTTTTTTTAGAGTAACTCTTGCGAATGGATGTGAACCTCCACTATCTAGCAGGGTCATATCTAATCTTGCCGCATTTTGAACATAAAGGTTGTTATTTTTTCTACTTGATATTATATATCTTGGGTTTGTATTGTTGGGGTATGCTCTTAGTATCTGTGTTACCTTAGCACCATTTCCTGCTCTTTTACCTCTTTTTCTATGTAGTCTTTTGTTTTTTCTTCCGCTACTTCTTCCGATGTTGAGAACCATCACATCTTCACTACCACTTAGAGTGACAAAGGCTTTAGCACCATCTGGACTAAAGGCTATATCAAAAGGGTTTGATACTATCATTGTTTTGTTATCGTTTGTGAGTATATTTATCTCTTTAAAGAGATTTTTGCGTTTTTTTTCTAACTCTTTCTCATCGCCTTTTTTCAATGAGATGACAGATATTGTTGGAAATATTGTTGATTGAAACTGAAAAGGATGATCAAAATTCCATAAAATATGTGGAAGCCAAGCTTCACTTCCATCAGGTTTTATCTTTATGTTATCTAAATATCTTGGCAATCCTTGAGATATAAACTCATCATCATTTTGTGTTGAATGAAGAGTTATAGTTTTTAGTTTTATAAATGACCTGCTATCATAGATGCTTACTTTTCCTATCATAGCATGTGTTACTAAAAGCCTACCATCATCGGTTAAAGCTATACCTCTAGGTGTTTTTAGTGTTTTTAGTGTTTTTATTATTTCGAGAGTTTCTCCATCTATGGCTAAGAGTTCATTGTCTTCAAAGATAGTTACGAAAAAATATTTGTTTTTTTTATCATAAACTATGCCATAAGGTCTATTTTTTGTTTTTAAAGTTTTGATGATTTTGTTATCATCATCTAAAAATATTATTTTGTTTTCTTGATAATTTGTTACACCATATATTGACTCATCTTCATTAAAAGAGATGGTTCTTATATCTTTTCCTAGTGCTATCTCAAATACTCTTTTTCCAGTTTTAGCATCTATCTTTGTGATACTTCCTCCATCGGCATTTGCACTATATATGTAGTTGTTATCATTTGTTTGATACAGAGCTGAGCTACTTACAGATGAGTATAGATAGCTTGGCATCGATAGTGTGAGTATAAAAACAGATGCAATAGTTGACTTTAGTTTTTCTCTTTGCTGGGCGGATTTTTTTCTTCTTTGTTTGTTGGATCTTGAAAAATATGTGTGGTACCATAGAAAAAACAGCAATACAAATGAACCATAAAAATGAACCTCAAATGCATAGTCTCCTATGATATCTCCACCACGATTTCCTATGAAAAAGAGATAAAAACCGCTTAGAGTTATAAGAAGCAAAGAGATGCCTAGAAGCATCCCATTTGTAGAGTTTCTTCTTCTTGGAAATATTCTATTTCTATATTTATATATATGTAAGTTTACAAACGGGATGACAAGAAGGATAGATACTAAAATAGAGCTTATAATATGAACAGCTTGAGTAGTTGTGAAATACCACCATTGAATATTTAAAGCATCCCATTGTAAGATACCTGTAAAAAACATT
>JAERRX010000188.1 GCA_016735225.1 Sulfurimonas sp. | reverse complement strand
GTGTAATTTTTTTAATACAAGTCTCATATATCGGTTTTTCTGTTTCTAATAAGTCAAATAATGATTTTTGTTCTCCTTCTTTTATGTATATCAATTTGATTTCCTATTTGTGTTATTTTGTCAGTTATATTTTTGTGTCTAAATATGATTTTAGCATAAATGGCTTAAATATCTTTATCTTCAATTTTAGCTACTTGACATCTTCTCTATATTTTGAGATTGCACATGGTTGGTTTGGTGATGGTGGGTTGTCTTTTAGGTATGTTAAATCTTGCAAAGTTTGTGTTAAAACTTTTTTTTGTTGAACTATTGGTAGCATTAGATTGTCTTTTTCATTTAAAGCAATACTCCAGTTAAGTAGTATCTTTTGTACTTCATCATCAAGCTCTTTGAGGGCATTTTCTATATGTTTTATTGAATTCATTTAAATATTGTAGCTAAAATTTATGAACTTTTGGGTATAATCGCACTCAATTTATTTTTAAAATAAAGTGGAATTTTATCTAAAGGATTATCGATGCCAAAAATGAAATCGGTAAAAGGCGCTGTAAAGCGTTTTAAAGTTAAGAAAAATGGTTCTGTTAAGCGTGGTACAGCGAACAGAAGTCACATCTTAACTAAACAAGATGCAGCTACTCGTCGTAAGCAAAATAGCCCAAAAGTTATTGCTAAAGCAGACGAAGCAAATGTTAAGGCTATGATTAACTAGTTGTCATTCTCAGCTTCTACCCAAAGGGTATAGCAAACTGAGAATCTAGTATCATAAATCTCCAATTTTAAATAATTGGGAAAGCTGCAAAAACTGTAGCACCTAGAGTGCAAAAAAGCAACTGGGTAAAGAAAAGGAAAGAAATGCCAAGAGTAAAAACAGGTGTTGTTCGTAGAAGAAGACACAAAAAAATATTAAAACTAGCAAAAGGTTTCTACAGTGGTCGTCGTAAACACTTTAGAAAAGCTAAAGAACAGATAGAGAGATCATGGGTATATGCTCACCGTGACCGTAAGCAAAAGAAACGAGATTTCCGTAAACTATGGATCATCCGTATCAATGCAGCGAGTCGTTTAAACGGGATGAACTACTCTTCATTTATGAATGGTATTCACAAATCTGGTATCGAACTTGACCGTAAAATTCTTGCTGATATGGCGATGAATGATGCAGCAGCATTTAGTGCAGTTGTTGAAGCATCTAAGGCAGCACTTAGTAAATAGTATTTGCTAAGTTAAACTCTCAGTGACTGCTGAGGGTTTAAATCTTGTGTAAAAATAAAACCGAGTTGCCTTTATGGTTATAATAGATGCCCAAAGATGCATTTCTAGAAATAAACACACCTCTTCCATTATAGATCTTAGTATTTCTAAATATCTTACTTAATATATCTGTATCAAAACCTTTACCCTCATCATCTATCTTTGTTATTATGTAGTCTCTTGAGTTGTAGCTTACTTTATTTACAGTAACAAAAATCTTTTTATTACAATTTTTTTGTTTTTCTTGAAGAGTTTGAATATATATGTCATCTTCTATGAGTTTATGTTTATTATTACTATCTATCGCTAGATTGCCGTGCTCAAAAGCATTCATATAAAGTTCTGTAAATACAATACCTGCATTGTGCTTTAGTTTAACATCATTACTTAAAGATTCCCAAGTATCAACATACCATTCATTGGCATTTTCTATTTCATCAAAATTAGACTTAAAGCTACTTTTAGATATGACGGTATGTTTAATATCAATAGAGTTTATAAATATAAAAGTTATATCATCATCGGGAATATTTATCTTCCAAAGAAGCCTTTCTTTCATATCTTCTTTAGTAAAAGAATTTAAAAAATCTTTTTCTATAAACTCTGCATAAAGTCTATCTTTAAAGCGTGTTGAGTTTTCAACTACTCCATCTGTACAAAACAGATATTTAGTGATATGTGTGGTATTATAATAAGAAATTTTAAAATCACGAATATATTTACTTATGGGAGTGTTGTTTGATTTTAGTTTTATAATTTCTTGATTCTCGTTTTGCATTAGTATTGCAGGCATTGCAAACTTTGCATAACTAAGAAGTTTGGTTTTATCATTATGAAGTATAAAATCCACAGATAAAGCCTCTTCTTCAAGCAATATAGGCTTTATATATTTGATCGAATCATCTATGAGAGTGTGGAAGTCAAAACTATTAGACTCTTTCATAACATCTATTGTATGGTTTATGAAAGATGTAGTCAATATAGAGCTAACCGAAGCGGAAAGACCTTTACCCATCCCATCTACAAGCAGGTAAAATGCGGTGCAAGAGTTGATTCTTCTTGCACTGTAAGCATCACCACTTAAGACATCTAAAGGCTGATACATAAAGTCTATCAAAGAGATAGAACTCATGCTTATCATCTTGTAGTAAAAATCATTCCTTAAGACATTTAACTCTTTTTCAAAGGCTAAGTTTTCTTGATATTGTGCATATTCATTTTTTTTCTTAAGTTTTTTGAGTTTCTTAAGTTTTTTGAGTTTCTTTAAGTTTAGCATTTTTTATCTTGCGTGCATTGGCTACACTTTGTACTTACTAAGTTGCTTGTGAAGACTTTTTGCTTCACTTTCTAGAAGTATTGAGCTATCGCTTACTTTTAGTCTAAAGTCTATGTTTTCATTAGATAGCTTAACCATATCATTCATATTTTCTATGAGTTCCTTGGTTTTTGTTGCTATGTAGGTGCTTTGATACATCACATCTTTGGATTGTTTTGCTGTTTCTCGAAGATTTTCTTTTGTCTGTGTAGATTCAACTATCAACTCTTGAGCAGACTCAGAAATTTTGTTTATATTTTTTGAGGTTGTTTCAGTCTCTTCTGTGATTTCTAGTGCATTTTGAGTAACTAGGCTCACATTGGAGCTTATATCTACAAGGGACTTTTGAGTTCTCTCAGCTAATTTTCTAACCTCATCAGCAACTACTGCAAAGCCTCTTCCATGCTCCCCTGCACGAGCAGCTTCTATGGCAGCATTTAGAGCAAGTAGGTTTGTTTGGTCTGCAACTTCAGATATAACTGCTAAAACATCTTTCATATTTTGAGTTTGTTCTGTTAGAGATGCTACTTTTAAAGATAGCTCTTCTTGATGCTGTGCTCCATTACTTATAGTATCTACTACATTGGAAAGTTTAGATATAAAAACATCTAAAACTTTAAATGTTTGATCGAGATCTTCGGTAACATTGATAGAGGATTCTTCTACTGTATCTAACTTTTCTCCAATCTCAGAAACCAAAGTGTTCACATTGATTATCTTAGCATCTGTAATCTTAGCATTTTTTGTAAGTTTCTGTACTAGAAGGTTGAGGTCTTTACTTGCCATATTTGTTGCATTAGAAACTATTTTTGACTTAACAACACTCTCCTTAAAGGCTAACATCATTGTCTGTATAGCTTTTGATATTGTGCCTATCTCATCTTTAGAGTCGATTTCAACATTGTGTGTTAAGTCTAGTTTGTTAGAGACGGCATGTATGTTACTTAAGCTTTTAGAAACAGCACTGTTTATACCTTTTGACACAACTAGCAAAATTGCAAGCATAGCAACAGTAAAAATACCGTAAATAGATAATGTGATATAGGCTTTTGTTTTTGAAGCAGATTCAATCTTGTGTAAAAGTAAAGAATTTTCTCTAGCCAGTTCATCATCTACTTGCTTAAGAAGATTTATTTTACTAGTAATTGTTTGAAACCAAACAAGACTATCTACTCCAAAACCACCTTTATAAGCCTTTTCTTTTGCAATATTTCTCATCCTATTAACTTCAGTAATATAAGGAGATCTCAATTTTCTTTTATAAAATTCTTTATTTTCTTCAGTTGCCATGCTTAGAAAAGAGTCCATATAAGCGTTTTGCTCAGCCATTAGAGTGAGAAACTTTGCAAACATACCATGAGTAAACTTATCTTGAGCAAAGGTTGCACTCAAGACAGCTCTCTCTATTCCCGCTCTCTCTTTTGATTTTAAAAAGTTTGCGTATGCATCTAGCGACTTTACGAGTTCTTGAGTGTTCGCAAATTTTGCTGTCAAGGCAACTATATTTAAGATCTTCTTATTCATATTGCTATAGTAGGTCACTTCATCTTTTACACTAATGCTTAGTGAGTCGATTTCAGAACGGATTTGGTTGATTTTATCCATATCTGTACGAAAAGAAGAAAGATTGTTTTTAAGTTCTCGGGGAACAGAGTCTAGGTCAATAGTTTCAGTGTAGCGAGAAAGCTCAGCATCTTTCATATCTACAATAGATCTTTGTTTTGGTATAGCATCTGCAAATTTTTGACCTTTTGAGCCAATAAACCCAGCACTTAAGCCTCTTTCTTTTTGTGTTTCATGTATCAATAAGCTTAATTTTTGTGAGAGTATATTTAGATCTCTTGCCTGTCCTATGGCAGATCTTTCACTTAAGGATCTTTGAATAGTTGTAGCTATTACTATTAAAGAAGAGATCATAATAATTGCCGATATTATATATAGTTTGTTCTTAATGCTCATTACATTTTTCTCGCATTAAATGTGGAGACAAGATTTAAGTCATCTATAAGACTAAGAAGTTGATCATTTCCTACTCTCATCTGCACATTGACACCATCTTTTAATATGATTTTATTAAAATAACCGATGACAGAAGATGTAATAGAGAGAGAGTTAACTATAGTAACTACAATATCTTTGTTTAGTATAACAAGTGAATCTGTTTTAGATTTGATCTGAGAAAAATCCGCAATACTTTTGATATTTCCTGTGATTGTAATGGTGTTGGATGATGATTCTATATTCATGGCTATGCCTTTTAAAAAAT
>JAERRX010000108.1 GCA_016735225.1 Sulfurimonas sp. | reverse complement strand
TTTGCCACTAGGATTTAGTATCATCGGAACATGATAAAACTTAGGCACATCAAAACCAAGAGCTTCATAAACTACCATCTGTTTTGGGGTGTTTGAGAGGTGGTCATCGCCTCGTATGACCTCTGTAACCCCCATCAAAGCATCATCAATAGCAACTACAAAGTTATAGAGTGGAGTGCCATCAGCTCGTGCCACGACAAAGTCATCTAAAACATCTTTAACATCAAATACAACTTCCCCTTTAACACCATCAACAAAACTTATCTCGCCTTCCAAAGGTGCTTTTATGCGAACTACTGGCTCTATATCACTTGGTGGAACTCCCTTGAAGTCTCTATATCTTCCATCGTATTTAGTTCTTTCTTTGTTCGCTTTTTGCTTCTCGTAAAGCTCATCTTTCTCAGCCGAACTCATGTAACAGTAGTAAGCTTTTCCATCATCTAAGAGCTGTTTTATATACTTTTTGTATATATCAAATCTGCTAGATTGATAAGTTATCTCCTCATCGTGACTAAGCCCAGTCCACTTAAAAGCCTCTTCTATGGCTATGGCCGCCTCTTTAGAGTTTCTTTTCAAGTCTGTATCTTCAATTCTCAAAAGAAATTTTCCACCGTTTTTCTTAGCCCAAAGATAGCTATAAAGTGCAGTTCTTAGACCTCCTATGTGCAAGTATCCTGTTGGAGATGGTGCAAATCTTGTTACTAGCATATATTTTATCCTTATTTAGTTTACATTATACACTTAAGGCAATCTCTAATAACCCTTGTGTTTTCAACATTATAGCAGATACACCATTACAAGGCAAAACTATCTTGATTTTAACTCTTTAGTTTATCAACCATTGGAATAATTTTGGCTGCCGCTTCACTGTGCAGTGGTCTCATATTTCAAAACTAGACCATAGATTTGATTATTTTGAAGAAAGATGGATAACTTTAGGCTCAACAACTAAAGAGAAGATATTAGTTGTTGCCAACATGTTCTTTGATGAAAATGGCGAAGAGATAATTAGAATAATAAGTGCAAGAAAAGCAAATCAAAAAGAGAGGGATTTTTATGAGCAACATTAAACAAAGAGAAAAATTTGATGATTATGAGATGAAAGATAAATATGATTTTTCCAATGGTATTAGAGGTAGATTTTATGAACCTAAAAAAATACCAGTCTCATTAAGATTAGATAATGATATTGTCTTATATTTTAAAAAACTTGCAAGTGAGCAAAAAGTACCATATCAAACACTTATAAATGCTTTACTTAGAAAAGAGTTACAAACAGTGTAACAAAACAGAGTAGCCGACAAGTAGCCTAGCGGTGACTTATCGGCTCTATTTAGCCTTTGTGTATCAGTTTCAAAGTGAAAATTTGCTAGAATGAAAGAACAGCTGTATTTTTGCCTGCTGTTCTTGGTCTGATCTGGCTCTACTTACACTCACTTGTCTTTATCGTAGGAGTAACAATCGAAATCTGCTCTTTTGCATTATCGTTTCTAATCCCTCAAAATCCAACTATCGGCTTTGAGACGACTTTTAAAAAACCGCATTAAACCTCTTGCTCTTCATTCTCAAATACTACCTCTTGAGCACGAGAGTCTTTTATGACTACAGTCCCTGCTATCTTGTCATGCCAACCCTGCTTTCGCTTGTCAAATGCAATCCAAATAAACCCAAGAAAAAATATAGATGACAAAAAATACCCAAGATAACGCAATACAAACTGCCCAAGAGTAGGCTTCTTGCCTGTTTTTGCATCTACTATCACAAGTCTTAAAGCAAACTTACCTGGTGTTGCTGACTTGAAAACCCAAAAAGCTAGAACGATAAGAGCAGGCACAAGATAGTTTATAAAAAAGCTTCCACCTCCCTCAAAACTATAAGAAGTTGCACTAAAATCCATGCTAGCATTTGATATCTCCGTACTCATGGAGTCCAAGCCATACACACTAGCCATGATTGCTGTCATAATAACCAACAATATAAAAGTATCTATCAACGAAGCCCCTAGCCTAATCCAAAACCCCGCATACTCTAAATTTCTCATTTTTTTCCTTTTGTATAGCTATAAAACTAGATAAAGTTTTTGGAGTCGCTATCACTAAGGTGACTCCAACTAAGCTCTGCTCCACCCAAAAGATGAAAGTGCAAGTGCATTACCTCTTGCCCTCCATCGTTTCCGTTGTTAGTGATTAGTCTATATCCACTCTTATCCAAGCCTAAAAGAGTAGCAACTTCTTGAGTAAAAGAAGTTAAACCTGCCATAGTTTCAGGACTGGCTTGCTGAAAGTTCTCTACTTCTACTTTTGGAATAATGAGTATATGTATAGGTGCTTTGGGATTGATGTCATGAAATGCCAAAAAATCATCATTTTCAAGAACTTTATTGCAAGGGATTTCCCCGTTTAGTATCTTTGTAAATATTGTCATACTGTTTCCTTTGTCTGTTTTTGCGAGTATAGCTATATAGAAACTTAGGAGCAAAATTAGCTCCATTTTCCACTCTATTGTGTTACATGAGATAAAAAATCTTTAAATAGACTTCTCCTAATACCTCTTTGTCTCTAAGAGGCTCAAAAACTTTAACATAAAGCTCATCTTTAAAGTTTATAGTTTTTATCTTGCGATATTTTAACCAATGCAATCGTATTTTGTTAGCAATTTTAACCCACACAACCTAAAAAACTCTTGAAACAAGATTTGGCATATAAATTGCTTAATTTTCTGCAACTATTCAGCACTAAAGAATTCCTAAAAATGGGGACTTTAAGCTCTGCATATCTTAGGTTACAAAGCCCCAAGATATAGATTGGGGCTTTGTACTGTGCAGTGGTCTCTTTAAATTCCAATTTATAGCCTTTTATAGAAAATATTCTCTTTAATTTATACTGTTATTATAGCTAAAATAGCCTTTAAATGGCTGAATTTAGGGGTTTAGAGGGATTTATTTTTGGGGTTTATTGTGCAGTGGTCTCGTATAGCAAAATTCTAGATTTAATAGCCCAAGATTTTAGGATATATTTTTACGGAGACCATGGCAT
>JAERRX010000112.1 GCA_016735225.1 Sulfurimonas sp. | reverse complement strand
CCTATAAAAATAAACCAATGATGCTTGATGATACATGCTATTTTATCCCATGTAGATCTGAAAAAGAAGCGAACTATTGGGTTGGACTATTCAATTCAAACGAGATGCAAAGATTTTTAAAATCATTAATTTTTATGGATGCTAAGCGACCAGTGACTGTTGATATATTAAAAAGAATTGATATGTCAGCCTTAGCCAGCAAGATTGGTAACCATGAAAAAGCTATAGAATATCTACATAGTGCTGGAATGAAAATTAATGGGCAAAGAAGCTTTATATTTTAAGTATAAACAACAAAACAAGAAGTAAACAAGCTTTTTTGATCTAAATAAGCAATACACTAAAACACACTTCTAGCTTTCATCTTATAAGAACTATCTATCAAGATATAAGCGATCAGCATAAATAAAACACCCATAATACCCATATAGTTTATATAGATATTAAACATATTTATATCATAGGGTAGATTTAGGTCCCCTGTGATTTTGGGTATAAAACTGTATAGCAATACCACGGCTATAGAAGTTACCGCACTCACAACAAAGAGTAAAAACAGAAATATCTCTTTTTTTAAAGAAAATCCAATAGTATATAAAACAGAAAGTTGATAACTCTTTTTTACAATAGAGTTGTATAGAAGTAAAAGTATAAACAAGATAGATAAAAATAATATGACCGATACTATCAAAACAGATAGAGACTCAAACAAAAAGAACATCATAAACTGCTGTTCCCTTTGTTCTAGCCATGAAGAGACTATAAACTTCTCTTTAGAAAGTGAGTTTTTAAGCTTCATTGTTAATACATCTATGTCGTTTAGGTTTTTACTATTTACAAAAAAGCCATCTATTTTATTTGGGTTTTGCTTGAGAAGTTTGTTGGCAAATGAGATAGTGGTATATATGATGGCTTGCTTGTCGTAGTCGTTAAATACAGATGCTAGCTTTGCACTATATTTGTGAGTATCGTTTTCATATATAAAGGTTTCAGCAGACTGGATCACTGGAAAATATGAGTTAAAAAGTGCATTGTTAAATACTACAAGGTTTGGTAAGGTTCTAAAAGCATAGACAAACTCTAAAGGTGTGTATTTTATCTCAAAAGGTTTTCTATCTACAAAACTACTATCAAAAAAATCATAAACAAAACTTTTTTGCCCCATACCTATCACCCTAATATTGCCACTATATTGAGCATTTCCACCCTCTTTAAACCCAGTAGAATCAAAAAACATATCTCCACTAACATAAGGCGATATTGCATCTATGTTGTGAGATAAACTTCTGATACTTCTCATCTCATCATCTATCTGCTCTTGTGTCATGTTCATATTGTTGTCAATATAGCCAATTTTTATATGGGGTTGTTTTGTTGCAAATTCATTTTGAAGTGAAGTTTTATAAGAGTCTTTGAGTGCTAAAACACCGATAAAAACCAACAAAGCCATAAGATACAAAACACCCGTAAGTAAAAAAGAGTGTTTAAAGAGTCTATAAACTATGTTTAGTGACTTAAGCACACAGGCTCTTTTAAGATTGACTTTGCTTTTTTACTCTCATCTGCTACAAACTCATAGAGTATATCTCCATAGTTTAGATAATCTTTTTCGTGGGTTACAACGATGACACAGATCTGTTTCTCTCTCACGAGAGATAAAAGCCAAAGCTTTACCTCTTTTGAAGCACTCTCATCAAGATTTGCTGTTGGTTCATCTGCTATGATTATCTTAGGTTCATGTATCAACGCTCTAGCTATTGAGACTCTTTGTTGCTGACCACCACTTAGCTGCATAGGTGTTTTAGCAAAAAAACTCTCATCTGCATCATGAATAAGCTCTTTAATGATCTTCTTAGCTTTTTTAGTCGCCTCTTTTTGTGACATACCAGCCATAGTAAGAGGTATGGTACAATTTTCTATAATACTAAACTCAGGTATCAAAGCATAAGACTGAAATATAAAACCAATATTTGTAGCCCTAAACTTCGCCCTTTTATGCTCTGTTAAACCTTCTATTTTAGTACCATCTATATCGATACTTCCTCCATTTTCTACATCATCAATAGTAGATATAAGGTTTAAAAGAGTTGTTTTTCCACTTCCACTTTTCCCCTGAATGATTGTAAATTTACCATTTTGGGCATGAAAATTTAAGTTTTGAAATATAGTTTCATTTTTGTATTTTTTTGTAAGATTGTTAGCTTTTATCATCTTAAAACTCCTCTCTTCTTAAGCCACCCATAGCGATAGCTCTGTAAATAGTTTGTATCATCAAAAGCATTTCTCACTTTTTTCCTTTTAACACTAAGTCTTTAAATATTATTTTATTGTCAATAGTAAAACTTATATCGTTGTTTTGTTGTAGCATAATCTTTAGAAATATATCTGTTATGATATATTCTCCTCTTTGTTGCTTTTTGATATATCCCATATCTTGTAAAGAGCTATATGTTTTATATAGTGTTGGGCTATCTAGGTTTTCTACTTTTTTCTCATTTGCTAATGACCATAAAACTATATGATGATGTTTTTTTACTTTTACTTTTTCTATTATCTCTTCAAGATATGGTTTTGTTTCATAGAGTGCTGTCGTCAATGCCTCTATGCACTCTTTAGTTGTGATGAGTTTATTTGCTGTTTCTAAAGAACCATAGTGTATGATTTGTAGTGTTTTTACACTATAATAAGGATGCCCTTCTAAATAATGCAAAACCTTCGTAAGTGAATCATCATACACAATATCTTGCTTATCAAAAAACTTTTTTGTGTATATTAGCAACTCATCTACATCAAAGCCACCAAGGTCTATGACTCTTGTAAAATGAAAAAATGGTGAGCTTTTACTTGAAAATATTTTGTTCATAATCGTTTCAATACTACCTAAAAATATATAGGTGACATTCTGATGATCTTGCATGACTGATCGTACTTTGTCTAGTATAGAGCTACTTGCAATATTTAAAATATCTTGAAATTCATCCATAGCAAATTTTATATTTATATCTTTTTCTTGAGCTATTTTTTCAACTAAATCAAGTGAATATAAAAAATATTCCATCTCCTCTATCTCATTTTTTGTATTTAATTCAAGCTTTTCTAAAGTCAGTTCTATCGTGTCAATATTTAAAGATACACTAGCTCTCAACTGTTTAAATAGTGTAGTGATAGATTTGCTAGCTTTTTGAATGATGCCTGAAAAACCAGCTATTGCATAAACTTCATCTATAATTTGTGAGGCTAATTGCTTTAAGCTAGTAGCCCTTTTTATATCTACATATATTTTTTTATAATCATTTAGTTCAAAAAGCTGAACAACTAAAGATGTTTTGCCATATCTCCTAGGTGCTTTTATCATAATGTGTTGATGGTTTTGCAGATAGATATTAAACTTTTTTAAATGCTCGGTTCTGTCTATAAAATTTTTGCCTTTTACAGGCATGCCAGATTTAAACATTTTGAGCCTTATATCTTTTTTTTGGATATAAGCATATACTAAAACATAGATAGTGATTATTTCCATATTTTTAGTTTATATCCTAAGCCTGAAATATTTTCTATCGCTCCATTTGGGACTTTTTTTCTTATGCCACGAACAAGGGAGCGGATCGCATCTTGACTCATGCCCTCGTAAGCCCAGATCGCATGTTCAATCTCTTCATATCTTACAACTCTTGTGTTGTGATGGGCTAAGAGGTCAAGAAAAAGAGTTTCGTTTTTTGTTAGCTTTATCTCTTTATCCTCTTTGTAGATAACTTTTTCATAAGCATTGTATTTGCACTCTTTTGATAGAAAAAGGTTAAATTTACTTTTATCAGATATAAGTTCCATAGATTTTTCTAAAGCACCTACAAGCTTATCTTTTGTTATAGGCTTTATGATGTACTTTACAAGCTGAAGCTCAACTGCTTTGAGTAGATATTCTGTGTCAGAATGAGCGGTAGCGATGATGATTTGAACATCTTTATCTTGAGATCTTATATAGCTTGCCATATCGATGCCATTTAGCTTAGGCATACTAATATCTGTGATGATTATATCGGGTTTGTTTTCTCTCCATATAGTTATAGCCTCTTTGCCATCTTTTGCTTGAAGCACTCGTTTGCATACTCTGCTTAAGTACTCAACCGCACTCTTTCTCACCATATCTTCATCTTCTACATACAAAATAGTAAAATTCTTTAACATATCTTTCATAATATATACCTCATTTAGGGTATTATACTATTATGAAAATACAAACACAATACAACTATGAAAAAACATGGACACTTACAAGCGATGATGATCTGCTCAAGATCATAAAAGAAGAGGTGGGAGATAGTGATCCTAATGGCATATTGATCTATATAAAAGAGGCTACAAAAGATGATAAAATTATCAGTGTTGGCTCTTGCAGATTTAGAAAACAAAAGTAGGGAGTAGTTATGGATACAGAAATTTCAAAATTAATTTTAAGATTGTCTCTTGGGATTATGTTATTGTTTCACGGAGTTCAAAAGATTGTTCATGGCATCAGTGGAGTAAAGCATTTAACTATTAATGCAGGGTTTCCAGAGTTTTTAGCCTATGGGGTTTATATGGGCGAGGTTATTTTTCCTCTATTTATAATCTTAGGATTTTATGCTAGAGTGGCATCTTTAGGAGTGGCTATAAATATGATAATGGCAATATATTTAGCCTATGGAAACTCACTTAGCTCTCTTAACAAATATGGAGTTCCAGTTTTTGAGTTGCCATTTTTATATCTTATCATCTCTATAGCTATATCTTTACTTGGAGGGGGAAGGTATGGAGTCAATTCTAAATAAAAGAGCATAAAGATTTTATGATATAAATTATCAATATTAAAACTTCTTTAAGTTGATTTTGGTTATCATTAACTAAATCAAATAAAAGGCTTAAAGATGAAAACATTATCTGAATGCAAAATAGACCACAAAGTTAAAGTACTTAAGTTAAATGCTTCAAAAGAGCTAAAGCAAAGACTTATCTCTTTTGGTATCATGAGAGGAACAACGGCAGAAATACTAAAATATGCTCCAGGAAGAAGTACGATGGAGATAAAAGTAGGAAAGATGAAGATAGCTCTTCGTACACAAGAAGCAAATCTTATAGAAGTTGAAACTATATGAAAGATATTAAAATTGCTCTAGTTGGTCAGCCAAATGTTGGTAAAAGTATGCTTGTAAACTCTATAGCAAACTCACACCTTCATGTTGGTAACTTTTCTGGAGTAACGGTCGATAAAACAGAAGTTTTGTTTGATCACGAAGGCTATCACTTTACTGTGGTTGACCTACCTGGAACTTATGCTTTTACCGACTATACCATAGAAGAAAGAGTTACTCATCAGTATCTTACTTCTGGCGAATACGACCTTATCATAAATGTAATGGACTCTACTAACCTAGTCAAAAACCTTCAACTCACATCAGAACTTATGAGTATGGGTAAAAATGTAGTAATAGCTCTCAACATGAGCGATGAAGCTAAAAAAGAGGGCATCGATATAGATGCTCTCCGTATGTCTAAACTGCTTGGTATTCCTTGTATTAAAGTTTCTGCTATTACAAAAGAGGGAATGGGTGAACTTTTAGATGCTCTCATAGCTACTAAAGAACTATCAACTCAAAACTCAAAACTTGTGTTTAGTGAGCCTACAGAAGAAGAGATATTAAATATTGAGAAATACCTTGCAAAACATAAACATCAATCCATAAACTCTCATAGAAATATTGCTATAAACTTACTCAAAAATGATAAAGCAACCTATAAACTTTTACACTCTGATCCAATATGGACAGAGCTTCAATCTATCATAGTGAAGGGGTCTAAACATATAGAACTTCATCACAACACAGATGATGTAAGAGAAGCTTTTGCGGAAGAATATCTATCTTTTAACAAAGGAGTTGTTGAAGAAGTTCTAACTCAAGTTCCTTCCAGAAAAGAAAGCTCAATAACTACAAAGATAGACAATATTTTGATAAATCCAATCGTAGGAATACCTATATTTTTATTTTTGATGTGGGGTCTTTTTCAGCTGACTTTTACAATTGGAAGTATTCCTATGGACTGGATAGATGGGTTTTTTGGATGGTTAGGAGATACAGTTGGACCACTTATAAAAAATGATGACCTTCGTTCTCTAGTAGTGGATGGTATTATCGCTGGAGTTGGGGCTGTTTTACTATTTGTTCCAAACATAGTGATACTGTTTATCGGTATAGCACTTTTAGAAAGCACTGGCTATATGTCAAGAGTAGCTTTTTTACTAGATGGATTTTTCCATAAGTTTGGACTACATGGTCAATCTTTCATACCACTTGTGTCGGGTTTTGGTTGTTCTATACCTGCATATATGAGTGCTAGAATATTGAAAAATGATAGAGATAGACTACTTACTCTTTTCATCATCGGGTTTATGAGTTGTGGGGCAAAACTACCTGTTTATGTTCTTTTGATAGGAGCATTCCTTCCTCCTGAAATGGCAGGAAATGCTTTGTTTGCCATATATATAAGTGGAGCAGTACTAGGTCTTATAGCTGCAAAAATATTAAAACTTACAGCATTTAAGGGTCCCGAAGAGCCATTTGTTATGGAGATGCCAAAGTATAGACTTCCATCTTTAAAGCTTGTCTGGCATACAGTCTTTACAAAAACTATGATGTATGTTAAAAAAGCAGGTACTTTTATAGCTGCAGCATCTATACTTATCTGGTTTTTGAGTAACTATCCACACAATGCAACTATAGATAAAGAGTATGAGTCTAAAATAGAAAATGCACAGAGTGCAGATATGAAAAAAGAACTTGCAAATGAGATGCAGTCCGAGCATTTAGAACAAAGTTACCTAGGAACTATCGGTAAGTTTTCAGAGCCATTTTTTGCTCCTTTAGGCTTTGACTGGAAGATGAGTGTTGCTCTTCAAACAGGACTAGCAGCTAAAGAGGTAGTAGTTTCAACTCTAGGTGTTTTATATGCTGTTGGAGATGATGTTGATGAACAAAGCAACTCACTAATAGGTGCTATTAGTAAAAATATACCTTTTGCATCTGCTGTATCTTTCTTAGTGGTAATTATGATATACCTTCCATGCCTAGCAGCATCTATAGTTTTTACTCGTGAAGCAGGTGGTGTGAAATATTTTGTATATCTATTTGTCTTTACCTCCTCGGTAGCCTATGGTTTAGGTTTTATCGCTTATCATATAGCCTTAAGATTTTCATCGTAAATATGTAGATACTAATATGCTTAAAGTGTATTAGTATTGCAAAACTATTTTGTGTTTTTCATTAATATTAACTCCTTATTAGTTCATATCTGTTAAACTTTGACATGATAAAAATATTAATGATAGAAGATGACTTAGAGTTAGCGGAGATATTGACAGAATATCTTGAGCAGTTTGAGTTTGATGTAACAACAGAAGATGACCCATTTAAAGCAGTAAGCATATTAAAACTAAAACCTTTTGATCTAGTCATATTAGATCTAACTCTTCCTGGTATGGACGGACTAGAGGTTTGTGAGGCTATTCGTGAACGCCAAGATATTCCTATAATTATATCTTCAGCTAGAAGTGATCTTACAGATAAGGTTAAAGCCTTTGATCTGGGTGCAGATGACTATATGCCAAAACCCTATGACCCTAGAGAGCTAGAAGCAAGAATACACTCAGTTCTTAGAAGATATGAAGCAAAAAGCGAAGCTAAACAGGAGTCAAAGAGTGACTTTAAAGCAGATGTATCATCTATGATTATTACATATAAAAACAGAAATATTGACCTTACAAATGCAGAGTTTGGCATCTTAGCTTATATGATTTTAAAACAGGGTCTTGTTGTTTCAAGGGAAGATCTTATCCATAATGTAAATGCTATAAATGAGGACTCCTCCAACAAAAGCATCGATGTTATGGTTGGTCGCATCAGAAATAAACTAGGCGACAAAACCCTTATAGAGTCAGTTCGTGGTGTTGGGTACAAGTTACTTAAATAATCATGCTCAAACATGCTGTTTTTTTAACTGTACTCTTTGCTTACATAGTGACTATTGTGAGTGTGAGTGCGGTTTTCTTAGAATTTTATAAACTCAACAAACAAAGGTATATAGACAATATCTTTTCAAAACATGAGATAATAACTCAAATCTATCGTGAATACCAGCAAAAAAAAACCTCAAAGATCTTACTAGAAGCTAACTTAGCAGTTTACAAATCAATCATAAAAGAGGAGAAGATTCAACAACTTCTTATTTTGAAAGAAGCTAAACTTCTAAGAGAAAAAGATTTTCAAAGAGTTGATGAGTCAATAAGCCTAGATGCTAAGGGTTTATATGCTCAAAAAGTTGTTCGTGACTTTAGAATATCGATGCTTGAGTGGCATAAAAAAATATACTTTTATATCAAATCCCCCATCGGTTCTGTTTTGATAGAAGATGAAGAGCTAAAGCCTTATAGTCACTTCTCCCTAGCTTACACATACTCAACAATTATGCTCATAATTTCTATATCTTTTTTGTTGATACTACAAAGACTTAGACCGCTTATACTCTTAAGAAGAAAGATAGCTCGTTTTGGAGATGGAGATCTAAATATCTCTTTTAAAACATCTGGAAGTGATGAGATAGCACTTGTGTCAAATGAACTCGAATCAGCAAGACAAAAGATAAAAACCATTTTAGACTCAAGAACACTTTTTTTAAGAAACATCATGCATGAGTTAAAAACCCCTATCGCCAAGGGTACAATAGCCACACAGATGCTAAACACAGAAAAACAAAGAGATAGATTTAGTTCTATTTTTGGAAGACTTGAGTCTCTTGTTTCAGAGTTTGCTCTTATAGAAGAGGTTACAAGTGTTGGCAATAAAAATGACTTTAAAGAGTATAGACTTGTTGATATTATAGATGGAGCGATAGACATGGCTATGCTAGAAAAGATCTCTGTTACACTTGATATAGATGAATCCACAAAGCTTTTTGTCAATTATAGACTCTATGTAACAGCTATAAAAAACATGATAGATAATGGTATAAAATACTCCACAGATGCACATATAAACATAAGAAGCATAAACAATGAACTCTGTTTTGAAAGCAAAGGCAAGTGCCTATCTAAGCCTCTTCACTATTATATAGAACCTTTCACAAAAGACAACCCATCTAAAAATAGTTTTGGTTTAGGCTTGTATCTTGTTGACTCTATTTTAAAGGTACATGATCAAGTTTTAGCACATGAATATATAAGTGGGCAAAACCGTTTTATATTTACATAAGCTATGAAGTTGTAGAATTGTAGTTATGAAAAACATAAATAAAAATATAAAAATCATTTTGGTGATGCTTTTAGCATTTTCTCTTTTTTCTTTTGGTTGGCTTAGTCATCAGGCATATACACCTAGAAAGGAGATTAAAGAACCATCTATATTGGATGGGATTAAAAAAACAAAGATTTTAAACGTTGTTTTACTAAATGCTCCCTCCACTTACTATATAGGTTCAGATGGCGCTCGTGGTTTTGAATACGACCTATTAAGCTCCTATGCAAAGCATCTAGGTGCTGAGTTAAATATAACAAAAGCAAACACTATTAAAGATGCTATAAAGCTAAGTAAGCAAGAGCATATTCACATAACTTCAGCATCTCTAGCAAAAACAAAAGAGAGAGAAGAAGCCTTTAACTTTGGACCCTCATATTTTGAAGTTCAAGAGCAAGTTATATGCAACAGAGGGATGCTAGGAAGTGGAAAATTTCCAAGAAATATAGAAGACCTTGCAGGACTTAAAATAGTAGTTGGAGAGAAAACAAGTTATAGCGAAAGGATCAGAGTTTTGCAAGCAGATGGCTATGATATAAATGCAACACTTGACTCAGGATTCTCAACAGAAGAACTACTAGAACAAGTCGCTTCACGTAAGATAGACTGTACTGTCGCAGATTCAAATATTTATGCCATAAATCAAAGATATTTTCCAAAAATTGCTCTAGCTTTTGTTATAAGTGAGAGAGAACAACTAGCTTGGGTTTTAAAAGATGGCTCAAAAGAGTTAGAAGCAGATATGTACTCATGGTTTAACAGTTATAACCAAAGTGGAAAACTAACTAGGTTAAAAGACCATTATTATAGTTATCTTCTGTTTTTTAACTACTACAATACTAAGACTTTCTATAAAAGGATAGACTCAAGGCTACCAAAATATAAAGACCTGTTTGTAAAATATGCCAATAAATACAATATTCCATGGAGACTTTTAGCTGCACAATCCTACCAAGAATCCCACTGGAACCCAAAAGCTAAAAGCTTTACAGGAGTGAGAGGTTTAATGATGCTAACGCGAAGAACAGCAGAAATGTTAGGTGTTAAAAATCGTTTAGACCCTGATCAAAGTATCCATGGTGGAGCAAGACACTTAAACCAAATGCTAAAACATGCCCCTAAAGATGTTGAGGGTGATGACCGCTTAAAATTTGCACTAGCTGCATATAATATCGGTATGGGACATATAAACGATGCTCGTAAATTAGCTAAAAAAATGGGTTTAAACCAAAATGTGTGGAATGACCTGAAAAAGGTTCTCCCTCTTCTCTCACAAAAAAGTTACTACAGAACTTTAAAACATGGATATGCTAGAGGTAGTGAGCCTGTTAAGTATGTTGATTCTATATATGACTTTAGAGATATACTAGAAAACATAGACAATGGCTCTACTAAAGACTAAAGATTATCACCCTCTTTACCATCTCTTAGTGAGCCTAGAAAACTTTCCATATCATACTTGAGTCTATACTCAGGTGTCATGATATGGATAAGAATATCCCCTAAATCAACGACTATCCAGTCTCCACTTTCATCTACATTGTTAAAAGTTTCCGCTGGTTTTATATCATCTTTTAGGTGGTTTAGTAGAGCCGTTGTATGCTTAGCACCAAGTGATGAAGCGATAACCGCATAATCCACAAAGTAGTTTTTATCTCTTAAGTCAAAAAGCTCTATATTTTGGGCTTTATTTTTATCTAGTGAAGCTGTGATGAGTTCTATTCTATTGTTCAAGTTATTTCCTTTTATTTTATCTCTTATTTTTGTTGATGAGATACTCTCATCAATATTTAGAGTTATATACTTTTTGGGTATTTTAATATTATCTCTTGAGGCTACTATAAAAGTGACTAGTTTATTTAGTTTTTTATAGTTGTGCCATCTACTAAGAGATGCCAAATTGTCTGCACCTATAACAAGGTAAATTTTTTTATATTTTTTTAAAAAATACTTTACACTTTTTATAGATGGAATTTTTTTTTCTTGTTTTACCTCATAGTTGGATATTTCTACATTTTTTTCATCTATAAAAATATCTTCTAGTAAGCGAAACCTTTTTGAGGCTCTTAAAAAAGATACTTTTTTAAATGGACTCAAAAAAGTAGGTAAAACAACAACCTTATCAACCTCTTTAAGATTTAGCAATGCTTTAACGATAGAGATGTGTCCAATATGCGGAGGGTCAAAAGAACCTCCAAAAAGAGCGATTGTTTTCATAGTGTTTCCAAAATTTAAAGCGAATTATAGCTAATTTTCGATAAAATAGTTAAATTTTTTAAATATATAGGAAATATAATGGCATTAAAGATAGCAATTAATGGTTTTGGTAGGATCGGTCGTTGTGTGGCACGCATAGCAGCAAGTAGAGATGATGTTGAGGTAGTAGCGATAAATGATATGGCAAGTAGAGAGATGTTACTATATCTACTTAAGCATGATTCTGTTCATGGTACTTTTGCTAGTGATATAGCAGATGTAGATGCTGATCATATTAGTATCGATGGGAAAAGTGTTAAGATTTTTAGTGATCGTGATCCTAAAAAGTTAAAGTTTGCGGACTGTGGTGCAGATATGGTTTTAGAGTGTACAGGTGCATTTTTGACTCAAAAAAGTGCTCAAGTTCATATTGACAATGGTGTACAAAAAGTTTTATTTTCCGCTCCTGCAAAAGATAAAGAAACTGCTACATTTGTTTTAGGTGTAAATGAAGGTTTGTATGATGGTCAAAACATTGTTTCAAATGCATCTTGTACGACTAACTGTCTTGCTCCAGTTGCAAAAGTGCTAGATGATGCTTTTGGAATCCAAAAAGGTCTTATGACAACTATTCACTCATATACAAATGATCAAAATATTTTGGATGTAAAACACCCATCAGACAAGCGTAGAGCAAGAGCTGGTGCATTAAATATGATCCCAACTACGACAGGTGCAGCAAAGGCGATCTCTCTAGTTATGCCACAGCTTACAGGCAAACTGCACGGTCAAAGTGTTCGTGTTCCTACTCCAAATGTTTCTATGGTTGATCTAAATGTTGTTGTCAATAAAAAAACTTCTTTAGAAGAAGTTACAGCGGTATTCAACCAGATGGCAGATACAAACTTGAAAGGTTTGTTACTTATGGACAAAGAGATGAGAGTTTCTCAAGACTTTGTTGGTTCTCCATATAGCTCTATAGTAGCAGAGGATCTAACTCAAGTGATTGGCGACGATATGATCAAGGTTATGGCTTGGTATGATAACGAGTGGGGATATTCAATGCGTTTGATTGATATGGCTCTTCATATCTCAAAGTAATTGCATGGAACTACTTAATATAAAAAAACTTTGTCTAACAGATAAAAAAGTTTTTATTAGATGTGATTTTAATGTGCCAATGGATGAGTTTGGAAATATCTCTGATGATAGAAGGATTCGTTCCGCTATCTCTACTATAAACTTTTGTCTTGATCAAAACTGTTCAGTTATCTTAGCTTCACACTTTGGTCGTCCAAAAGGTGAGATAGTCCAAAAGTATTCACTATCTCCAATAGCTAGAAGAATCCAGCATCTCTTAAAAAGAGATGTATCTATGGCAAAAGATGTTGTAGGTCCAGATGCACTACAAAAAGCATCTGAGCTTAAAGAGGGGGAGGTTCTTCTACTAGAAAACCTTCGTTTTGAGATGGGTGAAACAAAAAACGATGAAGAGTTGTCAAAGGCTCTAGCATCAATGGCGGATGTTTATATAAATGATGCCTTTGGTGTATGTCATAGAGCTCACTCCTCCGTTGAGGGAATTACAAAGTTTTTTGATGACAAACACAAAGCAGCAGGATTTTTACTTCAAAAAGAGATAGAGTTTTTTGCTAAACTCATATCTAAGCCTATCCGTCCTTTTGCTGCTATTATTGGTGGTAGTAAAGTTTCTGGAAAGTTAGAAGCACTTATAAACCTTCTCCCAAAAGTCGATAAGATTTTTATTGGTGGAGGAATGGCATTTACTTTCTTAAAGCAGATGGGCTACGATATAGGAGCTTCTTTAGTTGAAGATGAGCTACTCCAAGATGCACAACATATAATGGATGAGGCTAAAAAACTCGGAGTTAAGTTTTATCTTCCTGTTGATGTTATAGCCGCTGATAAGTTTGCCCAAGATGCAGTAAGCAAGATAGTTACAGCTCAAGAGATTCCAAGTGGATGGATGGGCTTAGATATTGGACCTGCTACAGTTAGACTATATCGTGAGGCTTTAAATGATGTTCAAACAGTTTTATGGAATGGTCCCATGGGTGTTTATGAGATGGATAAATTTGCAAGAGGTTCATCAAAAATAGCTCACTTTGTAGCTGATAGCTATGCTACAACAGTTGTTGGTGGTGGAGATACTGCCGACCTTGTTCAACGCATAGGTGTTGATGATGAGATAAGTTTTATCTCAACTGGTGGTGGAGCTTCTTTAGAACTCCTAGAGGGTAAGATACTACCCGGTGTTGCACCATTAATAATAAGAGAGGCTTAAAAGATGATAATAGCAGCAAACTTTAAAACAAACCTAACTCGTAAGCAAACTGCAAGTTACTTAGATGCTTTAGAAGATATTTTAAAAGAAGATGATAACTCTCAAGAAGTTTTAGTTTTTCCTGCTATTTCTTCTATAGATGCTCACGAAGGCAGAGTTGCTTTAGGTGCTCAAAATGCTTATGCAACTCTCAATGGAGCTTTTACAGGCGAGACAGGTTCTGAGCAATTAGAAGAGTTTGGTATAAAAACTATATTGATAGGTCATAGTGAACGGCGTCATATTTTAGGTGAAACTCAAGAAGAACTTGTAAAAAAGTTCAACTTCTATAAAAAGTTGGGCTATAAGATAGTTTATTGTGTTGGTGAGCCTTTGGATATCAGAGAGGATGGAAGTGAGCCTATGATGGAGTATATATCAGCACAATATGAAGGCATAGATACGGAGTATGAAAACCTTATAGTAGCTTATGAGCCAGTTTGGGCTATAGGTACAGGCTTGACTCCAACACTAAGAGATATAGAGCTACTTCACTTAACACTCAAGCAAAAAAGTACAGCACCACTTCTTTATGGTGGTAGTGTAAAGCTAGATAATATTGAAGAGGTTCTTAATATCCAAAATGTTGATGGTGTACTTGTTGGAGGAGCTTCTCTAGTAGTAGAAGACTTTTCAAAAATGTGTAAAATAGCACAAAATATAGATGATAAGGAGTAGTATAAAATGATAATGAAAGGTAAAAAAGGTCTAATAGTTGGACTCGCAAATAACAAATCAATAGCTTATGGGATAGCAAAATCTTGTGCCGAACAAGGTGCTGATATGGCATTTACATATTTAAATGATGCTCTTAAAAAAAGAGTAGAACCGATAGCTAAAGAGTTTGGAAGTGATAAAATATATGAACTTGATGTGTCAAATGAAGAACATATGGCAGCGATCGCAGGCTTGATAGAAAAAGATTTTGGTAAGATAGACTTTTTAGTCCACTCTGTTGCATTTGCACCAAAAGAAGCTTTAAGTCAGCCTTTTATCAAAACTACAAAAGAAGCTTTTGGGATAGCTATGGATATTTCAGTTTTTTCACTCATAGACTTAACCAACCGCCTAGAGTCAGTTCTTAGCGATGATGCATCTATACTAACTCTTTCATATCTAGGTGGACCAAAATATATAGTAAACTACAATGTAATGGGTGTTGCAAAAGCAGCACTAGAGTCAACTGTAAGATATATGGCTGTTGATCTGGGTAAAAAGGGACAAAGAGTAAATGCTATCTCTGCTGGACCTATAAGAACTCTTGCTGCAGCTGGTATAGGTGACTTTAAACAGATCTTAAACTGGAATGAGATAAATGCACCATTAAAGCAAAATGTAACAACTACTCAAGTTGGAAACTCAGCTATGTATCTTTTGAGTGACTTAGCATCTGGGGTTACTGGTGAAGTCCACTATGTCGATAGCGGTTACAATGTCATGGGCATGGCCGCAGCAGAGCTTAGCCCAGAGGGAAGAACTGTTCTTTCTTGGGATATGAAGTAAGTTTTTAACTAGTTCCCAATTACAGGCAAGGAATTTACTTTTTTTGTGTGTGACTGGGTCTCTTTTGCATCTGAGTCTTTAAGGTAAGTCTGACTTTTATCTACATACTCTTGGATTTTAAAATCTCTACTTTCATCCTTATCTAAAGTTTTTACTTTTTCATCTTTTTGAGTTTTTGGTGTCCACTCATCTTTTATCCAGCTATCCATTGATCTTTGCATTATTCCATCTTTTTCCTTTTGAGCAGTTGTGTTTGTTACACTATTTAGTGCTTCATTTTGAGATGGTGAAGTAGCTGTTTTAGAGCTACATGCACTAAGGCTTAAAAGTAGTATGGATGTTGTTATTGTTATGTTTAAATTTTTCATAATCTTATTATAGTATAAACTAGTGCTTAATTTTTAATCAACCTTTTATCTTTATTATGCTAAAATGTAATATATTTGTAATAATATAAAAGGAGAATTTATGAAATTTACAAAATTAAGCATGGTAGCTGCGCTACTAATTGGTTCAAGTGCATTCGCAATTGAAAATATAAAAGTTAGCGGTGACGCTAAAGTGTTTTACAGCACACAAGATAGTGAGTACGATGAGACGGCTGCTAAAAATGAAAGTGCTGGTCTATTAGACACATCAACATCTATGGCTCAAGCCGCTCTTGGTCTAGGAGTTAGTGCAGATTTAACAGAGGGTATCTCTTCTGGCTTACATATAACAGCACTTTCAACTTTAGGTCTTCAAGGACAACTGGTTGATCATGTTTGGGAAGAAACTAACGGAGTTAATGATTATTTCTTATTTGATGAGGCTTGGTTAGCAGGAACTCTTGGCGAAACAACAGCTAAAGCTGGTCGTATGACTCTTGATACTCCGATGGTATTTACAGAGACATGGTCTATCGCTAAAAATACTTTTGAAGCAGCAGTTGTAATAAATCAAGATATTCCAGATACTACACTTATTGCAGCGTATGTTGGTGGAACAAACAGTAATAATATTGTTAACCCAGTTACAGGTGGAAGTAGCGACAACAACAGCAACTCAACAGGTTTTGGTAATGCTGGCGGTACTATGCAAAAAGTAAACGACAAAGGAAACACAAACTTTTCACAATTTTACAAGGGTGCATTTGCAGCTGGTGCAGTCAATAACTCTTATAAACCATTAACAGCTCAAGCTTGGTATTATGATGCTCCTGAGTATCTTAGTAACTATTGGCTACAAGCTGACCTAAACATCGAAGGTATCCTTGGTGGTCTTCAATACACATCTACAGACTATACTAAAAGTAAAATGCTTCCAATAGCTCAAGATACGGACAATGATGCTTTTGCTGTAATGTTAGGATATGAGAAAGAAGATCTAGTAACTGCAAAGATTTCTTACTCTCAAACTGGTGAAGAAAAAGACTCTACAATAGGTCTTGGAGCTGGTTCAAACTTAGCTGGTTCTCAGTCAAAACTTTATACTGAGGCATGGTGGTACTATGGAAAGATCACTCAAGCCGATACTGCAGCTTTTAACCTAACTGTAACTGCTCCTGTAGCTGGATATGACTTAGGTATCTACTACACACAAGCAACAACAGGCGACAATGGAGTAGCAGGAAAAAGTGACAAAGATTTTACTGAAGCAACTTTTGAAGTAGCTAAATCTTTTGGTCCACTAGATACAGGTCTTTACTATATCTACACAAAATCTGATGATGACAATAAAAAGTCAGCAGAAAAAGATGGTGATGCATACAACACTGTACAACTTTACTTAACTTACAATTTTTAATAAAATTATCTAGCTTGACTTAGATATTTTTCTAATTTAGTATTCATTTTCCTTTCCTATTTTAGGAAAGTGAATATTTTTAACTACATTTTGCTATAATCCTCCACATGTTTAACTTACTAAAAAAACTTCTATACCTAGTCTTTATGTTACTTTTGATCTCTATCATCTCTTTTTTGGCGATACACTCCGCACCAAATAGCTTTTTTGCAGCAGGAGAGCTAAACCCAAACATGACAAAAGAGGCGATAGAGCAGTTAAAAGCGGTCTATGGCTTAGATAAATCACTCCTTTTTCAATATATAGACTGGGTAAAAAATATACTTACCCTAAACTTTGGCATCTCTTTTGTAAGTGGTCAAGATGTAGGTGCAGAAATATTAAAACGCCTCCCCATAACACTAACTATGAATCTCATAGCACTTATAGCGGTTTTTGTAATATCTATATATCTAGGGATAAAAGCAGCCCTAGAGTATGAGAAAAAAACCGACTATATCATAAGACAGATATCTCTTATATCTTTTTCTATGCCATCGTTTTACCTTGCACTACTTTTTATCATATTTTTATCTTTAAACCTAGAACTCTTCCCAATATCAGGTCTGCACTCCATAGAGGAAAAAACTGGGCTTTCTTACTATACAGATATGGCTTGGCATCTAGTTCTTCCTGTTGGAGTTATGATATTTGTAGGCTTAGGAAGTATGCTAATATATGTTCGTTCTTTAACCTTAGAGATACTAAAAAGTGACTATTATTACTTTGCTCTTTCTCGTGGACTTAGTCAAAAAGAGCTACTAAAGTTTTACATATTACCAAACCTTTTACCCCCAATCATAACACTACTAGGCTTATCTCTACCAGGTCTAATAGGCGGTAGTGTTATTTTAGAATCTATCTTTGGTATAGAGGGCATGGGGCAACTTTTTTTTATGTCAGCTTTGAGTCGTGACTATCCTGTTATCATGGGAACACTGATGATAACATCATTTTTAACACTCTTGGGAAATATGATTGCAGACCTAATTCTTTTAAAACTCAATCCCTATATGAACTGAGTACAGCTTTAAAAGGGGGTCGCAAAAGGGGGTCAGTCGCCACCTTAAAATATTCTAAAATCCCAATAATAAGGTATATAATGAGTTACAAAAGTTGTGAAATAGAGAATGAGATAATCTAAATAGTAATTCATTGCTTATCTTAAATTTACCTATTTATTTGTTACTCAATAGAGTTCAAATTATTTTATCTTTTTAGTATGAACACCATCGAATTACCTATGATGCATATAAGATATTTAATTTAGGTTCCTTCTTAAAAAATGTGGGTAAACCACCACTTATATATCTCCAAACTT
>JAERRX010000177.1 GCA_016735225.1 Sulfurimonas sp. | reverse complement strand
AAATATATCTGCTCTTATAGTTTTTTGATGTTTAAAATATATAAAATCTCCAACAGCATCTACAAGAACATCAGGTATAAGAAGATCCCTATCTTCATCAAGATAGTTAAAACTTTTTTTAATTCCATCCGAGTATTTACTTAAAAGAGGAGATGCAAAATGATGTCTAAATGAGTTTCTTTTTATCTCTTCATCTAAGTTACTTTCATCTTCAAAGTATTTGATATTATTTGCATCTAAGTAGGTATAAAAATCTTTTTTTTCATAGTTTAAAAGAGGTCTTACAAGTTTGTAGAACTCTCTGTTTTCTTCCACTCTCATACCAGAAAGCTCTGCACAACCTGCACCTTTACAAAACTGCATAAGCATCCACTCAAACCTATCTCCTAGGTGATGGGCAGTTAAAAGGTTGCTATAACTATGCTCTGTTACTAGCTCTTGGAAAAAATCATATCTTAATTTTCTAGCAGATGATTCAAAATTTTTATCTATTGCTGGAGCTATTAGTGTGTGGCATCTGAGACTATACCTAGATGCTAACTCTTTTGCATAACTAACTTCTTCATCTGCTTGAGTTCTTTGCTTGTAGTTTACTATAGCAATATCAAACTTTACCCCATACTCTAAAAGCAGAAAAAACAAAGTTGTAGAATCAACTCCTGCCGAAAAAGCAAGAAGATTTTTTTTATTTTCTAAGGTTTTTAAAGATGATAGCTCAAGCATTATCTACTGTGGCAGTTAAAGTAGTTCCAACAAGCTCACTCACTTTTGCCTTATATATCTTTGCAAACTCTAACTCTTCATCTTTTGCTCTATCATTAACATAAATTTCGCCATCTATTTCAGGAGCCCATATAGTTTTTCTTGCACTTAAAAGATACTCATGTTCTTGGCTCTGTCCATCGATAATCAACTCTATATCTTTTCCTACCTCATTTTTTAGAGATTTTAGAGTAGCCTCAGATGCTATGTCTCCGAGTATTTGAGAACGAGATGCTATGAGCTCATCTGAGATCTTATCACTCATATCATAAGCAGGTGTAGTCTCTTCATCAGAGTATGAAAAAACATTTATACGGTCAAAACCAAAAGAAGATGCAAACTCACACATCTCCTCAAACATCTCTGGAGTTTCATTTGGATGCCCTACTATAAAGCTTGTGCGAACAAAAGAGTTAGGAAGAGTTCTCATGAAGTTTAAAAGCTCTAGGGTTTTTTCTTTACCAAAACCTCTTTTCATCATACGAAGCATATCATCGTTTATATGTTGCATAGGCATATCAAAATAGTTGTGAAAGATCTTACTTTTTGCTATGTTTTTAAGAAGTGATATAGTTGTTGTTGATGGGTAAAGATATAAAATCCTTGCACTTTTAACTTCATCGATAAGCTCTATCCTTTGTATCAGAAGACTCAAGCCATCTTTGATGTTTTGATCACGAAGATAAGAGGAGCTATCTTGAGAAACAAAAGAAAAGTCATAATACCCTTTTTTTACCAAACCCTCCACTTCAGAGGCGATAGAGTCTAGGTTGCGAGAGTTTAGTTTGCCTTTAAAGGATGGTATGGCACAAAAACTACAAGCTTGATTACAGCCCTCTGAGAGCTTTATATAAGCGTGATATGAAGAGCCTGTAACTACTCGCTCACTTCCATCTATCAAAAATACTTCATCACTAAAACGACTCTTTTTCTCTTTAAGAAGCTCGTCTATATGGTCATAATCTCCAACACCAGTAAAGATATCAACCTCTGGCATCTGTGTAGCTAGGTCATCTTTATACCTCTCACTTAAGCATCCAGCCATCACTAAAACCGAGTCCTCTTTTCTTGCTTCATGAAGAGAAAGTACAGTATTTACAGACTCCTCTTTTGCGGCATCTATAAAGCCACAAGTATTAACTATGATCACATCTGCATCTTCTCCAGCATCAGTGAGCTCAAAATTTTGAAGTTTCCCCATCATTACTTCTGTATCAACAAGATTTTTAGTACACCCAAGAGAAACTATGTGAAGTTTGTTTGCCATTTTTACTACTTATGTTTTTTTGACATTATACTACAATTAGACTATCTGTTACAAGATAAATCAATAGTTATGAAATCTTTTATTTTGCTCTTTGCGAAATATCCTATGATATGCTTCAAGTATCTATTATTTTAAAGAGATTTTTCAAATTTTTAGCAACAACTATCACAATGTTTAATGGCTCTTTTATTTTACGATTTAATGCTTCAAGTTGATATGTTTTAATCTCTATATCTTTCTCAGTTTTTGTATCTTTACAATACTTTTCATCTAAGTTTTCATAATTGATTAGCTCTCCATATTTCTTTTCTTTTTTGCGACACTTCCTTTAGGTCTTCCAACTTGCTTTTTTACTTCTGTTTTGTTCTTTTTGGACTTTGATTTTGTTAGTTGTTTGCTAAATAATGGATAGGCTCGTTTGCTCTCTACATCCACTATGCTAAAACTTAAAAACTAGATACTTTTTATCGCCCGTCCTTGTAGTCCAGCATAAAAATATCCTAAGCCATAAGTAGATTTTCCTGCTTTACTTATCGTCGTTTCATCAGCTACTAAAATAATCTCTCTATCGGCAATTTTTCCTTTTATTAATCCCCATTTTATCTCTAGCCAATTTATTTTTTTCTCAAAAAATCTTTCTATTGTTTTATAGCTATATTTATCGCTCCATCTGGAAATCCCTAGCATCGTGACTCTCCCTGTCATGCTCATTATTGCTATTGTGATTATTTCTAATTGTTGTAGAGTTCTTTTATCTACTATTTTACTTAATTTGGCTAATATTCAATTATGTAGTTTTTCATGGTAGAAAGATATTACTATAACTTTGCTTTAGCTAATTTTTTTTGGCTAAGGTATTGATATTCAAGATTCTTTAAAAAAAGAGATGCTTGTTTCTGATTTACTAGATGTGAACTCTCCAACAGTCAT
>JAERRX010000068.1 GCA_016735225.1 Sulfurimonas sp. | reverse complement strand
CAACTTGTAGTTTATGACTTAGTAAAAGAACTTACAGAGGAAGCTGATAAACTTACTCTTGAAATATTTGATGAGCTTGATGAGTGGTTAAGTGCCAGAGCTATTTTAATTCAAAGTGATGCTCAAAAAGATATGAGAAATACTATAAAACCTTTACTTGCTAAATATGGAGTAGATAAAAAAATGTCAAAAGATATTGTCGCTCGGTTGGTAGCAACATTTGTATAGTGTAGCTTATGGCAACACTCATATAGAGTTTGAGATAGAGAGAAAGAGGTCTCTTAAAAACACTTATATTAATGTTGATACTGATGGGGTGCTTGTAAAAACAAATGATAGCACCACCATAGAAGATATCAATAAGATGGTTAGTAATAAATCATCTTGGATAAGCAAAAAACTTGAACTGTTCAAGTCAATCGCTATCAATAAAGAGATAAGTACTGGGTCAAGGCTTTACTATATGGGTAAAAGCTACTATATAAATATGATTAAAGATGAAACTGCCAAAAATATTATAATCAATTTTACACATTCCCAATTTCACATAACAACCCCACCCACTTTTATGATGAATGAGCTTAATAATGCTATTGAAAACTTCTACAAACAAAAAGCCATAGATAAAATAATACCACTCACTAAAAAGTGGGCTAAGGCTATGGAAGTAAAACCAGAACATATAAGCTTTAGATACAACAAAAAAAGATGGGGAAGTTGTAGCGGGGCTAATAGTATTTCATTCAACTACCATTTAGTAAAACTATCATCATCTTTAATTGAATATGTAGTTATCCATGAATTAGCTCATATAACTTTTCAAAATCATTCTAAGAACTTTTGGAAATTGGTTTATAAATATCTTCCTGATTATAAAGTGAGAGAAGATAAGATTAGAGTGTTTGAGAAGTTGATTTAAAAAATAGCATCTCACAATACTTTAAATATTCTCTAAGCCACCAAAAAACAATCTCTCTTCGCTCTATTTATCCTCATTTAAAACCTACAAGACAAACGAACCAGCAAGTCCTATAGCTCCACCAAAAACTCCACCCCATACTACCAACCAGTCCAGATGCTCTTTTATGAGTTTTTGAACCATCTCTTTTACTAGCTGTGGTGTTAGTTTGTTTAGTCTTGCATCTATTATATTTTCTATAGATGCCAACATATCACTACTAAGCTCTGAACTTTGCATATTGCTTTGCAATGTTTTGTTAAACTTTTCGGAGTTTACTATCTCTATGACTGCTGTTTTCATCTTTAGTGAAAATGGTTCACGAAGTCCCTCTAAGGCACTCTCTCCTCCAAACATTCCTAAGGCTGAACCAAACGAGGACTCCATTACCGTTTTACTTAAAGCATCAAAAGCGGGAGAAAAGTCAGTTTCTTCTATGATAGGTTCAAGATTTATCTTTTGCTCTTCATTTTTTAAGAAGTCCTCTAACTGCTTGGCGGTAAAAAATTCACTCATCATGAGGTTTTTTATAGACTTTTTGAGTGATTCAAACTTTGCAGGAATAACCCCTGAACCATAGAGAAATGGGACTTTTTCAAAAAGCATATAGATAGCAAGCTGGTTAGTAAAGGCTCCAGATAAAGCAAACAGACCAGCATAAAGAAGTAATGAACTTTGTTTATCAGGTATTATGAATGATAAAGCTGTTAAAATAACGGCTATAAAATGTGTAACGAAACTTTTGTTTAATGTCAAAATATCTCCTAGTTAATTAAAAATGAAATTATACTCAAAATATCAAATATAGTAAATATGGAACTCTATGTATAAGTTTGTAAATCAGCATAAATTCACTAAACATGAAATGGAATTTTTAGTTTTAGTTATCTCTCAGGTAGGTGAGCTAGACCAAAGGTTTAAGCAGTATATTGTCTATAAGTCAGACTTTTCTCATAAGCTTGAGCTAAAAAACTTTTTTTCTAAACCTTTAGAAGTTGATGAGAATGGCAGTAGTTTTACTACAAATTGGTTTACTACTGTTGAGTGTGCAGATGAGCTATATAAGGTGTCGATCTCTGAGAAACTCAAACCATACTTAGTAGAGTTGGGCAAAAACTACGATGCAGATGCTCTTTTTATGCTCATAAGCAACTCTAAAACCAAAGAGCTTGTTAAAACTAATAGTAAAAATTTAGCAAATAAAAATCAAGAAAATACTATAATTGACACAAGAAGAGTTGTGAATTATTTTGACCATGAGAGAAAAAAAATACAGAAAAATTATATAAGGCGAGAGTTTAAAAATATAGATGGAGAGTATCTTTTAAGATTGCATCTAAAAGAGACAGGAAGAACACCAAAAATGTTTAACGATGCTATAAGATGGCTCTTTTCAAACAACCCAAAGGCTTCATTTCATAGGCAAAATGTTATGAACATAGGAAAACTTATAGAAAATTTTAATGCACTAGAGCATCAAGCTATCTACTCAAAAGAGTCTATTGAGTTCAATGAAGAAGCACAAATATGGGTAAATATTTATAAAAAACAGGGTATGCCAGAAGAGGAGATACTTGAAAAACTAAGAGAGGGGGGATATATATCGTGAGCATAAAAGAGTCAAAACTAATCATCAGCGAATATGACTTAAACACTGACGAGGCGACATTTGAAGTGGTTTTAGAAGCTATAGGCAAGTTTGGTTCCGCAAAAAGAGTTTTAATAGAGGGTCTTAAACCTGAGTATAAATACTTAAAAAAACTCTCAAAACTTTTAGCTATGCTTGATGAAAAAGAAACTTTCGATGATGAAGCGAATGACATAAGCATCTTAATGCACTCCATATATAAAACGGTGTCTAAAGATAGTGAGTCTAGCGGTGAAGAGTTTAACTCTTTGTTATCAAGGATCAATGTTCATCATCTCTCGGTAATGCAAAGATGGGTAATAAACGATATTGGAGGTAGAGAGATGATAGCTAAAGTCACTCTTGAAGAGCCAAATCACTTAAGAAGAAAGATTTTAGAATCTATAAAAAAATATGAAAGACTAAAAGAGTTATCGCCAAATCTAGTGATAGAAAATAAAATTAAAACATAGGATAATTTATGAAACAAGAGAGTTATGAACTTTTCACAAGTGCAAGTTTACAAGAGATAATAGAAGTTTTAGCTAAAGAGTTAAAGCTAAGAAATGAAAAAGAGTTTTGGGGCGACAAAGTAGTTCCATTTTCTGAGGCAATACTTAGTGTATTGGTTCCGCTTAGAGATGCTGGTAGGCTTTTTAACCCAGAGGGAAAAAGTGTAGATACTCTAACTCCTGAACTTTTTTTAGATTGGAGTGACTTTGTTAGTTTAAAATCTTTAGCATTTAAGATACAAAAGTCTGATGAAGATATAGACTTAAGTCTTTTAGGAAGTTATCTAAATCGTTTCAATGTAAACTTAGAAGATGAATCTTTAGATTTTCCCATCTCAAGCTACAACCTACATCAGGGTGTGAGTAATGTTATAAAGTCTCTTTTATAATATCCCATTTTAGGGTTTTTTAGAAGTAAATAGAAGTAAATGAAAGTGTTAGTTGGTGGAGCTGTGGAGAATCGAACTCCAGTCCGAAACCACGCTACTCCTGACCTCTACATGCTTAGAAAAGTCGTTAAAGTTTAATCCTGCTTCACACAACTTGCAAAGCTACACAGAACGAGCCTCAGGGTTCATCTTAAGCTGAGACAGACTTAAGGTATATCTACATAGGGGTTATACTTCAGATCCTACTTATCTAGAGTCCATAGGTGAAGCAGCCCGCCTACACTGCTTAGGTGCAGGGGTTTAAACTTAAGCTACTGCTAAAGCTGGGCGATAATTTGTATTGTTTGCGTTTAAGCAATTTTGAGCCGTATAACGGAGTTGCTCAGTCCGACATGCAATCAAAAGCTACTTGATCCCGTCGAAACCAGGTCAGCCCCATCTATAGTTGAGATTATATCAAAATTATTGTAAACTAATCATGAAAGTTAGTAAATAAACTTACATGAGAGTTTGTTTGCTATCGTTTCAACTATAAAATATCTTTTAGTTTTTAGATCTAGGAAGCTTAACTATCTAAAACTTGATCTTGAACATCTTTTATCATCTGCAATGCCACATCTTTTTTAGCATACTGTATTAAGCCTTTACTTTTTTTCTCTAGTGGCTCATCTATGATGGTTAAAAACTTATCTTTTAGGTCTTTAGCTTCTCTCTCGCACCAGCCTAACTTTTTTTCTTCTATAAATCTTGCATTGAAATACTGATGATCGCCTGCTGAATAAGGGTATGGTATATAAAAAGCAGGACAACCATTTGTGGTTAGCTCCCAAAGTGTGCTTGCTCCTGCTCTACTTACAGCTAAGTCAGAACTTTCAATCAACCTAGTTAGCTCCTTTGTAAAGCCATATAGTTCAACCTCTATGCCTAAATCTTCATAGGCTTTTTTAACTCTTTTATAGTCGCTATCACCAGCTTGATGAATGATTTTAATACCTTTTTTACTAAGCGTAGATGCAAGACTTATAGCTAGGTCATTTATAGCTTTAGCACCATGGGAGCCACCCAAAAATATGATGGTTTTTAACTCTTGTCTAACTCTAGCACTTTGATAAAATATATCTTTAACAGGGTAGCCTTTTATTTTAGACTCTTTGTCATAAGCACTTATAAAGCTTTTAGCAAAGGGTTTTAAAAGTGAGTTTAGTCTTCCCGTTACTGCATTTTGCTCATGAATAAATAGAGGTTTTCGCATAGAGATACAAGCTATAGATGCAGGAGCGGCCGAGAAGCCACCAACACTATAAACAGCATCTATATTATGCTTTTTTAAAATCTTTCTTGATTTTAAAAAAGCTTTAAATACTTTAAAAAGTGCCTTTAACTTTTTGATGCCTTTTTGATTTACAACACCTGTTGTTTGAAGAAAATATGTTTCACTAAAAAGTTTTGAATTTTGAAAATACTTTTTATCTTGTCCAGAAGTAGAACCGATAAAAATAAGCTCATGCCCATCTTTGCCTGATGCCTCTGCCAAAGCCTCGGCTATCATAAGATGACCACCTGTTCCACCTCCTGTTATACATAGCTTCATAAACTTATCTCCACTAGTTTAGTTTTGCTTTTTTAGATGCCATAAGCACCATGCCAACAGCGATAGAAGATGCTATCATAGATGAGCCACCATAACTTAAAAATGGTACAGAGATACCTTTTATGGGGGTGATTCCACTGACACCATAAGCATTTACCATAAAAGCAAAGGAGAACAAAAGACCAATGCCTAAAGAAAACAGATAGATGCTTCTATCTTTTGAGCGGTTTGCTATTTTAAATATTCTATGAAGTATTGACATAAACAGAAGAACGACAAACAAGACACCGACAAAACCTAACTCTTCTGCTAAACCTGCTAAAACAAAGTCTGTGTGAACCTCGCTTAAAAACCCTAGTTTAAAAGTTCCGTTGCCTAAGCCTTTTCCAAATATTCCGCCATTGTGTATAGCATTTAAAGAGTGTCCTATTTGATATGGTTCTATCTCTGTTGGAACTCTTAACTTCTCTGCTATACTTTTTGGAAAGAGTTCAAGAACACTGTTTTGTGCTAAAGCCCACCATGATTTTATACGCATGATTCTGTGTTCTGCAGTGAAGACAAAAAAGAAAAAGAAAGTACTAAATACAAAAAGTAAAGATAAGAAAAACCTAAAACTGCTACCAGCAAACATCAGCATAAAAAGAAGTGTCATACTAAGAACCACTACTTGACCTAAGTCATTTTGAACAAAAGCTATAGTAAACATAGCAGCTAAAGAAACAAGAGCGTATGGCAAAAAACGCTTAAACTCTGCAGCTATTCCCATTCCATCGTGGTCTCCCAGCTTTCTTGAAAAACTCCAAGCCAAAAAGTAAACAAAGCCAACCTTGAAAAACTCAACAGGAGCTAGTGAAAAGCCAAACAATTTTATCCATCTTTTTGCTCCACCAACAGCAGCAACTAAAGATTCTGGTAAAAAAGGCATAGCTATCATCAAGATAGCCGAACCTATAAAAAGAGTAAAGCCTATGGGGGCTAGCCACTTATCAGGGTTAAGTTGTGCTAAAGACCAAATAATAATAACACCCATAAAAGCATAGGTTGCTTGTCTTATAGCAAAGTGAAACTCACTAACTTTAAAAAGAAGTGTTGCATAAAATGATAAAGAGTAGGTTAGAACCACACTAATAAGTATTAGTATAGACACAAGTAAAAATAATCTTCTATCAGCCATAATTAAATCAACCTATTTTATTTTATTTATCTTCAGAACAAACTCAACTTCTGCTTGTGAGATATGTAGCTCTTTAGAGATAGTTTCCAATGGAACACCTTGCTTAAAAAGCGATATGATTTTTTCATCATCGTTCCCATGAACTGATGTAGGAATAGAGATCTGTTTTACTCCATTTTCTAAAGAGGATATTCTGCTACTCATCTGTTCGTCTAGTGTGTATATAGTTTGTTCTAGGTTTTTAAGACCATTTGAAAGAGGGTTTAGCATGTCGTAAACAGTTCTTTCCACCTCTTCATAAATATTTTCATCACTCATTCTGTTGTTATTATCTTTAATATCTTTTTTTGTATTTCCTAGCTCTTTTTTAAGGTAGAAAATATCTCTATTTAACTCTTCAACAACAGATGCAATAGAGTGAATATTTTTGTGAAATTCAGCATCTTTTGTAAAAACATAGTATAAAAGATATACGATCATAGCTGCCATAGCAACTACAATATAGTCTATGTTAAAAAATTCACCATAGTTCATCTTGTCTTTGCCTCTCTGATGAGGACTCTCTCTCTAGCAGTCAGATAGACTCCCCACTCCTTTTCATCTCTTTCATGTATCTTTGTTATCTCTACAAGTGAGCTATCTAGTGCTTTAAAAAAAATTGGTAGTTCTCTTTTAGGATGAACAGGCATCTCAACTCGCCCATAATACTCTACACCTTTTTCTAAAATGTCTGCTTCTACTCTAAAATGCCCAAAACCAATAGACTCTATTTTTATAGAGTTGTATAAGGAAAGTCTTTTAGGTGCTTTGTTTTTTAAAAACATCTCTAGTGAGTCTATTTTTCTGTGAAGTTCTACGACAAGGTTTAACAAAACAGGGTCAGTATCGGATGTTTCTCCTCTGCTCTTTGCAAGTTTTAGCCATTGGCTAATCGGGTCATCATCACTTTCGCTTAACCTTGAGTACTCTCTTAAATACTCCTCTTTGTCAAGTGAAGTTTCACTATAAACAAGAGAGATAGGCACAGGCACCAAGTGTATATTCATACAAATACCTTATCTAAAACTATAGAGATAAAAAATGCTATGCCTAGGTAGCCATTTACTGTAAAAAATGCACGATCTATTTTTGTAAAATCTTTTCTGACTAAATAATGCTCATAAGCAAGCATGACAGCACTTAAAATAACACCGCCAAAAGCAAAAACTCCAAGTCCAGCCACCCAGACAAACAAAGCCCAAAAAACAATACTAAGAATGTGAAAAAATGCGGAAATCAAAAGAGTTACATCTGAGCCATACTTAGCTGGGATAGAGTGTAGCTTGTTCTCTTTGTCGAACTCCATGTCTTGAAGTGAATAGAGCAGGTCAAAGCCTCCGACCCAAAAAATCACACCTAAACTTAGTAAAACTGACCAAGCAGGTATAGATGCTTGAACTGCAACTACACCAGCAATAGGAGCAAGACCTAGAGAGATACCTAAGACAATATGAGCTAAATTTGAAAAACGCTTAAAGTAAGAGTAGGAGCTAAGAATCACAAGAATAGGAATACTAAGATAAAATGCTAAGTCATTTATCATATATGAAACAGCAACAAAAACCAAGGCATTTACGACAATAAAAACCAATATACTCCAAGCATCTAATCTTCCATCGACATTTGGTCTTGAAGAGGTTCTAGGATTTGCGGCATCTATATCTCTATCTGCATATCGGTTTACACCCATGGCAAAGTTTCTAGCACTAACAGCAGCTAAAACACCCATGACTAAAAGCCAAAAACCAAACCAACCATCTGCCGATACTATCATAGCTGTAAAAATAAATGGAAGCGAAAAAATAGAATGTTCAAACATCACCAGTTCATTAAAATCTTTTAATTTTTTTATATATTTGTGCAATTTGTTACCTTTAAATATTATTGGGTGATATTTTATCTAAAGTTGATTTAAAATGATATAATTTACCTTAAATCAAAACTAAATATTTATATTTATGAAATATACCAATAAAAAATTAGGACAAAGTGTTTTTAGATGCAATATATAGAAGATATTGTAAGAGATCGATCTACTTGTGTAGGTATTAAGTTCTTAGACTCATCTCAGATAATACTGAGATGATATCAAGATAAAGCTAGAGTATCTCTATGTTAATACCTCTGTTGTAGAGGTATTATGAAACACAGATAAGAGATATAGTCTCTCATATTAAGAAGTTTAGATTCTTCCACCTGCTGCAACTCCCCAAGTAGTTCTCCATCTTTTTTTAACTAAACTTAGTCCCATTATAGCTATCACTACAACACCTGCAAAGATCAAGAAACCTGCTGTGTATCCGTCAAAAGCACCTTTTGACCACCCAAGAGTTTTGATAAGAGCTGTTCCACCAAGACCTCCTGCACATCCAACAAGACCAGTCATGATACCTATATCTTTACCAAATCTTTGTGGCACTAGTTGAAAAACTGCACCGTTTGCCATGCCTAGGCTAGCCATGATTAAAAATAAAACAAATATCGCTACAAAAAATGGTAACTTAACTGTCGCTGTAAGAGTTACAAGAACTGCAACAGTACCGTAAAAAAAGTATAGTGATTTTACTCCACCTATCTTGTCGGCAGTGTTTCCGCCAACTGGTCTTAAAACTGCACCAGCAAAGATACATAAAGCACCAAAATATCCAGCTATTACTTTTACATTGTGTTCATTAAACACATCAACACCAAAAGAAGACATATCAGCTTGATAAGTGTTCATAAGATAAACCTTCATATATCCAGCAAATCCAACAAAACCACCAAAACTAACTGCATAGAAAAGGTTGAACCACCATGTATCTTTGTCTCCTAGTAGTTTTATGTAGTCTTTTACTTTTTTTGGACGAGCTGTGTATACATCAGCTGGAGCATCTTTAGCTAAAAAAGCATAAGCTACAAAAGTTACTATCGCCATAACAGCACCTACTCCAAATACTGATGACCAGCCCCATATTTCTGCAATCTTTGGTGCAAAAATAAAGTCTATAACAACACCTATATTACCAGCTCCAGCTATTCCTAAAACAACACCTTGAAGTTTTGGCGGATACCACTGACCAGCTTGTGGAAGTGCAACTGCAAAAGAAGCCCCTGCAAAACCAAGACCTAGTGCCACTACTAAAAGTGCATTGTAAGTTATGCTATCTCCCATAATATAAGCTGCAAGTAAAGAAGCTATAACTATGGCTTGAGATATTAGAGCTGTCATTTTTGCCCCGATCTTATCTACCCCAAATCCTAAGACTATTCTTAAAATAGCTCCAGATAATATCGGTAAAGATAATAGTGTTGCTTTTTCTCCTGCACTCATGATGTGACCACCAAGTGCTAGTGCCTCAGATATCTCCGTACTAAGTGGACCGAGCATAGTCCAAACCATAAAACTCATATCGAAATACATAAAAGCCATAAACAATGTTGGTGCGTGACCTTGACCTTTTAAGTCTTTAAAACCTGCCATTTCTTCTCCTGAAATAATTTGATAGATGAATTGTAATATAAATAAAGAGCTATATATTTATTAGTGTGATTAAAAAATATACAATATATAAATAATTTACTGATTAATA
>JAERRX010000158.1 GCA_016735225.1 Sulfurimonas sp. | reverse complement strand
TTTGCATTGGCGAAAACTATTAGCTTGATGGGCTGGTAGGTTAATATAAGCTGATTTAAGAAGGGGTGTATTTATGATAGGCATAGAAAAACTAAAACCACTCATAGTAGAAGCTTTGATGCCACTCAAGCCTGATAAAATTATATTGTTTGGTTCGTATGCTTATGGAACTCCAAATGATGATAGTGATATAGATATTTTTTTGTTAAAAGATGATTTAACTATTGATGATACACGATACTACTCAAGAGAAGCTAGAAAAAGATTGTTGGATTTAAGAATAAAATACAAAACAAACGGTATAGATATATTGTCTGCTCCGACTGAATATATCAAAAAACGAGAAGATTATTTTTACAAAATAGATATTTTACAAAATGGAAAGGTATGGTATGAACAAAACATCGGCTAAAGAGTGGCTTACTAAGGCTTGGCACAATGCAAGTGGGGCAAAAATATTTTATGATGTTAGTCATTATACTGATGTTACAGCTGTGGAGTTACATTATGCCGTAGAGAAAATACTGAAAAGTTTCTTGGCTTATGAAAATAAAAAGATACCAAAAACACATGATTTGGTTGATATTTATGAACTGGTTAAAAACCATATTGACCTTGAGGGTGAAAAAGTTTTTTTGGACCAAATCACAGAGTATCACATAGAAGAATCATATCCTGCATTTGATAGAAGAATGCCAGCGGCAGATGAGATAAAAGAGGTTTTGGATTTTACTTTAGGGTTATTTGAGAGGGTTTGTGGTATATTGGAGATAAATATAGAAGAAGTAAAGCTATGATAGATATAGAAAAACTAAAACCACTTATCGTAGAAGCTTTGATGCCTTTGAAGCCTGATAAGATTATACTTTTTGGTTCGTATGCCTATGGTGTGCCAAATGATGATAGTGATTTGGATATTTGCATAGTTGAGAAAGATTATGCTAATAAATGGGAAGAGAAACTAAAAATAAGTAAGTTGCTAGATAAGATACGAGTACCTATCGATATTTTAAATCCTAAGGTCGATGAATATGAGTTTTATGCAAATGAGATAAATTCAGTATATTATGATATTGATAAACAAGGGGAACTATTGTGGCAAAATTCTTAAGACAGTATGAGATATTATATAAAAAATCTAAAATAGACTTAAATACCGCTAAAGTTGTTTTGGAAGCATTTGAAAATGGCAATATTGAGTTAGAGCTGAATGTTATCTTTTTTCATCTTCAACAGTGTGCCGAAAAACTTATCAAATCATATTTAGATTTCCATTGTATTAAATTTCCACATACTCATGATTTAAAAAATTTAATAGATATAATGGAAGAGAATAATATTAGTTTTATTGAAGAGAAAGATTTCATAGTGATACTTACTCAATATGCTGTTGAGGGGAGATATGCCATTATTCACGATGATTTGGATGATGCCGATAAATATATAAAAATTCTTGATGAGCTTTTAGAGTTTGTGGAAAAAGAGATAAAACTATGATAGATATAGAAAAACTAAAACCACTCATAGTGGAAGCTTTGATGCCTTTGAAACCTGATAAGATTATACTTTTTGGTTCGTATGCTTATGGTACTCCAAATGAAGATAGTGATATAGATCTGTTTTTGTTAAAAGATGATTTGAAAGTCGATGCATCAACACAGTATGAATGTGATGCAAAATTTCAACTTTTGGAATTGATGAAAAAGTACAGAACAAACGGTATAGATATATTGTCTGCTTCAACTGAGTATATAAAACAAAGAGAAGATTATTTTTATAAAGTAGATATTTTACAAAATGGAAAGGTATGGTATGAACAAGACATCAGCTAAAGAGTGGCTTAACAAAGCTTGGCATCATTTTAGTTCTGGAAGATTGCTCTATGAAGCAAATCATTATACAGGTGTGATAGCTGTAGATTTTCATTATGCAGTAGAGGTGACACTCAAATCATTTTTGGCATATCAAAATAAGAAAATAGTAAAAACTCACGATTTGATTGAGATAAGTGAATTGGTTTGTGAGTTTATAGAGTTTGATATAGAAGATGAAAAGCTATTGATTCTCATATCAACTTACCATATACGAGGTTCGTATCCGCCAAAAGATAGAAGAATGCCAGCGATAGATGAGATAAAAGAGGGTTTGGATTTTACTTTAAAGTTATTTGAAGAAGTATGTACTGTTTTAGAGATAGATATGCAAGAGATAAAACGATGATAGACATAGAAAAACTAAAACCACTCATAGTGGAGGCTTTGATGCCATTGAAGCCTGATAAGATTATACTTTTTGGTTCGTATGCTTATGGAGTGCCGAATGAAGATAGTGATTTGGATATTTGTGTAGTTGAGAAAGATTATGAGAATAAATGGAAAGAGAAAGAGAAAATAAGAAAACTATTGAAACATATTAATCATCCCAAAGATATATTAAATCCAAAGTCTGAAGAATTTGAGTTTTATAGACACGAGATAAATTCTGTTTATTATGATGCAGATAAAAAAGGGGTTTGTTTATGGCAAAAAAATTCTTAAAACAATATGAAATACTGCTCATAAAAGCAAAAGAGGATTTGGTAGCTTCAAAATACTTGCTAGATGGGTTTAATCATCACAACTTAGAGCTCAAATTGGAGATAGTGTTTTTTCACTTTCAACAATGTGCAGAAAAACTTATAAAAACTATTTTAGATTTTAATACTATAAAATTTCCACATAGTCATGATATTGAGGATTTGATTAAGTTGGTGAGATTAAATAATATAATTATTATTTCAAATATTGACGAACTTGTTTCGTTAAGCGAATATGCTGTTGAGGGTCGATATGCCATTATTCATGATGATTTGGATGATGCTGATAAATACATAAAAATTCTTGATGAACTTTTAGAGTTTGTGGAAAAAGATATAAAACGATGATAGACATAGAAAAATTAAAACCTCTCATAGTAGAAGCTTTGATGCCTTTGAAGCCTGATAAGATTATATTGTTTGGTTCGTTTGCTTATGGTGTGCCCAATGATGATAGTGATATAGATCTGTTTTTGTTAAAAGATGATTTGAAACTCAAAG
>JAERRX010000102.1 GCA_016735225.1 Sulfurimonas sp. | reverse complement strand
TTATTTTTAATTTACTAGAGTTTTCTATAACAAGACGAAGAGGTGTTGCATTGTGTTGAGCTATTTTGATTCTACTTACACCATGTTTTCTAAGGCTTTTAGATGAAGTTAGCATAGAAGCATGTATATCAAAAATATATCTAAATCTATGCTTTTTAGTATCATATAGAGTGAAATAGTTTATTTGATTTGCTCTTAGTCTTTTGTTAAAATTTAAAACCAGTTTATCATTTTTCCACCTAATAGACTTTAGTTTATGAGTTGATTTTATTTTTATTTTATTTGACTTTTTAGACTTTTTTATAATTCTAGGTTTTGGTGCCTTGTATGATCTTTTTGATTTTAGAGTTGAAAGTTCTTGGGAATAGTTAGATATATCAATATGAAGCTTTGTTCCACTGCTCACAATGCCTCTTAAAGCCTTTTTTCGGAGCTTTTTGTCTTCACCAACAATAGCACGAAGATATAGGTTTTTGTAGTCATTATAGGCACGAAACTGATTTGACTTCGTGCCACTTTTCATAAATCCATTTGCTCGTTTTAAGATAGCACTATCGCTTAGTGCATGGAGCGAAACAACTATGAGTAAAAGTAGAGTAAAGAGGCGAAACATTAAGTATTTATTCGCCTTGCATTAGCTTGTTTATCAACTCTTTTACAGAGATAATTTCATTTAATTTATAGCCATTTGTTCCAGAGAAAAAGAGTCCAGTTTGTGTGTTACCCATAAAGGCATCACTTAGTCTATCTGCTATACAAAAACCAACCTCTTTAGCTTCTACTCCACGGTTACATGGCGATACACAGTTAGATATACACCTAATAGCAGGACCCTCTCTTTTTTCAACTAGTTGAGTTAAGTTTGTAACTATGCCCTGAGCAGGATAGCCCACAGGAGAACCCATAAGTTTAATATCATCTTTTTTAGCATTTAGAAGTACTTCTTTAAGGTTGTAGTGTGCATCGCACTCATGTGTTCCTATGAAACGAGTACCCATCTGAACACCAGATGCACCAAGACTCATCATCTTTTGTATATCTTCTTTATCCCAAACACCACCAGCGGCTATGACAGGAATATCTCCCCATTTTGCAGCTTCTTCTACCACTGGTACTACAAGGTTTTCTAGTTGATTTTCTTCCATCTTACACTGCTCATAAGTAAAACCTTGATGCCCACCACTTTTTGGACCCTCAAGAACTACAGCATCTGGAAGTCTATTGTATCTTTTTTGCCAACGCTTACAGATGATTTTGAGAGCTTTAGCAGATGAGACTATAGGAACAAGAGCAACATCAGGATAACCCTCTGTAAACTCTGGCATATTAGTTGGAAGACCTGCTCCTGTTATGATGATATCTATCCCAGACTCACAAGCATTTCGTACCACATCACCATAGCCATTTATAGCATATAAGATATTAGCAGCCAATGGTTTATCTCCACTGATCTTTCTTGCATTTTTTATAATTTTATCAAAACCATCTTTTGAGTAAAAGTTTGACTCGCTAAGTGGTCTGTTTGAAACTAGCTTATTAGCATAGGCTTTATCTTCATAGTATCCTGTTCCAACGGAACTTATAACACCTAGTCCACCCTCCTTTGAAACATTTCCAGCTAAACGATCCCAGCTTATACCAATACCCATACCACCTTGAACGATAGGCTTCTCTATAACATATTTTCCGATTTTAAGTGACTTAAAATTCATCTAACTAACCTTTAATTTTGCAAACTTTCTTTTTCCAACTTGCAGTATATAATTACCACTAGATAGTTGTAAGTTTATATCAGATATTTTTTCTTGGTTTATTTTAACAGCACCTTGCTTAATATCTCGCCTTGCTTGAGAAGTAGATGCCTCAATATTGCAATCAACTAAGGCTTTTGCTATCCAAACCTCACCTTCACAAGAAAACTCTTCTATATCTGTAGGTATTTGACTTTTTGCATGGACTCTTTCAAACTCAGCCTTTGCACCTAGAGCTTCTTCTTTTGAGTGAAATCTAGTTGTTATCTCTATCGCTAGATCTTCTTTTACTTTTTTGGGATGCAAAGAACCATCTTCTACACCACTTTTAATATCAGAAATCTCATCTAAAGTTTTTGTACTCAACAACTCAAAAAATCTCCACATAAGCTCATCACTTATACTAAGAACTTTTCCAAACATATCGTTTGGAGCATCTGTAACACCGATATAGTTATTTAGTGATTTACTCATCTTTTGTACACCGTCTAAACCCTCTAAGATAGGCATCATTAAAACAGCTTGTTGTTTTTTTATATCATAAACTTTTTGAAGTTGTCTTCCCATCAAAAGGTTAAACTTTTGGTCTGTTCCACCTATCTCTATATCGCTTCTTAGATGCACACTATCATAACCTTGAAGCAGTGGATATAAAAACTCGCTAACTGCTATGGGAGCATTACTAGCATATCTTTTTGAGAAGTCATCTCTCTCCAGCATCCTAGCTACTGTAAGTGTAGATGCAAGCTCTAGCATACCGTTTGCACCAAGTGGTTCTAGCCAGTCATTGTTATAGACTATCTCTGTTTTACTCTCATCTAAAATCTTAAAGGCTTGAGTTGTATAACTTTTGATATTTTTAGCTATATCTTCTTTACTTAAAACTTTTCTAGTAGCACTTTTACCTGTTGGGTCACCTATGGTTGCGGTAAAGTCTCCTATGAGAAACTGAACTCGTCCGCCATACTTTTGAAAGCTTGCTAACTTTTGTAAAAGAACAGTATGTCCTAGATGCAAGTCTGGAGCAGTTGGATCAAAACCAGCCTTAACTGTATATGTTTCTCCACTCTCAAAATACTTAGTCAATAATTTTTCAATACTCTGCACATCAATAATTTCAGCACAACCTCTATTTATCTCTCTTAAAGCTTCTTCTAACATATATATTCCTAGTTATTTATTTGTATGCATCATCTTTTCGTATTAGATCTATTACTTTAACTTTTTGCTCCATCTTTAGACGTAGGGCATTTATATTTGACTCTTTAGACTCAAGCTCAAGTTCACAGTAGCGAGTTGATTCACTATTGTTTTTACCTAGTTCTATGGAGTTTATATCTATATTTAACCTTACTAAAAAGTTTAAAAAGTCAGCCAAGGTTCCTTTTCCACTATGCAAGGAGATGATAAGACTGTAGTTGTATATATTTTGTTGTTCCCACTTCACAAAAACCATAGGATCATTTGCATCTAGTTTTTTTGTTGCAGTTTTACACATTTTATGATGAACATGAATCTTTGTCTTTTCGCTAAAACCTATGATCTCATCACCAGACTTTGGATGACAACAGTAGTCAAAAACAACACCATTTACATAAGAAGCACTAAAAATCTTCACAGAACGAAAACTATATGATCTTAGTTTAAATCTATGACGAGATAAAAACCTTTTAAATCGAGATGTCTTACCTATCTCTAAAATATACTGATGAATCATCTCTCTAAAAAGATCAACCTCATAAGATAAACCAATCTTCTTTTCATAGCTGTTTTTAAAAAACCACTCTTGAACTCTTTGGTATTTTAAGTTCATGGCAGTTGCTATGATATTTATACTTGTTCTGATGTTGATATCTTTGATTCTTGTGTTACAGTTTGTTTGCATATTGGTTTTGGCTTTTGAGGTCTTAACAGCATCTATCCAACTACATCTAGTTATGATCTCATCTTCTGTTATTACATGAACAATATCACCATTTTTAAGCTTACTGAGTAGTGGTTTTTTTTCTTTGTTTATGAGTGCACCTATCGCCCTGTTTCCTACTGCTGTGTGGACAGCATAAGCATAGTCAAGTGCGACCGCTGCTCTAGGAAGAGTAAACAGCTCTCCCTTAGGAGAAAAAACTGAAATATCTTCACAATAGAGATCATTTTTCATCAAAGCATATATATCTTCAGCAGAGTTATCAGACCCATTTTGAAAGTCTAAATTTTGTAACCAATCAAGCTTTACATTGTTGCCACCACTTTTATATTTCCAATGTGCAGCAACTCCAAGCTCAGCAGTTTGGTGCATATCGAAGGTTCTTATTTGAACTTCAAATATAGCAGCATTGAAAAAAACTGTTGTGTGAATGGTTTGATAGCCATTATCTTTAGCTACTGCTATGTAGTCCTTAAAACGGGAGGGAAGTGGTTGAAATTCAAGGTGAATTAGTCCTAAAATATTGTAACATTTTACGGGGTCTGATGTTAATATTCTAACTGCTAAAAGGTCAAGAACCTCATCAATACTAACACCCTTTCTTTGCATCTTTAAGTAGATAGAATAGGTATGTTTTACCCGTGAAAGTATTTCAAAATCATCTTCACAAAAACCATTTTTTGATAAAAGTTTATGAATCTTTTCTTTAAATTCATTTAGTTTCATCTCTAAGGCATGATAGTTTTTATCAAGATAGTTATCTATACGATGCTTGTCGTCTTTAAAAAGGTATGAAAAACTCATATCTTCTAACATGTTTTTTAAAAAACTGATACCCAAACGATGAGCAATAGGAGCATAGACAACAAGTGTTTCTTCTGCTATTCTTAATTGTTTGTGTTCTGGAAGGGCATCTAGAGTTATCATATTGTGAAGTCTATCGCATAGTTTTACGACTAGGACTCTAACATCTTCTATACTTGCTAGTAACATCTTGCGAAACGATAGGGCTGAAACGACAAGTCTCTCATTTGAGCTTGAAGAAAGTAGTTCGGCATCTCTGATGGCATCTATCTTAGTTAGACCCTCGACCAGATGAGCAACATCGCTACCAAAAACCTCAACAATTGTTTCTATACTTACCTCAGTATCTTCTACAACATCATGAAGCAGAGCCGCTATCGCCATCGACTCATCATTTGTTATTGAAGATACTATAGATGCTACTAAAATTGGATGAATTATATAAGGCTCTCCACTTTTTCGCTTTTGATGCTCATGAGCTATTTTAGCATACTTTAATGCTTCGTGTAGTTTTTGACTTTCTTTTATCTGGGTAAAAAGAAACTCCTGTGCGGAATAAACATCACGAATATGCTTAATTTTGTCGATATCTAGCTGACCCATTTTCTAATCTTTACTTTTCTGCATCCACAAAACCTTTCACTTTCAAAAGACCCTGTGCTATTTCCATGAGAGCTAAGTCTGCTGCTTTAATGCTCTTTGGGTCTATATTTAACTTACTTACTGCACCATTTAAAAGTTCATCTGCTCTTTTTGACACTACTAGTGCTAGTTGGTAGTTATCCATATTTGGATTTTCATCTAAAATCTTTGCTGTTAATTCTTCTGTTTTCATTCTTTAAATTTCCTTTTTTACTTTACTATTGAGCAGTTTTCTAGGTTGCCATTTACTATATCTAAAATATTACCAGCTCTATTCATATCACAAACTATGATTGGTAAGCCATTGTCTTTAGCTAAAGCTATTGATGTATCATCCATGACTTTTATATGCTCTGAAAGTGCTTCTTCATAACTAATCTCAGAAAGTTTTACTGCATCACTAAACTTTAATGGGTCTTTATCATATACTCCATCAACCTTAGTTGCTTTTATGATAACTTCTGCACCTATCTCTATTGCTCTTAGAGTTGCTGCGGTGTCTGTTGTAAAAAATGGATTGCCAGTTCCTGCTCCAAATATAACAACACGACCTTTTTCTAAGTGTCGAACTGCTTTGCGGTTTATATATGGCTCTGCGATTTGTTCCATTTTTATAGCTGTTTGCAGTCTTGCATTGAGTCCTGCATGTTCACAAGCTTCTTGCATAGCAACAGCATTTATAACAGTTGCAAGCATTCCCATATAGTCCGCACTTGTTCTTTTTATGATGCCATCTTTTGCTGCTGTAACACCACGAACAATATTTCCACCACCAATAACTATACCAACCTCTATGTCAGCATCTACAAGTGACTTAATCTCACCAGAGATATAATTTAAAATCTGTGTGTCAATTCCATGACCTGCTTCACCTGCTAAAGCTTCACCTGAAAACTTAACCAATACTCGTTTTTTAGCCATACTTTAAACCTTTTTTTCTCTTTTAAAATTCTTGTATTATACTTAAAAATCTCTTTTGTTTTGCTTTAAAGGAAACTATATTTAATATGCTTCAAGGAATAAATAGAGTAAACTACTGTTTGTATATATAAAAATTACAAAGGATAATATTATGCTTAATGTTACAAATGTATCTATAAAGACTAAGAACCTTGGACTTTTGTTTGGGTCTATTCTTTTTATGGCGATCGTAACTACCTATATAGTTATAGTGGATAGTAGAGAGATTTTACTTGAAAAAAGCTATGATTCTTTAGTTTCTGTTAGGGATTCAAAGTTGGCTCAACTGGAAAATTTTGTCAAAGAAAAAATAGTAGATATTAAAGTTTTGGGAGTTAATGATAATGTCAAAAAACTTACTATCGACTTGATAGATGCTTATGATAAGTTAAAGGTTAAAGCAACTGATGACTATCCTGTTGAAAATGAGTTAGTTAAAAAATACACTTCACAAGAAGATAAATTTTTTCAATTTTTCGCAAAAGAGTATGGATATTATGATGTTTTTATCATAGGTGAAGAGTATGGGCATGTTATGTACACTCAAGCAAGAGAGTCTGACTATGGTGCAAACCTTAGTAGTGGTTCTCTCAAAAACTCTGGACTTGGCGAGGTGTGGAAAAAAACTAAACAACTAAAACGAACTGTTTTTGTAGATATGAAGCCCTATGCTCCTAGTGCCAATGCACCTGTTATGTTTGTCGGAACCCCTATATATATAGATGGAGTGGTTAAGGCTATCTTAGTTCTACAAATATCAGATACTGCTATAAATAAAGTTATGCAATTTCGTTCAGGTTATGGAGACTCACAAGAAGACTACTTAGTTGGTCAAAATAAACTTATGAGAAGTGACAGTTTTTTAGACAAAGAGGGTCACTCACTTCAAGCTTCTTTTGCAAATCCTTCTGTAGGAAGTGTTGATTCTACTACATCAAACCTAGCACTCCAAGGTCAAACAGGTATAAGCTTAACCACTGATTACAATGGAAACTCTGTTTTGTCTGCTTATGCTCCACTTAAGATAGGTCAAGATCTGCACTGGGCAATACTAAGTGAAATAGATGAAGCTGAAGTTATGGTTGCCCCAAATAAGTTCAGAAATACAATCATGATCTCTTCACTAATTATACTTATTGTTGTTATGGTGTTGGCATCTTCTTTGCTTAAAATAACACTTGTTAATCCTCTCAAAGAACTTAAAGATAGAGCAAAAGACTTAGCTCAAGGTGAAGGTGACTTATCGCAAAGACTTGATATAAAAGGAGATAATGAAATAGCTAAAGTTGCTAAATATATCAATGGATTTATAGAAAAAGTTCAAAGTACGATAGTGCAAGCAAAAACTACAGGTAAGCAAAACTATTCTATAAGTGAAGAATTAGCAAAAGCTTCACTCCAAATAGGAGAAAAAACTGAAGAAGAATCCACTATAGTTAGTGAGGTAAATACTCAAGGTAACAAGCTCAAAAGTGTTCTCACCTCTTCTATAGAAGATGCTCAAGAAACAAAGGTTGAACTTGATGGAGCAGAAGATATGCTTAAAAATTCTAACAATCTCATCATCTCTTTATCTCAAGAGATAGGTATTCGTAGCGATGTAGAAACTGAACTCGCAGAGAAACTTCAAAAGCTAACTTCAGATGCACTCCAAGTTAAAGTTGTTCTTCAAGTCATCGGGGAGATTGCCGATCAAACAAATCTTCTTGCTCTAAATGCTGCTATAGAAGCAGCTCGTGCAGGTGAACATGGTCGTGGCTTTTCTGTTGTTGCTGATGAAGTTCGTAAGCTTGCAGAAGGAACTCAGAAGTCACTTTCTGAAATAAATGCAACCGTCAGTGTTATGGTTCAGTCTATTACAGACTCAAGTGATGCAGTATCAGTAAATGCTGTTGAAATTGAAAAACTATCTTCAAATGCAAGTGCGATACAAGGTGAAATATCAAGTAGTGCAACTATTATGAATGAAGCAGTTGTAAAAGTAAATCACATGGTTTTAGGCTATGAGAAAAATGGTGTAACTGTTCAAGGTATTATAGACAAGATCAAAATAGTAGCAGATCTCTCTGTGTCAAATGCAAAAAGTGTTGAGGAGATAACATCTGCATCCAATCATCTTTCTTCGATGACAGCACAACTAAACGAACTTTTATCTTCATATAAGACTTAGTTTAGTAGTTTAAAAAGGCTAAACACTATACTACCCCAAGAAAAACAAACAGCTTTTTAAAATTCCTTATTCAAAATAAGGTAAAATACACTTAATAAAGAGAGGGTAATGAGATGAGCAGACGAGGTACCCCTTGAGGGTAAAGAGAACGGTATATAGCACAGAGTTGAAAACTAAACTAGTGTTAGAGTTGATTAAAGAAGACATGTGCAAGTGGCATTACCAGCCACTGTAGAAGACTTTAGTGGAGATAGCTAAAGAAAATAATATCACACCAAACAATGCCCGAGCATAGCGACAAAATACTCTTGGGGTGCTAAAGAACTGGAAAAAGGTATTTCTTCAAAACACAGAACTGGCTATGGAGCCTAGCAAAGCTGTCAAGGAGTATAAGGATGAAATAGTAGTATTGCAAGCTAAAACGACACTTACGCTAAGGTTATAGGACAACTAACAGTGGAGAATAATTGGATACAGCCAAAGTTAAAAAGCTTGGCACCCGAGGGTATTTCCTCGCTTAGCTCACGGCACTTATCTGATAAAAAAGAGATTATCGAGTCTGAGCTTAAAACCCTTTCTGTGGTTAAACAGTGCAAACTACTTACCCTTAGCAGAAGTAGTCTATACTATGAACCAGCAATCAATGAAAACAAGGTAGCTGTCAAAGAGGAGATTAAATCTATCTTCGTGAAGGTGCCTATCTATTAGTATCTTTATCTTAATTTCAAAATCTACTAAGTAGCTTGTCTATTTTTAACAACAACTAAAACTTAAAAGTGATGATTTTCTTAAATAGTGCAAAAAAAGAGAACAGATGAAACTACCAAAACTACCCATAGACATACAGATATTTAGACACACAGACACTTAGAGATATAAGAGATAAAAAGAGAACTGTCTCTGAGTGGATGCAGTAGTGGCTTATCAATAGTCTCAAAGAGTTCTGTCCTGCTCTTACCTAATCGTCTGATGATTTTATTGTTGTAGCCTTGTCCAATCTTTTCATTAAAGAGAGGTCAAACTCTATCTTTTCTTCTTCGCATATTATACTGATGATGCAGTTTTTTTTACCTATGCTTTTGGCTTTTTTTATGCCCTTTAAAAGTATATGTGACTCTTTGCTTTGTGGGTCATAAGCACTTAATATTTCATCTTTTACTATAAATTCTCGCCCACCTCCACAGCCATCACCTATGATGCCAATACATGAAAGTTTAGAACTATCTGTCATTCTTTTCTCCTTTTTTACCATTTAAAATTTGGGCGAAGCATCACTTGATGGTTGTCTGTTCCCTCTTCTCTTAACTTGCCTCTATATTTTTCACCACTATTATAAAGATAACCGATGCCTAGCCCAAAACTTAATTTTTTACCCCAACTAAGAGGCCATTTTTTCTCAAGCATAAACTCAGCTTCATTGAGGTTGAAACTATCCGTATTTAGAGCTATCATAGTTGAAAAAGCACTGTTGTATATAAATGAGTGAACACTTTTTTTATAGTCTATACTACTTCTTCTTGCACCTATATAGATATTGTTTGTAAAGTTATTGTTTTGATGAATTCTTGTTCCTACTCTAAAGCTCCAGTCTAAGTCTTTATCTTTATTATTTCGTGTTCCTTTTAGTTTATACTCTATATTTACCCATTTATCATAATGCACAAGGTTGTCTTTTATAGTGCGGTCTCCAACACTTACTAGAGTTCCTAAGTAAGCTCTATTTTTTCCAATACGATCATTTTTTTGATTTTTAAACACCATCATTCTTCCCACAAAAAATGATAAAGAGTAGGGTTCTTCAAATCCTGCTGTTAGTGCTTTTATCCAGTTAAAATTTTGAATCTTTGATCTATCATAGATATCTTCATGGCTTTTTCTAAAGTAAATTCCACCCAATCCCATAGGATGCACAGATGCTTCAAGTAAAAATATATTTGGATTAAAACTATTTTTAAAAAGAGTTGTATATATTTGTGTTTCACTAAAAGAGGTAGCATCTGTTATGTTGGCATCTCTATCTAAGTCTATAAAAGCTGAAACATTTGAGTAGTAGATATCTACCTCATAGTCATACTCTACTGCATTATCTCCAAGTAAAGAACTATAGATGCCACACACTAGCATAAGAACAAGAAGAATTTTCATTGTTTAAGCTTTGAGTAGTTTTTTTACAGCTTCGCTGCACATTAAAAGACCAAGTGAGGCGGTAACACCCATAAAACTTCCCTTCTCTTTAACTCTAGCTTCTTCGGAGGAAAAAACAACTTTATACTTTTTTTTAAAGCCTCGTTTTCTAAGCTCATAGCGTATCTTAGAGCCAAGCTTATCTCCGTAAGTTTTCCAAATATCATCAACCTTTACCTTAGAGGCATCTATGCGTTTTGCACCACCAAAAGAAGATATAAGCTTTTTGTGGCACTTTTGAGCTATGGCAAGCTTAGCTCTAGTGTCATCTATAGCATCTAAAACTAAGTCATACTCATCAAAGTCAAACTCCCAAACCCACTCTTCATCTATATGCTTGTTTATGATACTAACTTTAGGGTAGTGCTTTTTTAGAGCATCTACTTTAAGCTCATTTTCATGTAGTTCTGACCACATCTGGCGGTTTTGGTTTGAGGCATCATAGGTATCAAAATCAACGATTGTAATATCACTAACACCACTACGAAAAAGACAATCAAGACAAAAACTTCCAACCCCACCAACTCCTAAAAGTATGATCTTAGCATCTTGAAGTTTTGAAAAGTCATCTCCAAAGAGAAGTTTAAGTCTGTCTTGTTTTGCCATCTACTCTATCCACTCCTTTAGTCTATGCATACTTTCATAAGCACTCAAGTCAAGCATGATAGGTGTGATAGAGATATTACCAGACTCTATAACTTCATAGTCACTAAGTCCACTAGCTCCCTCTCTTGGAGTGAAGTTAAGCGGATGAAGACCTAGCCAATAATGCTCTTCACCTCTAGGGTTTGAGTGCATATAGGCATCATTTGTGTAGTGTCTATAAGCTACATAGCTTACTTTCATAAGTGCTTCATCTACATCCGCTGGTATATTTACATTTAAAAACTCTCTTGAAGGTAGTGGAAATGAACTATCTCTTATCTTTGAAACGAGTTTTTTAATAGTTTTCATAGCAAGAGTATAATCTCCATCAGGGTTTGTAAAATCCATCACTTGAGATATAGCGATAGAAGGGATATCATGAAGTACACCCTCCATCGCTCCAGCCGCTGTTCCGCTATAGGTTATATCTTCTCCCATATTTGAGCCACGGTTTATGCCACTGACCAAAAGATCAGGTTTTTCATCTTTAAAGAGTGTACTCAAAGACAAGTAAACACAATCGCTTGGAGTTCCATCATCTAGTTTATAAAAGTCATCATCAACACTTATGAAGCGAAGTGGGCGAACCAAAGTCAGAGAGTGACCACAAGCCGACTTTTCACTAGAGGGCGCTACAACTGTTACTTCAACATTATCTAGTTCCCTTAAAGCTTTTGCTAAACAGTGTAAACCTTTTGCTTCATAACCATCATCGTTTGTTATTAAAATCTTATATTTTTTATTCATAGGAGTATTTTATCATAATTAGATTACTTAGTTTCATTTGCAATGAAAGTGTTTAGTTTTATCACTAATATTTTTGATAATGCTATGAATTTACAGAAGATATTAAGTGATCTAACTAGAACTTTATGATTTACTTTTATTGCCGATATTTAAGTATAATTATAGACAAAAAGGAAAAGCTATGACCTCTTATGGACTTGATGCCTATCGCTCACATGACCTAAATATGCAGATGCGAACTTCTAGTGGAGACACTATAAAGATGGACTTTGCAAATGAACAATCTCTATCTTATGAAAATAAAAAAGACAAAAACTCTTCAAATACCTCTATGAGCTACTCGTCTATGCAGTCGTTTCAGTTCTCCATAGATACAAATGGTATAGATGCTCAAGACAAAAAAGAGATAGAAGCTTTTATGAAGATAGCTCAACCATTTATAGATGACTTCTTAAAAGAGCTCAAAGACTCCGCACCAAAATCACCCGTCACAGAGCTAGCACACACAATAGCTGGAATATTTGAGCCAAACAAAGAAAGAAGTGAAGATGCAAAAAATCAGATAAAAACAAATATTGTCGAGATGTTTGATAGGTCTATAAACGAGCTAGAGATCCCGCCGAGTAAAGAGAAAGAAAATATCATGGATAAGATCTTTGAAGATGCTCAAAAACTACTAGAAAAAACTTTGCATGAATTTGATGAATTTAACAAAAGGCTATATGCCTAGTTGTTAAGTTTTATCAACAAGCTCACACCTAAGCAACTCCCAATATTAAACACTGAAATAACTTTAATATACCTTGTTTGTCCAGCTTATCTAAAATAATATCTCATTGTATTTTTAAGCCTTTGTTTGCTATCATTACACTGATGAACAAAAATTACCTATATTTAAATATGAAAATAATTTTATTAATTACAATATTGTCTGCCTCTCTCTTTGCCTCATCGGTAGAGAAAAATTATAAGCAACTAAACCATGAGATAGACAATATCTCTTTAAAACTTTCTGCTGAAGAAAAGGTTTCTTTATATTTTCTTGTTCTTTTAAACTATGAAAATATTAAAACAGCTCTTTCTAGCGGTGAAGAAAAAATACTATCTTTAAACAGTTTAGAAAAACGAACATTAAAAGCCTTTGCGCTTTTGCATAAAAACAATGCAAACATAGATGCAAAACATATCAAAAAGATAAAAGAGATCTATATAAAAATGACCAAAGATGCAAGGTTGTCAATAGTTAAAAGTCATAAACCCAAAAAAAATGAGATACTCTATAAAGAAAAAATCATACATAAAGAGAAGATTTTATATAGAGATAAAATAATATATAAAGATAAAGTTGTACAAAAGTTTTCTCTTGTTCAAGGTGTAGTTTATGCAGTAAGTGGGGTGACACTCGGACTTATTTTAGGTTTTTATCTTTTTAGAAAAACTACTAAAAAAGAGCTAAAAGAGATCAAAGTAACAGCGATAGAAAAAGTTGAAATAAAAGAGATAAAAAAAGATATACCCAATGAAAAAGATACTTCAATCATAAAAGAACTAGAAGAAAAAAACAGACTCTTTGGTGATGAAAACGACACTTTGACAAGTAGATATAAAGAGTTAAAAAACTCTTGTGATATGTCGGTAAGCGAACTAAAAGAAAAAATAGAGGCAGTTAAAAAAGAAAATGAGATGCTAACTCAAGAGTTAAGTCAATATCAAAACATTAAAAATATAGAAGGCAAAGAGGATAAAAAACTAGATGACAAGCTAGAAACTCTCAACCGACAAAGTCAAAATATCTATAAAGTTCTTGATACTATTGCAGATGTAGCAGACCAAACAAACCTACTAGCACTAAATGCAGCCATAGAAGCAGCACGAGCAGGAGAGCATGGACGAGGCTTTGCAGTGGTAGCTGATGAGATCAAAAAACTAGCAGAACAAACTCAAAAAACACTCTCTTTAGCTAAGATTGAGATCTCTGCTCTTGTTGATTCTATATCAAATTTGAAGCAATAGTGTTAAAGCTTGACATTGATAGCTCCAAAGTGCTAAAATTACACTATTAAAACTTACGGTAACAATCTCGCTATACAAAATCACAATAAAACTAAGGTAACTACTATATGAGTGAAAACAATTCACAACAACCTCGCAGAAACAACAACCCCAAAACTACAAACAACCGAAACAACCCAAAAACAAGAACACACAAACCTGTAAAAGGGGCTAGCGTAGAAGAGCTTCGTATAAAAAGTACAGAAGAGCTTACTGCTCTCGCAGTTGAGTTAAAAGTAGAGCATCCCAATGAGCTAAAAAGACAAGATATTATCTTTGAAATACTTAAAGCTCAAACGGAGCAAGGTGGTTTTATACTCTTTAGCGGCATCTTAGAGATTATGCAAGATGGTTATGGATTTATCCGCTCCATAGATAAAAGTTTTAATGAAAGCATAAACGATGCTTATGTGTCAAATACACAGATAAAAAGGTTTGCTCTTAGAAATGGAGATATTGTAACAGGTCAAGTTCGCCCTCCAAAAGATCAAGAGCGATACTATGCACTTATAAAAATAGAAGCTGTTAATAATCTTCCGCCCGAAGAGAGTAAAAAAAGACCTCTTTTTGAAAACCTAACACCTCTCTACCCACTAGATCAAATAAAGCTAGAGTATAGAGAAAAGGGCTTAACTGGTCGTATGCTTGACCTTTTTTCTCCCATCGGTAAAGGACAGCGCGGCTTAATAGTTGCACCTCCTAGAAGTGGTAAAACAGAGCTGTTAAAAGAGATAGCTCATGGTATCAGTAAAAATCATACAGATATAGACCTAATGGTCCTACTTGTAGATGAGAGACCAGAAGAGGTTACCGATATGGAAAGAAGTGTAAAGGGTGAAGTTTATAGTTCTACCTTTGATATGCCTGCAAAAAACCATGTTAAAGTAGCAGAGATGGTTATAGAAAAAGCAAAAAGACGAGTTGAGATAGGTAAAGATGTAGTCATATTGCTTGACTCTATAACTCGTCTTGCTCGTGCTTACAATACTATCACTCCATCAAGCGGTAAAGTCTTATCTGGTGGAGTAGATGCCAATGCACTTCACAAACCAAAAAGATTTTTCGGTGCTGCTAGAAATATAGAAAATGGTGGAAGCTTAACTATTATCGCTACTGCTCTCATAGACACTGGAAGTCGTATGGACGAGGTTATATTTGAAGAGTTTAAGGGTACTGGAAATATGGAAGTTGTTCTTGATAGAAAAGTGGCAGATCGAAGAATATTTCCAGCTATTGACATACTTAAGTCTGGAACTCGTAAAGATGAACTTCTTATTGGTAAAGAAAACTTACAAAAAGTATTTATACTTCGCCAAATGCTACACAAGCAAGACAATGAAGTGGAAGCTTTAAAATTTATCTATACAACTATGGGTAAAAAAGAAACAAATGAAGAATTTCTTGAGAGTATGAATAGTAACTCTTAAACATGAAAGTTGGAGTATTTGATAGTGGGATTGGTGGTTTAAGTGTTGTTAGATCACTTTTAGAGCATGAACTCTTTGAGGAGATTATCTACTTTGGAGATACTGCTCGTGTCCCTTACGGCATAAAAGATAAAACTACTATTATTCGCTATGCTATAGAGGCGGTTGAGTTTTTTAAAAAGTTTGACATAGACCTTATCATAGTAGCTTGCAACTCTGTCAGTGCTCATGCCCTAGATGAGATGAGAGAGCATTCTAGCTCTCCTGTTATTGGGGTTGTTGAGTCTGGCATCTTAGCTACTGCAAATGCACTTAAAAGCAAAGCTTCAAACATATTAGTCCTTGGAACAAAAGCGACCATAAACTCTAAAGCTTATGAGATTGGGCTTAGAGAAAAAGAGTTTAAAAACATAGAGTCAAAGGCAACAGGACTTTTTGTGCCTCTTGTTGAAGAGGAGGTTTATGAGGGTGATCTCTTAGATGCTACTTTAAAACACTATTTCAAAGACCTTAATAAGCCAGATGCTATTATATTGGGATGCACTCATTTCCCTCTTATCTCTAAGGCTATAAAAAACTACTTTGGCAGTGAAACTATACTTATCCACTCAGGAGATGCTATAGTTGAATATCTCGAATGTGAGTTTAAATTTCCAAAGAGATATAAAAAAGCAAAGCTAAGATTTTTCTCTTCTGAAAATACAGATGCTTTAAAAAATACCGCTAAAAAGTGGCTCCTGATATAAAAAGACACTATATGTAACCATCTTGAAATAGTTCCATGCTATAATTGTTCCTATGAAAAATAAACTACCAAAAAAATGGATTGATAATTTAGAGATTTTAGATATCGCTTTTCAGCCTATCATCAATATACATACTGGGAAGATATTTGCCGTGGAAGCACTCTTGAGAAACACTCAAAAGCTTGGCTTTAAGTCTATATATTCACTTTTTGATGAAGTATATAACAATGGTTTGTTATACTCTTTTGATTTGGAGTTAAGAAAAAAGACAATAAAAAAATTTAAGACAATTAAGGTAGATAAAAATTTAAAGCTGTTTTACAACCTAGACAGCCGCTTGTTTGAAATGGAAAATTTCACTTCTGGTAATACTAAAAAAATACTCAACGATCTAAATATAAAAGAAAATACTATATGCTTTGAAATATCAGAAAGGCATGAAATAGATAGTAAGTTCGAGATGCAAACTCTTATAGAGCATTATAAAAATGAACAGTACTCAATCGCAATAGATGACTTTGGAATCGGACATTCAGGGTATAAACTTTTGTATGATACTAAACCTGATGTACTTAAAATAGATAGATTTTTTCTGATGGACATAAACAAACATCCAAACAAGAAAATCATGCTTAGAAGCATAACTCATCTAGCGATCCAACTTGGCATACAAGTAGTTGCAGAGGGAGTTGAAACTAAGGAAGAACTGCTAGTTTGCAGAGATGTTGGATGTCATCTTGTTCAAGGTTATTATATTCAAAGACCTACTAGAGATGTAAAAACACTTTCTTCGCAATATGAAGATGTATTAGAGATTGTAAACAATAACTTACGATCAGACAACTCAAACCATGATATACATAAATATATAGATAAAATTCATGCACTAAATGTAAAAACAAAAATGAATATAGTGATGGAATATTTCAAAAAAAATATAGAAACTACTATTTTACCAATACTAAACTCTCGAAACGAACCTGTTGGAATACTACAAGATAAACGGATTAAAGATTATCTATATTCAACCTATGGTAGAGCATTGCTTCTAAATGAAGATTCAAGAAAATCTAGACTTAAAAACCTTCTAAACCCGTGTGCTATTGCAGATATACATAGTAGTATGACAATAATCATTGAACTGTTTTCAAATAACCCAGAATCTATTGGTATTATTATTACAAAGGACTCTGAATATTATGGTTTTTTATCTGCAAGGGCAATAATAAATATTATGAATGAGCAAAATCTTCTCTATGCAGTAGAGCAAAACCCACTTACAAAGCTTCCAGGAAATACCATGATAGAAAGATATGTTGCAGAGGCTACTAGCTCTAACGAATCTTATTTTTTATGCTACTTTGATTTAGATAACTTTAAAGCCTTCAACGATGTTTATGGTTTTAGAAATGGAGACAGGGTTATACAACTTTTTGCAGACATTATGAGAAAAAATCTTCCTCAAGAGTACTTTAAAGCACATATTGGTGGTGATGATTTTTTTACAGCAGTTAAAGGTATGTCAATTGAGGAACATATCCATATAGAAAATATCCAAAAGATAGTCAAAAAATTTACAGATGATGTGATGGAATTTTACTCTGTTGAAGACAAAGAGAAAGGTTTTATATTGTCTAAAGACAGAGAAGGAAATAGGAAAGAATTTCCACTTCTTACGGTTAGTGCTTCTGTAATTATTATTCATGATAAGATCAAGATAAGGTCTCATTCAAGCATTAACGATATATTATCTTTACAAAAAAAAGTTGCAAAATTAGAATTATCTCACATATCTTTAAGTTGTCTAATATAATAAATCATAGTTTAACACTACTAATGTTAAAATAATTTCTAATTTAATTGGGAGTTATTAGTGAAGCAATCTTCAGAAGTTTTAGCAAGAAAATACCGTCCATCAAATTTTGATGAGCTTATAGGTCAAGAAACAATATCGCAAACACTTTCGCTAGCCCTAGACTCAAACAGACTATCACATGCCTATCTTTTTTCAGGTCTTAGAGGAAGTGGAAAGACATCAACTGCCCGTATATTTGCAAAGGCTCTCGTATGCGAAGAGGGTGTAAGTCGTAACCCATGTGGCAAATGTTCAAACTGCATCTCTGCACTACAAAACAGAAATATCGACATCATTGAGATGGATGCCGCTTCAAATCGTGGCATAGACGATATAAAAAGCCTTGTTGAGCAAACAAAATACAAACCAAATAGTGCTAGGTTTAAAGTTATCATCATAGATGAAGTGCACATGCTAAGCACACCCGCTTTCAATGCTCTTTTGAAAACACTAGAAGAACCTCCAGAATATGTAAAGTTTATACTAGCAACTACTGACCCTCTTAAACTTCCAGCAACTATACTTAGCCGTACTCAGCATTTTAGGTTTAAGCGTATTGCTACCAATAAAGTCATAGACCACATAGCTCATATACTTAACCTTGAAGAGATAGCTTACGAAAATGATGCCTTAGAGATACTTGCAAGAAGTGGCAACGGAAGTCTAAGAGACACTCTAACTCTACTCGATCAAGCCATCATCTACTCCAAAAATCATATAGATGTCAATACGGTGACCGATATGCTAGGGCTTGTTGATCCTAAATTTATAGCAGACATTTTTAGTGCTGTTTTTGCAAAAGACTATGCACAACTTGTAAACTATACAAAAGTCTTAGAAGATTATGAAGCGGAAATGGTTGTTGATGAGCTTATAGCCTATCTAAAGGAGCGAATGTATAACTTAGATGCTCTTTTTTCTACTCTAGTTTTAGATAGATTTTTTAGAATTTTAAGCGACTCTAAATATCTTTTTTCCATAAATGCTGATGGTTCCTTTGTACTCTCTATGATATTTTTCAAGATGGTAGAAGCTCTTCGCATAAAAGAAGTTGATCAGATGATAGAATCTTTGCAGCAAGAGATAAAAAGACCCCAAGAAGTTGTAAAAGCAACTACACAAACACAAGCAATAGAACAAACTATAAAGATACAAGAAAAACAGATAGACAAAGAACCTCTTGCACCCTTAAAAAACACTAAATTTGAAAAGCTTATCTTAAGCATAAAAGATAGAAACTATGACTTAGGTCTATATTTTGAGAACTCTATAACATTTGTATCTTTTGAAAATGGTCTGCTTATCTGGGAGAGTTGTCCAGATGAAGAGGCTAAAACATCTTTAAAACATGGATGGGGAGCTATCCAGCATCTAGTAAAAGAGATATTTGGGCTTCAAACAAAAATAAAAGCTACTAAATGCACCAAAGAGCTGCCAAAACAAACCCCTCAAAAGATACCAACACCAACAACAATACCAATAGCAACACAAGTACCAATATCTAAAGAGACTGAAATAGGTGGAAGTGGAAGTTGTGTGAGTTCTTGTTCACCAAGCAATGAGCCTGAAAAAGAAGTAGATTCTAGCAACATAAAAGATGAGCCTATGGTTCAAAAAGCTATAGACATGTTTGAAGCAACTAAGATAACTATTCAGTCTAAGACCTAACTTCTTTTAGAACTTTAAAATATTCTGTATATAAGAGCAAGAAATATGAATCTTGCTAAAATATAAACCATATTTGCAAACTTTAAGAAAACTTAAGATACAATAACTGACATTAAAAAAAGGTAAAACATGAAACTTATAACAGCTCTACTACTTTTTACAACTCTTCTACTAGCTACAGTAGATATAAACAATGCAACAGCAGATGAGTTTACAGCTCTAAAAGGTGTCGGTGTTAAAAAAGCTAAGGGTATCGTGGAGTACAGAACAACTATAAAATGCTTCAAAACGATAGATGAACTTACAAAGGTAAAAGGCATAGGAGACTCAACTATATCTAAAAATAAAGAGATTTTAACACTCGGAGAGTGTAAGGTGAAATAGTAATATTAATTTAGAAGTAGTAATATTTTACAAAACTACTACCATACTACCCCAAGAAAAATAAGCAGCTTTTTAAAACTACTTATTCAAAATAAGGTAAAATACAAATATGGGGGTCAGACCCCGTTTTTTAGACCCCGTTTTTCGTTTTTAGGAGATGTTTCTACAAATATTTAATAAGACGGCTACTGTTTATAAAGTCATATTACATGACTACTGCTCTCAACTTGACAGAGTTTGAAATGTTTTTTACTCTGTCACTCTCAGCTTGACTGGGAGTCTAGCTAGATCCCCAGTCAAGCTGAGGATGACAGAGTTGTGAAATGTTTAGAATGACGGAGTTGGCAATTACACCCCTGTGATTGGCAGTTAGACCCCTGTGAATATCCATTTTTATGATATGTTTCAAACTAGAAAGATTTACAGAGCTTTATACTGTGCCTCTTTTAGAGGCTTACCTTCACAAGCTAATACAACTTTATAAAAGAGTCTATCTCAGAAAAAACTACTGCTCTGTTTTCTTTGTTAGGGTCCAAAATCTTTTCGAGCATAAGAGCAAGATTTTCATCAACTCCATCTTTTAGAGTTCTTATATCTTGAGGAGTCTCTTTTTCTAGCAGATTTGAAAATCTATCATAAGCAGAATATGCTTCTTCTTTGCATAGTGTATAATATAACCTACGACCTATCTCAAAAAGTTCAAACTCTTCATTTTTTCCTGTATTTGCTTTTGCATTGAAACCTAGATCTACTTCTATGTTTTTTTCTCGTATATAAGCTCCTAGTTTCATCATAAAACCTATAGATGCTGGGGTATATTGGCTCAATACATTGATATGAAAGTCTTCAAAATTATCGTCTTCTTTTCTATGCTTTTTGTACTCTAGCATTAAACTCTCAACATATAGATGTGCATATCTTAATGGTGCAGACTTTAAGATAGTATAACCTTCTATGCCCTCACTTATCAGCCTACCGCCAAGTGAAATATTTACTCCACCTTCTGTTTTTCCATCTACCTTAGTCTTGCACCCTTCAAAGCCAAGGTCACCTAAGCCATGAATACCACAGCCCTTAACACAAGCAGACCAATACATTCTTACCCTTCCCTTGCTTAAAGGTACTTTTTCATCTAAATATTTTGCCATATTGATAGCATCTTCTTTGTTTTCTATAACTCCAAAAGGACAGTGAAGAGTACCAGCACATGCTATGAGATGGTTAAAGTATGGAGTATTTACATTTTTATATGTTTTAAATATCTCTTCATTTATTAGGGCATCTACATCTTTTACACCCATAATATATAGACTCTGATGCATATCAAAACGAAGCTCACCATCTGCATACTTTTGACTCAAAGATGCTGTTTCTATCATAGAACTACCGCTAAACATACCAGATGGGACTACCATGTGAACAGCGAAGCTTCCATCTCTAAGCTGAACTCTTCCATAATCAGGGTCGCTATAGTCCATCTTAGTCATAGTCTCGCCAGCTCTAGCAAAATCAACTCCAGAGTATTCTCTAATAGCTTTAGATATCTCTTGCATGCCAACTGCATCTACTAAAAAATGAAGTCTGTTTTTATTTCTATTGTCTCTAAAACCAAATTTTTTAAAGATATTTGTGATAGCTTCAAAGGCTTTTACAACCTCATCATCATTTGCTAAAAATATATCAGCATTTTTTGCAATCTTGCCAACTTTACCACCTAGATAAAGGTTATAGCCAAATACACCATCTTTTTGTGCCAAGACAAAACAACAGTCATGACCAAAAACATTACATCGATTTGTAAATGAGCCTGATATAGCAGTGTTAAATTTTCTTGGTAATGTTGAGATCCACTCAGGGTCATAAAGAAAAGTTTTTTGTAGTTTTAGAAGTAACTCATAGGAAGGTAAAACATTATCATGGCACTTAGCATCTAGTGGGTCTGTCATGATGTTTCTAAAGTTATCTACTCCTGTTTGATAGGAGTCGATACCAACTTCTTTGAGTCTTTTAAGTATTGTAGGAATATCTTTTATATCTAAATATCTAAGCTCACACTGTGATCTTGTAGTCAGGTCTATATAGTCCTGACCAAACTCTTTAGCACATTCGCCTATAACTTTTGCTTGAGTTGCATCTAGGTAACCACCTGGGATACGAAGCTTTATCATAAACTTTTGTGGAGTAGCAACTCTATCATAGATGCCAAAACATTTTAAGAAGTATTTTTTATCTTCTTCTGGAACTGATTCATATCCATTTTTAGCATATTCATCTAGTTTGTCAAAAGCCTCTTGAGGGTTTTTTGACTCTTTGAGTTTTTCAATTTTGTTTATCTTTTTATTTCTTGCTTCAAAGGCTTTTTCTAACATTTCCATACCTAAGGCTCCCTATTATTTTGTATTTATATTTATAATAGTAGCTATTTTTTAGGCATATTTAGTAAAATTACTGCTTATTTTTTAAACACTCAACTTTTTTTCTTTAAATTCGATCCCTTCAAAAGCACTCTTTATATGCTCTATCTCTCCGCTAATCTCTTCTTTTTGAAATTTTAACCCCTCTGGAACTTCTGATGAGTGAAGCTGGATGGCAGTTTGTTTAAAGTTTGGTTCACCTGATTTTGGGCAAAAACTATCGTTTGTTAAAGTATTTACAAGTTGTGTATTGAAATGAAAAGGTATAAAAATATTGCCAGGTGCTACACTCTGTGTAACTTTAACTACGATGCTATTAACCCTTCCTCTAAGACTAGATATAGATAGTCTATCTCCACTTTTTACCTTTAACTCTTTAGCATCTATGGGGTTTATATCTATCCAAGCTTCAGGAGCTAGGTCGTTTAGTATATCTATATTTTTTGTTTTTGTTCTCGTGTGCCACTGCTCTACAGTTCTTCCTGTGTTTAGTATTGCTGGAAACTCTTCACATATTGGCTCTGCCATAGGAAACCATTCTAAACATAAAAGATTTGCTTTTTCATCTTTTGTACGAAATGGCATCTCTGGAGTATAAAGTCTTGTAGTTCCGTTTGGGTTTGCCTCATTACAAGGCCACTGGATACCCCCTAGCTCTTCAATGAGCTCATAACTCATACCAGAGTAGTCGCATAGCTGACCTCTACTAACCTCTTTAAACTCATCAAAAGCATCAAGAGGAGTTTTCCACTCTTTAAACAACAACTCTCTAACTCCCTGAAAATAGGAAGAAAATTCAATAATTATATCAAAATCACTTTTAGTGTTACTAAGTGGCTCAACAGCTTTGTTTGCCTTGTTGCATCTTCGCTCTGAGTTTGTATAAGTTCCCTCTTTTTCTCCCCATGTAGCAGCTGAAAAAACTACATCGGCTATCTCTGCGGTATCACTCATAAAAGCATCTTGGACCACTAGCATATCAAGCTTTGCTAAAGTTTTTCTAAGTTTTTTCTGATTTACAAAGCTTACTAGAGGGTTTGTTGCCACTATCCAAAGTGCTTTTATCTCTCCACGGTCTATAGCATCTATGATTTGAGCATATTTATAACCTCTCTCACGAGGGATGATTTCACTAGGAACATCTATAATTTTTGCATACTCTTCTAAAGCTTTTTCATCGCCAAAATTTCTATACCCTGGTAGTGATGATGTGAAACCGCTCTCTCTAGTTCCCATAGCATTGCATTGCCCCGTAATAGAAAAAGGTCCTGCTCCCTCTTTTCCTATCTGTCCTGTTAAAAGATGAAGGTTTATGATAGCACTTACTGTATCTGTTCCCATAAAAGACTGGTTTACACCCATAGTCCATGCACTCAAAACTGCATCTTTTGCTGTAAACTCTCTTGCTATCTCATATAGTGTTTTAACATCTATGCCTGTAATATTTGAAACCTCTTGTGGTGGATAGTCTTGAAGATGTTTTTTTAGTTCTTTATAGCCGTTTGTATTTGACTTTATATATCCCTCATCTTCCCAACCTTGCTCCATAACTATATATGCTAAACCATTAAACAATGCTAGGTCTGTTCTTGGTTTGAGAGGTACAAAAAGGTCTGCCATTTGAGAGGTTTTTGAAGCTCTAGGGTCTATAACTATTATGCGAGGTTTATTTTTATTTTTTTTGATATGAAGTTTTAGTATAGGGTGATTATCTGCTATATTTGCACCTACGAGTATTATGGTATTTGCTTTTTGAAAATCCTCATAACTTCCAACAGGACCATCTGAGCCTAGTGATTGTTTATAGCCCATAACAGCAGATGCCATGCATAGTGTAGTATTGCCATCGTAGTTGTTTGTCTTGAGTCCTAGCTGAACAAACTTACCTAAAGCATAAAACTCTTCTGTTAAAAGTTGTCCAGTTCCAATAACTCCAACTGCTTTAGCTCCATGCTCTTTTGAAATTCTTTTAAATTCATCTGAAACTTTTTTATAAGCCTCATCCCAAGAGCTATAAACTAACTCACCTTTTATTTTTATAAGCGGAGTTGTTACTCTATCTGGCGAGTTAATAAGCTGATGTTCACTTAAACCTTTTGGACAAAGTGTTCCCATATTAACTGAGTGTTGAGGGTTGCCCTTTGTATAAACTGCTTGTCCATTTTTTACACCTATGTGAAGTCCACAGCCTACTCCACAGTAACCACAGGTGGAAAAAACCCACTTATCTGGTTTTTTCTCATCACTAATCATTCCAAATTTTGAATCACTTGAAAGTTTATATTTTTCTGCTTTTATATCAAAGCCTAAAAAATCTTTTAATTTTTCTATCATTATATGCTCTCTTATATAGATAAGAAACTATAACATAATATTAAAAATCAAATGCTTTTATTTAATACTTATGTTTCTTTTCTACACATAACTATAAAAATAAACAACTTTTAGAGTAAAAATTCGTTTTGCTATGTTCATGCTATTTTGCATCTCTATCATTAAACTTGAAAAGTATCTATTAATATTGATATTTAAACCTATACTAGGAGACCCTATGGATAAGGAAGCTGCAGAAGCTTATTGGAAAGAAAACATATCTTTAATTCTTAAATTATTGGTTGTTTGGTTTGTTGTTTCGTATGGTTGTGGGATCATCTTTTTAGATGAGCTTAACACTATCACATTTGCAGGATTCAAGCTTGGATTTTGGTTTGCACAACAAGGTGCTATATATGTATTCTTAATTCTTATTTTTGTTTATGCAAAAAGTATGGAAAGACTTGAGGAAAAATACGATATTCACGAATAATTAAGGGGAAACAATGGAATTACAGAGTTTAATTTATCTATTTGTTGGTCTTTCTTTTTCTCTATATATAGCGATCGCTATATGGGCAAGAGCTGGATCTACAAAGGAGTTTTATGTAGCGGGCGGTGGTGTGCATCCTATATTAAACGGAATGGCAACAGGTGCAGACTGGATGAGTGCTGCTTCATTTATCTCATTGGCAGGTATCGTTTCACTAAAGGGTAGTGACGGTGGTGCTTACTTGATGGGTTGGACAGGTGGTTATGTACTACTTGCGATGCTTTTAGCACCTTATTTGAGAAAATTTGGTAAGTTTACTGTCCCTGACTTCATCGGTGACAGATATTATTCTGACCTAGCTCGTACTGTTGCGGTTATATGTGTAATCTTTATTTCATTTACATATGTTGCTGGACAGATGAGGGGTGTTGGTATCGTTTTTTCAAGATTTTTACAAGTTGATGTAAACATGGGTATCTATATTGGCATGGGTATCGTTTTCATATATGCTGTTCTTGGTGGTATGAAAGGTGTTACTTATACTCAAGTTGCTCAATATTGTGTTATGATTTTTGCATTTACAGTTCCTGCGATCTTCCTTTCACTTCAAGTTACAGAAACTTTTATACCACAAATCGGTTTTGGTGGAACTATTCCATTCCAATTTGATGATGGTATCAAGATGATTGACTCGGGTACTTATTTGCTGCATGCACTTGATACTTCCATGGTTGATCTTGGTTTTGGTATGTACACCGAAAGTCATGCTGGTACTTGGAATGTATTTATGCTTACTACAGCACTTATGCTTGGTACTGCTGGTCTTCCACATGTTATCGTTAGATTTTTTACTACACCAACTGTTGCTGGTGCTCGTATTTCAGCTGGTTGGGCTTTACTGTTTATTGCTATTTTATATACACAAATCCCAGCGGTTGCAGGTTTTGCTCGTCTTAACTTGATCAAAAACTTACAAAATGTTGAGTATGCACCCTTTGTTAAAGGTGAAACTAAACATCCAGATGGCACTGTTAACAATGGTTACTGGTTTAAAAACTGGGAAGAGTCTGGTCTTATAGCTTGGACAGATAGAAATGGCGATGGCAAGATTCAATTTGCTGCTGGTAAAGCATTTGAAGGTGCAAAAGGTAAACCTATATTTGCTGAAGGTAGAGGTGCAAGCGGTGAACGATTAACTTCTAACCCTATGCCTTCTCATACTGCAACTTCAGATGAGATGAGAGCTAATGGTAAAATCGTTAATGAACTTTACCTAGATAGAGATATTATCGTTCTAGCAAATCCAGAAATTGCTGGTCTTCCAAACTGGGTAATCGCTATTATCGCAGCGGGTGGTTTAGCAGCAGCTCTTTCAACAGCAGCTGGTTTATTACTTGTTATTTCAACTTCAATTTCACATGACCTTTTAGGTAATGTTATAATGAAAGACCCTAAAACTGGCAAATCAACTTTAAGCGAGGGTGCTGAACTATTAAGCGCTCGTCTTGCTGCTATTGTTGCTATCTTAGTTGCTGGTTATTTAGGCATACATCCTCCAGGGTTTGTTGCACAAGTTGTTGCCTTTGCATTTGGTCTTGCGGCTGCATCGTTCTTCCCTGCTATATTACTAGGTATTTTCTATAAGAGAATGAATAAAGAGGGTGCAATTGCTGGTATGGCAGCTGGACTAATCTTTACATTTAGCTATATAGTCTATTTTGTATTTATGGGCGGAGATAAAGCTGATTATCTATGGGGCATAGCTCCAACAGGTATCGGTACTATTGGTATGATACTACACTTTATAGTTGCATTGATTGTAAGCAGTGTAACACCTCCACCACCACAAGAGATTCAAGATCTTGTTGAAAGGATCAGAATCCCAAGAGGAGCTGGCGGAGCAACTCACTAGAGTTACTCTCCCGCTAAATGAAACAGGTCGAAACACTCGACCTGCTTTCCTTTTTAAATAGGTTTTTTTAACCTATCTCTTACATTATATATGATAGTTTAATAAAAGATTATTTTTAAAGGCACTAAATGAGTTTACACGATCAAAAAGCATTTCTAAAATCCATACACCCTTTTGAACGACTTGAGAATAAAGAGCTTACAAAAGCTGTAAACTCTATGAATATAGCTTATTACAAAAAAGATGAACTTCTCATCTCTCCTGAAAAAACTTCAAAGTTTTTATATCTCATCATAAAGGGTGAGGTTGGAGAATATCACAAAGACGAACTTATAAAAGTTTACCATAACTCAAACACCTTTGATGCGGACTCACTAATATATGAAAAAACAGAAGATAGTTTTAAAGTACTAGAGGAGCTTATCTGTTTTGAGATGAAAAAAGAAGACTTCCTCTCACTACTAGACTCCAACAGTTCTTTTAAAGAGTTCTATATTAGTGATCTGGCAAACAAGATACACTCAGCCAAACAAAAAGAATATACAACTCAGATGTCAGGCTTTATGATAGCTCGCATAACAGACTCATATCTTCATGCTCCATGTATTGTTGATACAAAAACATCTATTATGAATGCTCTTTATAGGATGGAAGAGATAAAAACAAACTGTATATTAGTCAAAGATGGCGATGAGTATGGCATAGTTACAGACAGCATACTTAGAAAAAATGTACTTTATAATGACTATGATAAAAATGCTCCTATTGGTCCTATTGCCCTTAAGCCTATCATCACTATGGAACATGATGATTTTTTATTTAATGCTCTTTTATCTTTTACAAAAAACTCTATAAAAAGAATTATCATTACAAAAGATGATGAAATTATAGGTGTATTGGAACAACTTGACCTACTAAGCTACTTTGCTAACCACACATATCTTGTTGCAGTTCAGATCAAAAAAGCTACTTCTATAGAAGAGTTAAAACTAGCTAGTCATGACTTTATAAATATCATCAAAAAACTTCATGCTAAGGGTACTAAAGTAGAGTATATCTCAAAACTTATAGCAGAACTCAATGAAAAGATATATGAAAAACTATATGAGATGATAGTTCCAGAGCATCTAAGAAAAGATGCTTGCCTTATCGTTATGGGAAGTGAGGGTAGAAAAGAGCAGATGCTAAAAACAGACCAAGATAATGCTCTCATCATAAGAGATGGTGTAGAAGTTTCTCAGTATAAAGAGTGTATGAAAGAGTTTACTCAAACTCTCATAGAGTTTGGATTTCCTAAATGCGATGGAAATATCATGGTTTCAAACCAATACTGGAGAAAAAGTTTTAATGATTTTCAAGATGAGATATTTAGATGGCTAGAAGCTCCAAATAAAGATGACTATATGAACTTAGCTATCTTTTTTGACTCCATAGCTGTTGCTGGTGACTTTGAGTTGATCAACAATCTTAAAGATATTATCTATAAAAATATAAAAGATAAAGATGTCTTTTTAGCAAACTTTGCAAAAGCTGCACTTATATTTGAAACACCTATCGGTATGTTTACAAAACTCATCTCTACAAATGACCAGATAGATATGAAAAAAGGTGGGATTTTCCCTATTGTTCAAGGCATAAGAAGCTTAGCTCTTGAAGAGGGCATAAGAGAAACAAATACAAACGATAGAATAAGGCTCTTGGTTAAAGCTAATATACTAGAAAAAAAGTTTGCTAACCTTATAGAAGAAGCCTTTGACACACTCTTAAATCTTAGACTAAAAGAGAGACTTAGTTGTATTGGGCATGAAGAAGATGCAAACAACTTTATATATGTTCAAAACCTAAACCAACTAGAGGCAGACTTGTTAAAAGATAGTTTTAAAATAGTAAACAAGTTTAAAAACTTTTTATCTCACCACTTTAAAACTGGGATGGTTAGCTAATGCTTTCAAAGATAAAACAACATTTCAATAGAAAAAATCTAAACAATGATAACTATGCCTTTTTATTTGATAAGCCTCCAGAGGGTGAGTATGTTGTATATGATACAGAAACCACTGGTTTAAATCCGAAAGTAGATGAGATACTCTCTATCGGTGCATTGAAAATTCGTGGAGATAAGATCATTACTTCTGAGAAGTTTGAACTATTTGTACAGCCTAAAAATTTGATAAGTGAAGAGAGTATTAAGATTCACCAAATTAGAAATATTGACCTACAAAATGGCTCTAAACCAGAAGAAGCACTAGACAAATTTTTGCACTTTGTAGGTTCTCGCCCACTCATAGGCTACTACTTAGAGTTTGATGTAGCTATGATAAACAAATATTTAAAGCCATATATTGGTATAAAACTTCCTCAAAAACAGATAGAAGTTTCTAGTATGTACTATAACTTAAAAACAAAGTATATACCAAACCCAAATGTAAACCTAAGCTTTGATGCGATTATGAAAGACCTAGGACTTCCTATATTTGGAAAACACGATGCAATAAATGATGCAATTATGACTGCTATGATCTACTTAAAATTAAAAAATATAAAAAAGATTTAGAGAGAAAGTCACACTATTTAATAATGAAAAAGAGAGGAAATATCTATATCAACTAAACAAGAACTTCTCTATAGGTTGTATGAAAGATAATCTAATTTTAATGCTTATTAAAAACAAACATATTAAAAAGATATACGACATGATTGAGGCTGAAATAATATGCAACTTATTACCAATAAAACCCAACAGAAGCTTCCCTCGAAACAGGAGATCTAACACTAAATTTCCTGCATCTAAAAAGAAGGGTTTTTAGTGTGTTTTAGGCTTAATTTATTGGCATTGAGCTGGAAGCTTGGGAACGAGAGAAAAACAACTGCAACTAGGCTTAGCCAAATACAATGCTTAATATGCTAAAATAGAGATAGAAAAAGATTTTAAGATAAACAAAGGACGATAACTAATGTTAGCAATCAAAATAGATAACTATGATATAGAGAAAAAGTTTTTTGAATATACAAAATTTAAAAAACAAAAGATAGATGAGATTGTTATAGAGGTTATGACACAGTTTTTAGATAAACAAAAAATGCCAGACGATATTGTCTATACAAAAAAAGATCCAATAAAATATATGAGAAAAATATCTTATAAGTATGATGAGGAGTTATGTGATAAAACTGCATTGACACATATTACTGATAGTGCAAAATATATACATGATTTAAGAAGAAAGAAAACTATATGAAGTTTTGCTTTATCGATTCTTGCATAGTTATAGATTATATCAATGCAAAACTTCCATTAACTCAAAAGCAACTAGATAGTTGCTGTTTTAATTCTATCGTGGATATGGAAGTCCTAGTCGGTGCCAATGATAAAAGAGACCTCAATACAATAAATAAAAAATTATCAGAATTCACAAGTGTAGATATAAATCAAAATATTTTAACACTCGCAAGAGCATTGATGAACAAATATTCTCTTTCACATAATATGGGTATATATGATGCCATCATAGCCGCAACATGCCTAGTGTATGAATTGCCTTTGTGGACATACAATAAAAAAGATTTTAGATTTATAAATGGATTGGAGTTAATAGATGGATGCTAAACGAAAAATATGGGTTGTTCTATTGGCTGATGAAAGAGATAGAACAGGAGGTCTAGCACTAAATTTCCTGTATCTAAAAAGAAGGGTTTTTAGTGTGTTTTAGGCTTAATTTATTGGCATTGAGCTGGATCTTGGTAATGCATATACAAAGTAAAAACTATAAGGGATTTAGTTTTAAATTTACACACCCTGTAATTGAATATCCACTTT
>JAERRX010000180.1 GCA_016735225.1 Sulfurimonas sp. | reverse complement strand
CAATAGCCAAAAAAAATTGGCTAAAGCAAAGTTATAGTAATATCTTTCTACCATGAAAGCAAAACTACATAAGCAAATATTAGCCAAATTAAGTAAAATAGTAGATATAAGAACTCTACAACAATTAGAAATAATCACAATAGCAATAATGAGTATGACAGGGAGAGTCACGATGCTAGGGATCTCCAGATGGAGCGACAGATATAGCTATAAAACAATAGATTGGCTAGAGATAAAATTAGTAAATTAAAAAAGAATTCTACTCCATATTTCAAATTCAAAGGAAAGCAACAAGAGCGAGGGAGAAAAAAGAAATATGGAGAGCTCATTGATTATGAAAATTTAGATGAAAAGTATTGTAAAGATACAAAAATTAAAATATATCAATTTGAAGCATTAAATCGTAAAATAAAAGAGCCGTTAAACATTGTTATAATTGTTGCTAAGAATTTGAAAAATGACAAAAAAACACATACTATTTTATTTTCAACAGACCTCAAACAGAACTTTCAAAAAATTATAGATTATCACTCTTTACGATTTCAGATAAAGATTGATAAATATTTCTAAAAACCTCTATAAAGCCTATAAATTAGGTTCATATCATTATTTTTAGGTATATATAAAAATCCTATAATCCATTACCCCACATATGCATCTTTTTTGCCATAACTAGGTCATATCCATCTATGATGTTTATCTCGCTAGCTGAGCGGAACTCCATCTCTTCTAGGAGTGATTTTGTTGCTTCTATATTTATGGTTCCTTTTTTTTCTAATATTATTAGATTTGCTGTGTGGGCGAGGGTTAGGTAGGAAAGTTTTAATATCATCTTTTTATTTTCATGTTTTGAAAAAACATCTTTTAAGATGAGCATATCATGTTCTCGTGGCATAGCACGAAAGGCTTGTGAAAAGTCTAGGTTTTCATTGTTATATAAAGTTATACTAAGCTCCCCATCAACACCCCTCATCAAAGAAGATAAAAGCTCACTTACTTCATCTTCTTTTGTGCATACTTCTAGGTAATGGTTTCCTGGCAGAGGAGTGAAAAGCTCTGAAAACTGTTTTAAATCCATATCTTAATAAGCTAGGTCGTGAAGTTCTTTAAAGAGATAAGCTTCTACTATATCATCTATGCTTCTTTGAGTATGAGCAACTAGAACCATCATATTTAACTCCATAAAAGGCCAAACATACTCGTTGTCATCTACCACCACAACACACTCGCTAAGGTTTTCAAATGCATCTTTTTCTTTTGCATGAGTCACCTCTACAAGCTCCCCTTCTTCCACAAGGATTTGCGCCCACACTTTGACATCGTTTAGTCTGCTAAGTCTTGCTTCATGGACATCATCAGAGTCCATCGGCAGTAGTATATGCATCTATTGATCTACTTTTGATAGGTCTAATGAGAGGGCATCGTTGCTCATGATGCCAATATCTTTGCTAAGAATAGCAGATGCTATATCTTTTGCATCATCTAGTGAGTGCATCTTATAAGTTCCACATTGATAGATGTTTAACTCTGGAATATCTCGCTGATCTTTAACAGTTAGTATATCTTTCATAGATGCCTGCCAAGCATCTGCAACTACCTCTTCTTCAGGAGTACCGAGAACACTCATATAGAAACCTGTCCTGCATCCCATGGGCGAAAGGTCGATAATCTCGGTTTTGCTTGAGTTTAGATGTTCTCTCATAAAACCAGCAAATAGATGCTCTAGTGTATGAATACCCTCACTAGAAAGTATATCTTCATTTGGTTTTACAAAACGCAAATCATAAACTGTAATATCATCTCCAGATGGAGTTTTCATCCCCTTAGCTTTACGAACCGCTGGGGCGGGCATAATTGTATGGTCAACTGTAAAAGAGTCTAGTAGTGGCATTTGTTTGTTTCCTTAGTTTTATTTATATTATGAGAGTATTGTAGCGAAATTTGATTTATATTTATATGCACCCCAATAAAACCAAATAACTTTTTAAATTGGCAAATTGGGGTCAGTCACCATTTAGGGAATAAAACTATTTGTATATTGTAAGATTAATGCCCATAAACTTTTGTAAACTGTGAGACACTTTTGAAGTAGGGTGGCCAGTCGAAGTAAACTCTGAAAGATTTTGCTTCTCCCGGCTTTAGGTTTTTTGCAACAACAAACTCTTTAGTTAGGGACTGTGGTTTAAACAAATCACCAGTGCCACCGCCAAAGAAGTCAAAAAAACCGCTTGATTTATAAAAAGAACCAGCTTTTACATTGCCAGTTACATGTCCTTTGTTTACAAGTTTTATCTCAAAAGTGACCTTGCCTATCTTATGGCTTCCTTCATTTTTGACTACTCCCGTATAGACAATTTTTTCTATGCTTAGAAGTCTTTTGTTTTTAAGCCTATAAAGTTTAGGCAGTTTTGTATATTTATCAACCAACACAACAGAAAAACCTAAAAAAAGAAGACTAATAACAAAGATAGAAACTATCATAGGCAGTATAAGTTTTTTGTTTTCTTGCTTTATGGAGGCAATTACACCACCTACAAAGATAAGTAATATTATGCCTATAGCGATAAAATGCCAATAGTTTAATGCTGTCATTTACAGCTTGCTCCTAGTGAAATTTCATACTTTTTAGAGTAGCTAAAAGGCTCTAAAAACATCTTAAACTCTTGCATCTGACCTATCTCTATGTTTTGAAGAAGTATTGACCCCTCTTTAAAAGATCTATATGAATACAAAAAGTTTTTTAGTTTATTGCTAGTAACTTTATGGGCTTTAGCAGTAATCGTACAACTACTAAAATTTCGTTTTGCATTGTTTGTCAATCTGCCCTTAATGACAACTGCTTTTGTAAAAGTAAGTTGTTTTTGACTGCTCAATTCAACAGAGTTTTTAAATAGATACTCATGCATCTTAATATAACCAATAGTTGGAGCAAGTATAAGTATAAGAAAAGACAAAAGTATAAAAAGCATTGCTAAGAATATTTTTCTTCTAAGAGCTATACCTATAAGCATAAAGAGCATAAAAAGTGCAATACTTGCACCAAAGAGCAAATAGTCATAAATGATAAGATCATTTATAAAGGCGGTTATTTTTTCTTGCATAATAGTTGTTTAGCCCTAGTCTTTTCTTGAATTTTTCTCAGATATTCCACTCATGTTAAATCTTCTTGCTAGCTCTTGCTCAACTCTGTCAGGAGATATGTTTTTAACCGCTAGAGCAACCAATAGATGGTAGCTTAGGTCTGCTGCTTCATATATCATCTCTGACTCATCATCATCTTTATAGGCAAAGGTAAATTCGCCAGCTTCCTCTACAACTTTTTTCAAAATTGTATTTTCGCCCTTACTCATAAGCTTGGCTGTCCAAGATGATGCGGGGTCTGCATTTTTTCGCTCTTGTATGGTATGATAAAGAGTATCTATCACTCCATAAATTGCCTCAGAACTTACTTCAACTTTCGAGATAGCCTCGCCTGATTCAAGCTCTGTAAAAAAGCAAGAACGCCTACCTGTATGACAAGCTACACCCTCTTGAGTTACTTTTATAAGTAGAGTGTCATTATCACAGTCTATACTAAAGGAGTGGATCTGTTGTATATGTCCACTACTCTCGCCTTTTTTCCAAATACGCTGTTTGCTTCTTGAAAAATAGTGGGCTATCTTAGTACCTAGTGAAAGTTCTAGTGCTTCTTTATTCATATAAGCCATCATAAGGACTTCGTTGCTTTGGACATCTTGAACAATTACAGGAAGAAGCTCACACTTCTCCCAATCTACTCTATTTAAGCTAGCATCTATGCTCATTAGCGTGCCGTAGTTCTTTGTCTAACATCTTTTGTATCAACCCAAATATTTGGAGTTGAGCCACCAGGTGTTAAAAATATCTTAGCATCTCTGTTTACTTGAAGTGCTTCATTGAACTTAGCTTGAACTTTTATCTGCTCTAGTTGTAAAAGTTTAACAGTTAAAGAGTTAGAGATCACTTTGTTTGCTTTTGCTGTTGCTGATGCTTCTATCTCTATAGCATCTGCTTTACCCTGTGCTTCTATCCTCTTTTTCTGTGCAATACCCTCGGCTTCAGCAGCTCTTTTAAGTGCTTCTTGCTTTACTCTTTGGACATCTTGCTCCGCTTTTTGAACCTCTTGTTTGGCTATCTGAACTCTTTCTATCTGCTCTTTTACTTTTTGAGGTAAAACAATATCACGAAGTTGAACTGACTGAAGAACTGCTGGAGAATTTTTTAGAGCTGTTACGCTATCTCTGATCCCCTTTTCTATCTCAGTACCCAAATCATTTCGCATCTGTGTAAGTGCCTCCGCATCATACTTACCGATAACATTACGAACAACATCTCTTACAACTGGGTTGATGATTTTGTCTTCCCAAGAAAAACCCCAGTTTGAGATAGTTTGTGCAGCAAACTGAGAGTTAAGTCTATACTGAACTGTTAGCTCTATAGAAACAGGTAAACTTCTCTTGTCTAAAACTGTGACTGCTGGCTTTGAAACGATACCTGACTTGTTACCGTTAGTTGCCTCTATACGAGCAGCATAGTTGATGATACGAACTTTTGTATCAACCACATATACTTTTTGAATTACTGGTATGATAAAGTGAAGACCTGGAAGTAGTGCTTGATCTTGATATTTACCATTTGTGCTTAAAATACCTCGTTGACCCTCTTCTATAATAGTAAAAGGTTTTGCTAAAACCAACACAATCACAAGAGCCACTATAAAATAAACTATCGCTGCCTTGCCTCCACCAAAATTTAAATCAATCTTTGGAAGTTGTGGACCGCCACCTGAGCCACCACTAGACTTTTTTCCAAACCCACCGCTTTCGCTCTTTTTTTTGTTAAAGTAATCATTCATATCTGAAGCCATTAAAATATTTTCCTCTTTGTTCATTTTATTTCCTAATCTATATAAGTTAGGTAGTGTTCATATTTGGCATCTCTACCAAAAACTATATCAAAGTATGCAGTCTGGATTTTTTCAGTCATCTCACCACAAGAACCACTACCTATCACTCTAGCATCGATATTTGCTATTGGTGTGATTTCTGCCGCTGTTCCTGTTAAAAATGCTTCATCAGCTACATAAATTTCTTCCCTAGTAATCCTTCTACGAGTTACTTTTATACCAAAGTCCTCAGCCATCTCTATAACCATCTTTTGTGTTATAGATGCTAGTGAGTTGTCATTTGGTGGAGTTATTAACTCTCCATCCTTAACCATAAAAAAACATGCTCCAGATGCTTCTGCTACATAACCTTGATCATCTAAAAGAAGTGCTTCATCATATCCACAGTCAATAGCTTCATATTTAGCCATTTGAGAGTTTAGATAGTTTGCTGTTGCCTTTGCTTTTCCCATGCTTGAAGTGTTTGAAGAGCGTGACATAGATGCAACTTTTAGTTTTATGCCATTTTTAAGTCCATCTTCACCGAGATAAGCACCCCATTCCCATGCGGATATCACTGTTTCAACAGGAGCATCTTTATGATAAACTCCCATAACTCCATAACCTAAAAATGCAAAGGGTCTTATATATACATTGTCACCTTTAAACTCATTTTTTTTTAACAGTTCTACTTGAACCTTGTTCATCTCTTCAACTGTGTAGGGAATATCTATGAGAGTCATTTTAGCAGACTCTTTGAGTCTTTTAGTATGATCATTTAAGCGAAATATCGCATAACCCTTTGCTGTCTTGTAGGCTTTTGTTCCTTCTATTACACCATTTCCATAGTGTAGAGTGTGAGAAAGTACATGTATTTTAGCATCTTCCCAAGGCACAAACTCTCCATTCATCCAAATATATTTGGCTGCATCCATTAAATCTCCAATTAGTTATTATAAATTATTGATAT
>JAERRX010000121.1 GCA_016735225.1 Sulfurimonas sp. | reverse complement strand
TAGCATACTTCTTTTTTCTGCTCTTGTTCTAAATGCTTCTGAAGTCATCTATTCTAAACCTATCACTTTAGATGATGCAATAGAGATTTTAAAATCTAACAATTTAGAGATAAAAGCAGCAAGACTAGATATAAAAGCACAAGATGCACAGACAGATAGTGTTAGTGGCACACAATGGGGTAAGCTTGACTTTGTTCAAGACTTTGCAAACTCTGATGATGCAGGAAATGTATTTGGCTTTAAACTAACCTCAAGAGAAGCAACATTTAATGACTTTGGTTTTGAAGACTTTGGTAAGATAACAAATGACACACCTCCACAAGCTCTAAATAACCCAGATGCAAAAAGCTTTTTTCAAAGTAAGCTAAAGTATGAGATCCCTCTTTTTACAGGATTTAAAATATCTAGTTATATTGATATTATGAACTCAATGACAAAGATGAAAAAACTTGAAAAGACTCAAGTTATAAATGAAAAGATATACCAAACAAGAAAAAGCTTTTACGATATGGCTCTTCTTCGTAGCTCCACTAAAAACTTAAACAAGATACTTGACAACATAGCAACACTTGAAAACACTACACAGCAGATGATAGAAGTTGGTTATGCAAAAAAAGTTGATCTTTTGGAAGTTCAAGCTAAAAAAGGTAATGTCAAAAGATTGATACTGCAAATGGAGTCAAATGAAAAACTACTCTACCACTATATAAGTTTTTTGCTAAATGAAAAAGTAACAACTATCTTGACTCCAGATACAGATGTAGATATGCCTATATTTACTGATGAAGATGTCTTATCAAACAACATAGATATAAAAAGAGCAACTACAGGACTAGAGGTTCGCAAAAGTATGCTTGATGTTTCAAAGTCATCTTACTACCCTACTATAGGTGCTTTTGGAGAGATCGCTACAGCTGATGAATCTTTTTTAGGCGATGCAAATGATCATAAAGCTTATACTATTGGAGCAAGACTTACTTGGAATATATTTAACGGTGGCATAGATGATGCTAAAATAGAAAAATCTAAAATAGAGCAGATGAAGACAAATACTCAAGTTCTTTTAGCAAAAAAAGGTATAGCACTTAAGGTTGCTAAGATAAGAACAGAGATAGGCACCTATGATGAGCAGATAGACTCTTTAAAAAAAGAGCTAAAACTAGCAGATGCTATCTATAAAAACTATGAGGGTAGATATAGAGAAAAACTATCTTCTATGAGTGATGTTATCATAAAACAATCGCAACAAATACAAAAGATACTAGAACTACAAATGGCACAAAACAAAAGAAATGAGCGTATTTTCGCTCTTGAAAAACTAGCAAATGGAGAGAGAAAATGATAAAAAAAATACTTATACTAGTAGCACTAGGTGCTTCACTAATGGCAGAAACGATTACACTTTCAGGAAGTGTAATCTCTGACAATCAAAAGATGATAACAAGTCGTTTTATGGGCTTTGTAACACAGGTAAATGTTAGCGAGGGTGAAAAAGTAAAGAAAAACCAAACTCTTTATAGCATCGACTCAAGAGAGATAGACTCTGCCGCAAGACAATCAGAACTAAGCCTACAAATGTATCAAAACCAATACACAAATGTTAAACTAAACCTTGAGAGACATAAAAGACTTCTAGCTCAAGATATGGTTTCAAAGTATGAGGTAGAAAACCTTGAACTAGCTGCACTAAATCTTCAAGATATGATATCTATAGCTAAAGCAAGACTTCAAGAAGTACACAACCAGTACAAATATTTAAATGTTAAAGCTCCAAATAGTGGTGTAGTTGTTGCTAAAAATATCAAAGTTGGAGAGATGGCAATGCCTGGTATGCCTGCTATCATACTCTCAGACCTAAATGATCTAAAGATAAGTGCCGAAATAGCTGAGAGCAATTTAGATCGCATAAAACATGGAACAAAAGTAGCAGTAGAAGTTCCATCTATCAACTTAAAATGTATCGGTGTAGTAACTGCTATCATTCCAAACTCAAACCCAATGACACATACTTTTAAGATAAAAGTATCTTTTAAAACAAACAACAAGTCTGTATATCCAGGTATGTATGCAACAATAGACATCAACTAAGGATAGATATGAACAAAGATATAAAACCTTACGAGCCAAGCGACTTTTCTGGAAAACTAGCTAAAGCATTTATCAGAAGCCCACTTACTGTTGTGCTTGGTGTTTTTGTTTTAGCTATCGGCTATCTTTCGCTTATGATAATGCCTCGTGAAGAAAACCCCCAGATGGTTGTGAGTGGATCTACTGTCATAGTTGCTCTTCCAGGGGCTAGTGCCGCTGAGATACAAAGAGTTATAGTCAAACCTCTTGAGAGAAAAATGAAAGAGATCAAGGGTGTTGAAAATATTTATGGTACCGCTATGGACAATGTAGGTATAGTAAATATTGCCTTTTTTATAGGTGAGGCTAAGGAAGATTCAAACCTAAAAGTTTATGATAAAATCATGCAAAACTATGATATATTTCCAAAAGGTGCTATGAATCCCATAGTAAAACCTTTAGATATTGATATAGATATCCCTATAGTATCTGTTGCTTTTTACTCACACAATCCCAAAATGAGCAAGACTGAACTTTATGATAAGGTAAAAAAAATACAACATCATATAAATGGCTTAAGTAATGTTGCGGTTACACAGATAAAAGGTGGAAACAAAACCCAGTTTAACATAGAGGTCGATCTCTATAAACTTTCAGGTTACAACCTTTCTATGGGGCAGATAGCAAAGACAGTCCAGTCACTTTCATATAGTGTTCCCTCTGTAAAAAACAGAACTAAAGACAACAAAATAGTTATGGTTGGAGTTAAAAATGCTATAGAGAGTGAAAAGGATATTGGCAATATTATTGTTGCAAAGTACCGAGGTTCTCCTATATATCTAAACCAAGTTGCTAAAGTGACAAAATCTTATGATATTCAAAACTTCAAATCAGTGCAAATAAGTGTTAAAGATGAAGATGGAAAATTTTCTCCACTTCAAGACCAAGTAACTCTTACTGTTTCAAAACTTCAAGGGACTAATGCTGTTTTAATTGCAAATTCTGTAAGAGATGAATTGGAAAATTTTAAAAGTTCTCTGCATAAAAATGGCATAAGCTATGTGATCACTAGAAATGATGGACAAAGAGCAGATGAAGCGGTTAATGAACTTGTATATCATCTGGTTTTATCTATCCTGATCATCGCAGTATTACTTGTTGTTGTTCTCGGTTGGAGAGAGTCTCTTATAGTTACTTTTACAGTCCCTGCCATCTTGGCAATAACACTTTTTGTAGCTTACTTAACAGGTCAAACTATAAACCGTATCACTCTTTTTGCATTTTTACTCTCTCTTGGGCTTTTAGTAGATGCTGCTATTATTGTTATAGAAAATATACATAGGCATTATCATGATGATGCATCTAAGGATTGCGATAAAGATAACTTGATGATCAGAGCTACTGATGAGATAGGACCACCTACAAATATTGCTACTTTAGCTATCATAATGACTATGATACCTATGGCATTTGTTGGTCAGATGATGGGTCAGTTTATGCAGCCTATACCTTACAATGTTCCAGTTGCACTTATATCATCTCTTTTTATAGCTTACATATTTACTCCTTACTTGGCTGTAAGGTTGTTAAAGCGTCCAGATTTTAGTAAAAAAGGAGCTCACTAATGTTTGATAAGTTTGAGAAAATTATTTTAAATATTATTCAAAGTACTTCTAAAAGAAACCTTGTTTTATTGGCAACTCTTATTGCTTTTGTGCTTTCTGTTTTGATGATTGCACCAACAAAGATAGTTTTGGCAAAGATGCTTCCTGGTAAAAACAATGATACTCTTAATATCTACACAACACTTGCAACAGGAAGCTCAATAGAACAAACCAAAGAGGTAACAAACTGTGTAGTTTCTTATGTTCAAAAAGAGAAAGAAGTCCTTGATATAGAGGTATTTTTAGGTATGGGTTCTCCTCTTGACTTTGCTGGTCTTATAAAAGGTTCTCACTTTAAAAACTCTGAAAATGTCGCAGAAGTAGTTGTAAACTTGAGTGAAAAACATCATAGAGATGAGCCTTCATATATGATGATTCAGCGAATTAGACCTATCATACTAAAAAACTGTGGCGATATCTATAAAGATACAAGCATAGCTTTTGTAGAGCCACCTGCAGGACCTCCAGTCTTAGCTGCCATAGTTGCTGAAATATATGGCGATGATGCAGAGGGTATAAGAAAACTGGCTTTAAGAGTATCTGATATCTTTAAAAATACCGATGGCATAGTTGATGTTGATGTGATGCAAGATGATATCTATGATACCTATGAAGTTCAGGTAAACAGCACAAAAATATCTCTTTCTGGTGTAGATATAAAACAGTTAAATGAGATACTATATCTAGCATTTGAAGGTATGCAAATAGCTGTAAAAAACTCAGATATTTACAATGACCAAATTCCTATCTATCTATCTTTATCCAATGAGTCTAAAAAATTTACATCTAAAGATATAAACTCTGTAAAAGCAAAGATAGGCTCACTCAAACTTATGAACAAGTCAGGTTTGATGATACCACTTGCGGAGCTAGTAACTATAACTCCTAAAAAGTCAAACCCACTTATCATGAGCAAAAATCTTCATCAGATGACAAATGTAGTAGCAGAAACAGATATGATATCTCAAGTCTATCCTCTTTTAGAGATGAGAAGCAAGATACTTGAGAGGTTTAAAGATGACTATAAAATACAAAAGATTGATATATTTAACATCAAACTAACTGATAAAAAAACCAACAAAGTATATAAACTTATCTGGGATGGAGAGATGAAAGTAACTATCGATACTTTTATAGAGCTAGGTGCTTCTTTTATCGCCTCTTTAGTGTTGATATTTTTACTAATGGTCATATACTATAAAAGTTACGCAATTAGCGGTATCATACTTTTAGGTTCTTTCCTCTCCATCATAGGGGTAATTGTAGGTCATTTTATCATGAATGCACTTACAGTAGATACATTTTTCCTAACTTCTACATCTCTAATAGGCTTCATTGCTCTTATCGGTATTAGCTCAAGAAACTCACTTCTTCTTATCGACTTCACAAAGTCACTTATGAAAGACGAGGGTATTCCAAAAGATAAAGCGATAGCTCATGCAACCTCTACTCGTGCTAAACCTATATTTTTAACAGCAGCTGCCATCATCTTAGCATCTACTCTTTTAGCAGGAGATGCTGTCTTTGGTGGTCTAGGTATTTCACTTATCTTTGGAACGGTGGCATCCGTTGTAGTATCACTTCTCGTTGTTCCTGTTTTGATGTACAATGCAGACTTAAAGAAGCACTTTGATATATAGTCATAATATCTAGCTATAAACCCTATAGCTAGATACTCCACTTAGTCAGTAGGCAAAAAAAGTTGCACAACAAATTACCTAAAATACTCTTATTTAATAATTTTTTTTACTTATTGGTTTATTGAGGTAGCTTATGGAAAATTATGCTTTATTTCCTGTTTTTTGGTATGGAATCTTACATGCTTTTGGTCCTGATCATCTTAGTGCTATAGCAGATTTTTCCATAGGAAAAAGTAAAAAAAAGACAATGACAATTACAGCTATGTTTGCTATTGGGCATGGAGTTGCACTTTTTGTTTTTGCAAAGGTATTAGATAGTTACAATATTAGTGAAGATATTCTTAGCTATGGAGACACTATCTCGGCATCTGTCATAATTTTGATGGGCATCTATCTTTTGTTTATGGTTTATAGCGATAGAGTCCAGATTAAAAAACATACTCATAAGGGAAAAGAGCATATTCATGTCTGGTTTGGCAAAGAGCATGAACATGATAGCCGTGATATATCATCAGCATTTACTATAGGTATTTTAATGGGGATTGGTGGAGTAAGAGGTATGCTTGTAACTCTTGGCATGCTAAAGTCAGGAACTATTGACCTGCTTATGGTTGTCGCTTTTGTAGTTGGTGTCATGCTTGTATTTTTAGGTTTTGGAACTTTTATATTGTATATTAATAAAAATTTGCTAAACTCAAAAAAAAGTTTAAAAAGAGTTTTTACGACAGCAGGTATAATATCAGTTGTTGTAGGAACAAATATGATACTTGGATAAAATAAAATTAAGGAATACAGGATATGTGTAAAGATTGCGGTTGTAGCATAACAGATAGTGCGGGAGATTCTCACACTCACAAACACTCTCACGGAACTTCATCAGAGCATCAAGATGCACACCAGCATCTACATGACAACCCACAGCTAAATGACCCAAAAACAATATCTATAATTACAAAAATTTTAGATAAAAATGACCATGAGGCAGAGCATAATAGAGTTCACTTTGACTCTAAAAATGTACTTTGCATAAACCTCATGAGTTCACCAGGAAGTGGCAAAACAGCTCTCTTAGAGCATCTATCAGATTTTAGTGACTTTAGGTTTGGGGTAGTTGAGGGTGACTTAGAAACCAGCAAAGATACAGATAGGCTAAAAGCTAAAGGGATTGAAGCACATCAGATTCAAACAGGTTCGGCTTGTCATCTTGATGCTTTTATGGTCCATAAAGCCCTTCATCACATGGACTTAGATGCTATAGATGTTTGTTTTGTTGAAAATGTTGGTAACTTAGTTTGTCCTGCATCTTACGATGTTGGAAGTCATCTAAATATTGTATTGGTGAGTATTCCAGAAGGTGAAGATAAGATTGTTAAATATCCAGTAATGTTTCGCCAAGCAGATCTAGTTCTTATTACTAAGGTTGATCTGCTTCCCTATTTTGACTATGATATAGAAAAAGAAAAAGCAGATGCTAGAAAGCTTAAACCAAATGTTGATATACTTGAGGTTAGCACAAAAGATGAAGAGAGTCTAAAAAAAGTTGCAAAATGGATAAAGTTTAAAATGGAGATGAGATAGTGTGTCTTTGCATTCCATCAAAAGTAGTCAAAATTGACAAAGAAACAAATATGGCAACAGTTGATACTATGGGTGTTCAAAGAGTGGCTAGTTTAGACTTAACAGAAGAGGGCGATATAAAAGTAGGTGAGTATGTGCTTCTTCATATTGGTTTTGTTATGAATAAAATTGATGAAGCACAAGCACTTGATAGTTTAGAACTTTATAAAGAGATCATAGAAGCGATGGATAAAGAAGATAGAGAGCAGGCTATACTCAAAGATGGCGAGTGTATAGATAGAGGGGTTTAGATGGAGATAGAACTACATAATCTTTATGATGATTTTAGAGATAGCGATACTATGAAAGCATTTGCCAAGCTCATTAGTGAAGATGCAAAAAAGCTAACTAGTCCTATAAATATTATGGAAGTTTGTGGCGGTCATACTCATACTATTATGAAGTATGGCATCCCTCAACTTCTGCCTGAAAATATTAAGTTTGTTCATGGTCCTGGATGTCCTGTTTGTATCATTCCAAAAGAGAGAATCGACCATGCCTATATCTTAAGTATGCAAAAAGATGTGATATTGGTGACTCTAGGCGATATGATAAAAGTACCAGGAAGCAAGGGAAGTCTTCAAGATGCTAGAGCAAAAGGTGCAGATGTTCGTTTTGTATATTCTCCTCTTGATTGTTTGAAAATAGCAAGTAACAACCCTGAAAAAAAGATAATATTTTTTGCTATTGGTTTTGAAACAACTACACCGATGACAGCTTCTTTGCTTAAAACAGTAGTAAACAATAATATCACAAATATTTTTTTTCATATAAACCATGTAACAGTTCCCGAAGTAATGAAAGAGCTTGTAGATAACGACAACAAGGTAGATGCTTTTTTAGGACCATCTCATGTTAGTGTAATAAGTGGAAGTAAAATATATGAAGAGTTCCCACGAAAGCATAAGCGACCTGTCGTAGTTGCTGGTTTTGAGCCTGTCGATGTTATGCAAGGTATTAGCATGATAGTTAAGCAGTTTATAGAAGGCAGATGCGAGCTTGAGGTAGAATACAAAAGACTAGTAACATACAAAGGTAATATAAAAGCTCAAAAGTTAGTAGAAAGCTACTTTAATAAAGCAGACCTTTTTAAGTGGCGAGGCTTAGGTAATATCCCTAAAAGTGGCCTAAAACTCAAGCTAGAGTTTAGTAGGTACGATGCAGAAGTTATCTATAAAGATATACTCCCTTTAGAAGAGATACGAGACCATAAGCTTTGCATCTGTGGAGATATACTAAGAGGCATGGCATCTCCTAGAGAGTGTACAATATTTGGAAAGGCTTGCAAGCCAACCTCTCCTATCGGTAGCTGTATGGTTAGCAGTGAGGGTGCTTGTAGTGCATACTATAAATATGCTAACACTATTCAATAGATATTTAAAAAAGAAGAAGATATGAATAAATATATTAGATTGGCTCAAGGTAACGGAGGTCAAGAAAACAATGAACTTATACAAAAAGTTTTCTACAAAGCTTTTAAAAATGAGATACTTGAAAAAAATGAAGATGCTGCTATAATTCACGATGGAGAGTTAGCTTTTTCAACAGACAGTTTTACGGTGAGTCCTCTGTTTTTTGCTGGAGCAGATATAGGAAAGTTGGCTGTTTGTGGAACTTGTAACGACCTAGCTATGATGGGTGCAAAACCAAAGTATTTAACTTGCAGTGTTGTTATAGAAGAGGGCTTTGCTGTAAGTGACTTAAAGAGCATAGTTCGCAGTATGAAAGAAGAGCTAGAGATAAATGGTGCTATTGTAGTGGGTGGAGATACTAAGGTTGTACCAAAGGGTAGTGTTGATAAGATTTTTATAAACACAACAGGCATCGGCGAGATAATAAAAAAGGGTATTAGCTCAAACAATATAACTACAGAAGATCTTATTTTAGTAAATCGTGATATAGGCTGTCATGGAGCAACTATCTTTGTTGCTAGAGAAGAGATAGAGATGAGTAGTTCACTCAAGAGTGATTGTGCCTCATTGTATCCGCAAGTTAAAGCACTTATAGATGCTGACATAAAGATAACTGCTCTTAGAGATGCAACTAGAGGTGGAGTTAGTGCGGTTTTAAATGAATGGGCAAAACAGTCTGATATTTGCATAGAAGTACAAGAGCTTAAACTTCCCATTAGTGATGAGGTAAGAGGCATCTGCGAGATTTTAGGGTTTGAGCCAAGTGAGTTGGCAAATGAAGGCACTTTTGTCTTAGCTATAAAAAAAGAAGATGCAACTAGAGCAGTAGAAATTTTAAAAAGATTTGAAAATAGCTCTAAAGCATGTATAATCGCTAAAGTTACTCATAAAAATAAACAAAGAGTCATCTTAAATAGTTTATGGGGAACATCAAGATTTTTAGACACACCAAGTGGCGAATTGCTTCCTAGAATTTGCTAGAAAAAAAAGGAAAGATAGTTGCATGAATACAGCATAGTTCAGTCACTTTTAGACTCATGTGAAGATCATGCAAGAAAAAACAATGCCACAAAAGTATCGAAAGTAGTTGTAAAGATAGGGATTATGAGTGGAGTTGAACCAAGCCTTCTTCAAACCGCTTTTGATACATTTAAAGAAAAAACTATCTGTGAAGAAGCAGAGTTTATCATAAATATACAAGAAGTTATAATTAGATGTAATAGTTGTCAAGAGAGATCAAAAATCAAAAATTTAGACTATTCTTGCCCTAGATGCAAGAGTGTAGATATAGAAATAATAGATGGTGAAGATATGTTTTTGATGCACTTAGAGTTGGAATAGAATATAAGTCCCTATTAAACAACCCTAAATTCCACTCCAAATATCCTAATTCAGATAATGCACAAAGACTAGATGCATGAGTAATTAAACAAAACTTAAAATCTAAAGCTTTATTTCAGGGCTTTATGAGTTGTTTGTACCGTTTTTGTACCTATTTTCTAAAAAAGGTATCTTTATTTTTTCTTTTTTTGGCATATAATGAGTATAGATACTTAGGGTTATTTGTAAATTTTCGTGTCCTAAAGTTGCTGACACATAATGAAATAAGAGCAATAAAAAACTGGACTAATGATAATACTGATATTAAAACTTATATGTGGGGTTTTGGTGGCAGTTTAGCAATTAAAAAAGATAGTGAAATCTTATTTGGATTATTTAGTAAATATAGCAGTAATGTAGAGAGTGGTACAAAACTATATCGTGGGATGAGTTTAAGTCATGATAACTTTATAAACTTAGGCTATAACAGGTTACAAAAAGATGATTTATTTTCGCCAGATAACAAAGCTATTGTATCGTTTTCTAAAAGTAAGAGAGTAGCATTTGACTTTGCGAACAATTCAAATAGAGATTATAAAATTATTATTTTAACAAAATCAAATAATAAAAATATCATTGACATTTCAAAAGTATCAACAAAGCTAGAAGAGGAAGAAACAATTTTTTCTAAAAATATAAAAAGGATAAACAGATGGATACTAATAAAACTAGAAGAAAAATAAATGCCAGCCCATCTCAATTATCAAAAGCTAAGGCTATGCAAATTTTAAAAGATGAAAAAGAAACTCGTGCAAAAGTTCGTGATCGAATTAAAAATGGTACACTAAAAGAAGTTCCTACTTAAATATCAGACTTTTTGGATGGCAAAGTAGCATAAGAGGGTTTCTTAAAGAAACAAAGGATTTAATTATGAAGCATTCAAAATCAGATAATTACTACATATCTCCTCTAACAAATAAAAAGATTGTTATTCCAAAAAAACAAGAGAATGAGACATATACACAAACATCATATAGAAAAATGTTAGAGGGTGCAAAAAATACAGCAGATACAGGTGTAGCTATTTTTTGTGGTGGACAAAATTCAACCTTGACAAAAAGCCATAAACTCTCAATGGACTTTTAATTTTATGGGGATATAAACTAGTATTTATTTAGAGTATTTTGTATTAGTAAGAATAGGTCGCTAAAATAGAAAAAGGAGTCGAAGTAGTAGCAGAACCAAATAGGAAAGTAAGAGCATAATATGATAAAATGAAAGCTAGTGAACCCCCTAATAATACTTGGGGAGAAATAATAGGCAGGAAAATAGCTCAGGAGTTTTGGCAATCAGATAAAAAAGCTAAAGAAGTTTATGATTATTATATAAGTGTGTTAGATGATTACAAAGCAGGGAAGTGGCGAAAGTCTGCAAATATTTAATCTTGCAAAGGGATATGAATATAGTTGTGTTGCAATAGAGCCGATTTATAAGTCTTTATCTCAAAAGATATTGAAAGATACAAATAATTACAAAGAAAAAGCAATTATAATTGATAAAAACAATAATATAGTACTGGAAAAACTAGGAGAAAGAAATATTATTAAATTTACAGATAAAGAGCTTAAAAAAATGGATGGTTGTCGTCTTGTACATAACCATCCGTCAGGAATGACTTTGAGTGAAGCAGATATAAAATTGGCACTTGATTATAATCTAAAAGAGATTGTAGCTTTCAGTGGCAAAGGAAAATTTTATAAATTAATCATAAAAGATAATCTTAATAAAAAAGAACTTGTGCTACAATACGAAAATATAAAAAAGAAAACAAAAAGTATTTTACTAAGGTTGAAGAAATCTAATCAATTAACAAGTGAACACATAAAGGCAGAATATCAATATTTTGTAATTTCTGCATTTGCCAATAATAACAAAGGAATAAAATATGAAATCTCAAATTGATCTCTTACATGATGAAGTAAATGAATTGTTATCAAGGTTGTATAGTGTCAGTACTAAAAAAGGTTTTCATTTAGATAATGATTTAGAGACAGGTCTTTTTATGCTTTTAGTAGATGATGACTACAATGAGATGTTTCTTTTAAAAAACAGAGTAATTACTGCAATAAAACAGATAGAAAATGGTACTTTTAAGATAAGTGAAGCAGATGAGACTTTATCTGTTAAAAAAGTAGCATAACACAAACGAGGGTTTTTACTCCTCTCGTTCTTCATCCTCTAACTCACTCAAGATAACATCTAACTCCTCATCACTAATATTGTTTAGATCACTTTTCTGTAAACTTTGGAAAACTCCATGGAATGATAATTGCTTTATAAATTGTAAATAAAAATATGGATAAATCATGACAATAAACGAATATGCTTCTAAAATTACAGATAACTTTAACGATAAAAGAGTGGTTGCAAAAACTGAGAATCTTTTAAAA
>JAERRX010000106.1 GCA_016735225.1 Sulfurimonas sp. | reverse complement strand
CTTTGAAGTAGTTTTATATCAAGCAGGTTACCTAACCATCGACAAGATGATAATAGATGAAGACCTAGAAGAGATAACTTATAAACTAAAACTACCAAATATGGAAGTTAAAAAGTCATTAAACGATTCTATCATCTCTGCTTTAACAAAAAACAATAACCCAAACCAACATAAACTACCAGTCATAAAAGCACTTAAACGAGCCAACTTAGAAGACCTAAAAGTAGCCATCGTCTCTATCTTTGCATCTATAGCAAATGATAACTATAGAAAAAATGATATTTATCATTATGAGGGTTTTTACGGAAGTGTTTTATATACCTATTTTCAAGCTCTAGGTTGTGATGTCATAGGCGAAGATGTAACCAATCATGGTCGTATAGACCTAACTATAAAGATAAATAACCTTATCTACATAGTAGAGTTTAAGATGGGTGACGACGATGCGATGGCTCAGATAAAAGAGAAAAACTATGCGGACAAATATCTAAGCTTAAAACAAGATATTTATTTGGTGGGGATAAATTTTGATGAGAAAAAGAAAAATGTGAGTCGGTTTGAGTGGGAGAAAGTATAGATAAAAAGAGATAAAATGAAACTTACACATATCCACAGCATAGACCAAGATGAATTACTAATATACAAACACCTAAGAGACAAGACCTTAAGCCTAGACAACTCTTTTATAGCCGACTCTCCAAAGGTGGTCAATATATTGCTTAAAAGCGATATAAAAGTCAAAAGTATTTTAGCTACAAAAGAGTACTATGATGAGTTTGAAAACTTACTGCAAAACAAAGAGATAGAATATCTGTATGTAGCAGATAAAAAAGAGCTTCAAAAGATAGTTGGACATCGCATCCATCATAACTGCATGATGCACGGTACTCGTCCAGATGATATACCTCTTGATAGACTAGGCGATAATATCATAATGGTTGATAAGATAACTTCTAGTGAAAACATAGGCTCTATAGTTAGAAGTGCAGCAGGTTTTGGAGTAGGTTCTTGCCTTGTTTCAAAGCAATCCCCTCACCCATTTGCAAGACGAGCATTGAGAGTTTCTATGGGTTATGCATCTAGGCTTAAGATACATATATATGAAGATATTTTTCAAACTATCAAAAGACTAAAAGATGATGGTTATAGAGTTTATGCAGCAGAGTTAAGCATAGATGCTACAAAGCTTTTTGAGATAAAGCCAAGTAAGAAGTGGGTTATCATTATGGGGCATGAAGGAGAGGGAATATCTAAAGAAGTTTTAGAGATATGCGATGAGATAGTGAGCATAGAGATGCAAGAAGATGTAAAAAGTTTCAATGTAAGTGTTGCTGCATCTATCATGATGTATCAGTTTGTCAATAAGGTTTAATCATAAAAAGACTAAAATATGAAAAGATTAAACTTCTTAGATGTATTTTACCTAAGATGATATAAAAGGGAACAGATGGACGGTACAAAAAGAGCAAATATAAAACATGGTAAAAGTGTGGCAATAGTTTTAAAACAAGATCAATCAAGCGGACTTTTAACAGATGGTATAGTTCGTGATATTTTAACAAAGTCTCCAACTCACCCTCATGGTATAAAAGTGCGTCTTATGAGTGGTGAAGTTGGTAGAGTTAAGGAGATATATTGAAATTTTCTTCTTTAAACCTTTCAAAAGAGATGCTTCATAACCTTGATGAGATAGGCTACAAAAAGATGACAGCGGTTCAAGCTGAGTCACTACCCTATATATTGGATGGTAAAGATGTTATAGCCGAAGCAAAAACAGGTTCAGGTAAAACAGCCGCTTTTGGCATAGGTTTACTAAGCAGACTTGATGTAAAAAAGTTTAGAGTTCAGTCACTCGTTCTTTGCCCTACAAGAGAGCTAGCAGACCAAGTAGCAAAAGAGCTTAGACTACTAGCTAGGCAAACTCACAATGTTAAGATCTTAACTCTTTGTGGAGGAAGTGCTTTTGGTCCACAGCTAGGCTCTTTGCGACATGGAGCGCACATCATAGTTGGGACACCGGGAAGAGTTTTAAAGCACTTAAAAAAAGAAACTCTTAGCTTAGAGCATTTAGAAGTACTTGTTCTTGATGAAGCAGACAGGATGCTAGATATGGGTTTTAAAGAGGAGATAGATGAAACTTTATCTTTTTGTAAAAAGAGAAAGCAAACACTACTTTTTTCAGCCACTTACACAGATGAAATCATGCAAGTTAGTAAAAACCTTCAACATAAAGCTATAAGTGTAAAAACTATTTCAAGTGAAAAAGCAAACAATATTCAAGAAAGATTTTACCAATGCCCAGCACAAGAAAAACTAGAGGTGCTTATAGATATATTTAGCAACTTTAAACCTGAAAATGTCATAGTTTTTACAAACACCAAGATCCAAGCAAAAGAGATAGCAGAGAGTCTTCAAAAGAAAAAGATAGATGCTCTTGCCATCCATGGGGAGCTAGAACAGTATGAGAGAAATGATGTTCTTGTTCAGTTTGCAAACAAAAGTTGTCCTATCTTAGTTGCAACAGATGTAGCCGCTCGTGGGCTAGACATAAAAGAGCTATCTATGGTAGTAAACTATGACCTACCTCATGCAAGAGAAACATATACTCACCGCATAGGCAGAACAGGCAGAGCAGGTAAAGATGGTCTAGCTTTTACACTATTTAGTTCGCATGAGATAGACAATGTTGATGAGTATAGAGATGAAGCAAGAGCCTTTGAAGATGCTAGAGCTTTAAAAAAAGCAGTTGGTTTTGAGATGAAACCACAGTATATTACTCTTGTGATAGAGGGTGGTAAAAAAGACAAGGTTCGTGCAGGAGATATACTAGGAGCATTGACAGGAGATGCAGGGCTTAAGGGCAGCTCTATAGGTAAGATAGATATCTATGATAGACAAAGTTATGTTGCCATAGAGAGTAAGCTTATAGATGAAGCACACAAAAAACTAAACAGAGGTAAAATTAAAAATAAAAATTTCTCTGTTTGGATACTGTAAAAGTTAGGGATGATTATGAGTATATATGACTACAAAGTAAAGATGATCAATGGCAAAGAGATCTCTATGTCAAGATATAAGGGCAAGGTTTTACTTATAGTAAATGTTGCAAGCACCTGCGGTATGACTCCACAATATGAGGGACTGCAAAAGCTTTTTAAAACCTATAAAAAGAAGGGTTTTATGGTTTTGGGTTTTCCATCAAATGAGTTTGGAGATCAAGAGAGTCAAGGCAATGAAGAGATAGCAAAGTTTTGTAAAAACAGCTACCAAGTAGGCTTTGATATGTTTGAAAAAGTTAAGGTAAATGGCGACGATGCTATACCACTTTACAACTACTTAAAAGAGCAAAAGAAAGGTTTTTTGTGGAGTAAAAAGGTAAAATGGAACTTTACAAAATTTTTAGTAGATGCAAAAGGAAATGTCTTAAAAAGATACGCTTCTCCAACTACACCAGCGAGCATCCAGAGTGATATAGAGGAGCTTTTTAAAAACTCTTAGCCCAAGGCTAGTATATTTTTTTCATAAGAGTTTGTAAGCTCATCAAACATTGTTTGTTCTACTTCAAGCTCTTCAAAAAGTTCTTCTACTCTAGCCTCTTCGCTTGATACTTTTTTTGAAAGTTCCATCAAACCTGCACTATCACCAGAGTTAGAAAGCTCTATGAGTTCTTTATGATGGGTTTGAACAAGCTCTTCTATCTTCATTATCTCATCTTCGAGTTTTTGCACTTTTTTCTTTAGCGGAGAAGTTTGAGTGTTTCTTTGTCTTACTAACTCTGCTCTAAGTTTCTTGTTCTCTTTTTGGTTTGTTTTTGAAGTTTTTTCTGTTTGTCCATCTGCATCTGCTTTAGTCTTAGTAGATTCATCTTCATCCTCCCAGCCTATTTTTTCTAAAAACAGCTCATATCCGCCATCAAAATACTCAGCACCATCTTTAGCAAAGATGACAAGTCTGTCACAAACTCGCTTTAGTAGCTCCTCGGAGTGAGTCACGATAACAACAGAGCCTTTAAACTTTTTTATAGCTAGTGTAAGTGCTTCTATAGACTCCATATCGAGATGGTTTGTCGGCTCATCAAGAAAGAGAAGGTTTACATCTTTTGCCAATATCTGACCCAACATAACACGACTTTTCTCCCCACCAGAGAGAAGTGAGATGTTTTTCTTTGCACTATCTCCACTAAACATCATCGCCCCACATATAGCCCTAACACTAGCTTCACTTAGTTTAGGGTTGCCTAGATATATCTCATCAATGACTGTACTTTTATCACTTAGATGATTTATATTTGTTTGACCAAAGTGAGCAAAAGATGTTGAGGTATGGTAGTTTACCTCGCCACTTATCTGCTTTAGCTCTTTTGCTATTGTGTTGAGTAGGGTTGATTTTCCTTTTCCATTTTTACCGATGATACCAAGGCACTTGCCTTTTTCTAAGCTAAAAGATATATCTTTAAACAAAACTTTATCGCTTGTATATCCAAAACTAAGATCTTTTACATCAAGTAAAACCTTTGCTGGTGTATCTTTAAAGTTGAAGTTAAACTCAAGAGAGTTATCAGAGCCTAAGTCATCGAGTAGCTCCATCTTTTCTAACTGTTTAACCTTTGACTGAGCAAGAGCAGCAGTAGATGCTCTAGCCTTGTTTTTAGCTATAAACTCTTGAAGTTCTTTTACTTTTTTATCTTGAGAGATTTTTTGCTTAGTATGTAGCTCGTCATTTGTGTTGAGTTGCTCGTAAAATTTGTGAGTATCTCCTTCTAAAAGTTTTATAGATTTGCGAACTATGCCCATAGTGTGAGTAGTTACTCCATCCATAAACTCCCTGTTGTGGGTGATGATAATAAGCTCGCCATCAAAAGCTCTTAAAAATGTTTTTAGCCATCTAAGCGAAACAATGTCTAGGTAGTTTGTAGGCTCATCTAAAAGCAAAAGGTTTGGCTGGGTTACTAGAAGTTTTGCTAGGTTGATACGGATCTGAAAACCACCAGAAAAAGAGAGAGGGTCTTTATCCAAATCATCCTGCACAAAACCCAAACCAAAAAGAATCTTCTCAACTCTGTAAGTATCATACTGCATCTCTTCACTTAAAGCGAGTGCCGCCTCCTCTCTTAGAGTTGTTTTACTAAAGGTAAGATGCTGTTTTAGAGTACCTATCTTGTAGTTTTTAGGTATGATAACATCGCCAGCATCTACACTCTCAAGGGCTAGAATGATTTTAAATATAGTAGATTTGCCACTTCCGTTTCTTCCTACTAGTCCGATGCGATTGCCAGAGTTTACTTTAAAACTTAAGTTTTTAAAAAGTTCTTGTTTTGCATAGTTTTTTGATATATTTCTTATTTGAATCATAAGCATATTTTATCTAAAATATGCTAGAATAGTGCATGAAAAGTTTTAATACCCAATATGAAAATGAAAAAGAGTTAAAAGAGTTTGTTGAATTAAACAATATTTTTGATTATGAAAATATTTTAGTTCAGGTTTTTACTGGTATTGTAGATGAGAAACATAGCTTAAAGATATCTTCTTTTTTACAAAAACTACTTCCACACTCTCATATACTTGGAGTGACAACAAGCGGAGAGATAAATGGGCATGAGATGCGTGAAAAAACAACTCTCATATCGATAAGTGTTTTTGAAAAAACCAAAGTAAGGTCAAAACTATATAAACTAGATGAAAGCTTTAAAGTAGATGATATTAAAAAAGATTTGATTAGAGATGACACAAAAGCTCTTATTATATTTAGTGATGGTTTAAAAAGTGATGCGGAAAACTTGCTAAAAGATATCTCAAGCATAAAGCCAGATATGCTTATAGCTGGTGGTCGTGCTGGAGATGTTCTTAATTTTAAAAAGACCTATGTTTTTGACTCACAAGAGCATAGTGAAGAAGCTTGTATCATAGCTAGTCTTAGCTCAGATGAGCTTATAGCTAATAGTGATTATCTATTAAACTGGGTTCCAGTTGGTAAAGATATGATAGTAACAAAAGCAAAGGGAAATATTTTATATGAGATAGACAACACTCCTATAAGAGAGATATATATAAAATACCTTGGCTCAGATGTTTCAGAAGATACTATTGGGCAATACCTAGACTTTCCTTTTATCATAGAAAAAGATGGTGTTTTTGTAGCTAGGTCATTGGCTGGAGTAGTAGATGAAGGCTTAACTTTTTCAGGAAACTTTGAAGAAGGAGATATGCTTAGGTTTAGCATAGGAAATATGGAAGCAATAACAAGTGAAACGGCAAAACACTTCAGAGGCTACGAGCAAATTCCTGCACAATCAATATTTATCTACTCCTGTATAGCACGAAAGGTACTACTAGGAGACAAACTTGAAGATGAGATGAATATGCTAAACTCACTAGCTCCTAGTGTAGGGTTTTTTACCTACGGGGAGTATTTTCACTCTGACAAAATAGTGGAACTTTTAAATGTAACAACTACATTTTTAGCCCTTTCAGAAACTCCACAAATAAAAGAAAGAAAGTTAAAACATATTGAAAAACAAGACTGTGATATTGCAAAAAAAGTATTAACACACCTAGTTTTAGTAACAACAGAAGAGCTAGAAAATATCTCTTCTCACGACCCACTAACTAAAGCACACAATAGAGCAGCATACTTAAATACAATAGGCTTAAAGCTTAAAAGTGCTAAGAGATATAAAGAATCCTTTGGCATCATGCTTATAGATATAGACCATTTTAAACTTGTTAATGACAACTATGGTCATACCGTTGGCGATGATATTTTGAAAAAGCTTGCTGTTGTGTTGAAAAACAATATGCGAGAAGATGACTTTGTTGCTAGATGGGGAGGAGAAGAGTTTGTTGTGATTGCAAACTATATGGATGCCAAAAATCTGGAAAAACTAGCTATAAAACTTCAAAAAATTATCTCTGAGACATCTTTTGCACCTGTTCCAAAGCTTACAGTTTCTTTTGGACTAAGCACATATATAGAAGGCGACAGCGAAGAGTCACTCTTTAGAAGAGTAGATAATGCTATGTATGCTGCTAAGAAAAATGGCAGAAATACTTACATATTTGGCTAAAAGGATATTATTGGAAATTTTAAAAGAGTTTATAAAAGAAAACACACTAACAAACACTAAAGAGATAGAAAGCTCGCTAATAAGTATGCTTTGCTCAAAAGAAGATCCCATAGAGCTTAGTGAGAAAAACTTACTTGATGCCTTAAAGATAGATGGTGAGTTTTTAGTCCTAAACCTTCACTATGATGATTTTCAAGATGAGTTAAAAAGTCAAACAATCAAATATAAAATATCTCAAGCACTAAGTGTGATAGTCAGATATGAAGATGATGAAAAAAGTTCACAAGATATAGAAAATTTTATAAAGTATATCTATGATATTTCTGATGATAAGCAAAACTCTACATTTGGCATAAAAAAAGTAGATAAACTCTCAAACTTTCCTGTCACAATACTCTTTAGTGGCATATTGCCAATAAACCAACTTAGAATGACACTAGGCAAGAAAGTTGGTGAATTAATATTTAGAGATGAGAAATATTTTAAACCACGATTTAAAAACTTTAGAGATGAGTTGTCAAAAGAGCTAGGCATCCCTATTTTACCAGTATTTCCAGTAGTAGATGCCAGCTTACAGGACAATAAGATTTGTTTGGTTGATCTGTGTGATGGAAGACTCATTAGTGAGTTTACATCTAACAATAAGTTTGACAAAGAGAGCATAGAGAGATATTTACTAGAGCTACTTTATATATATAAAGTTTTAGTAGAGCAAAAGAGGAGTGCCTTGTTGTAGTCGTAAATAGCCTCGAATTTATTCGAGGCTAAAGCTTTTTTTATACCAAGCCTCTCAAAAGAACCAGCATAACTATAGAACCAAAAAGATAACCATCTATTCGATCAAGCATACCACCGTGTCCAGGTAGGATGTTTCCACTATCTTTGACATTTGCCGCTCTTTTTAAAGAACTTTCATACAGATCACCAAAAATAGAACTAAGTGAAACCATAAAAGAGATGACAATAGAGATGCTAAAATCAACTATGCTTAAACCAACAAACATTCCACCTAATGTTGCTATGATGATACCGCCAATAACACCCTCCATAGTCTTGTTTGGAGAGGTTTTACAAAACTGTGTTTTACCTATGCTCTTTCCAACTACAAAAGCACCAATATCTGTTAAAGCTACCACCACAAGAAGCCAAAGAAGTGAAATGATGCCATACTCTTGATACATTGTAATGATAAAAAGCATCCCAGCAGTTGGGTATATAAATGGAAAAAAGTTGTTCCAAGTCAGCTCTTTGTTGTATGCAATAGCACTAGCATAAGCTACACCCACTAAAACAAAAAGATCATCACCATAGGGGTATATGCCAGCCAAGATCCAAACACCTAAGGCGACAATAAACAAAGAGTCACTATTTACTTTAAATAACTTTTGTGCCTCTTTAAATGCTAAAATATAAACTATACCTAAAGATAACCACATCACAAAGAAGTTATCTATATAGCCTATAAGCAACACCAATGCAACAAGTGAAAAACCCGTTACTACTCTCTCTTTACTTGCACCAAATGATTTTAAAAAATTCATACATTTTCCTAAATATTATAATTTGTAAATTATACCAAATCACACTTTAATATCTAGCTTATAGATGGGAAAGTCATCCTCTTTTTCTTCATCTTCACTCTCTTCGCTCTCACTTCTTGCTGTTTCTCTATCTGCTTCATCTTTTTCATGCTCTCTGTCTGGATCAACTCCAAGGCTTTCTTCTGTAGGACGAACCTCTAAAACTTTCTCATCTTTTTCATTTACAGAAGCTTGTGCAGCCACATTTTGAACATCAACACGATTGTTGTGAGCACTTTGAACAGAAGAGACATTCGCTGTCATCTGGTTTGTAAAAATAGTACTTCCTATAGCACCAACACTCATAGCATCTCCTTTATCTCATATCTATCTCTATGGTTTTATACTTGTTATAAAGTACATTTGCTCCACTTTGTATAGTTACCTCTCTTCTAGGAGTATAATCGACCAAAAACCTATCTTTTTGAATAGTTGTAAAATCAACACAGAGTCTAGCGGCTCCCTCTATGATCTTCATGGGTATATTTTGCTTATCTGTTGTGATGATAACATGAGTAGAGGGCTGATCTTTTAGATGCAACCAAATATCTCTAGCTCTTGCATTTTTTAAGACCTCGATATTTCCTCTTTCATTTTTACCTAGCTGTATTTTATAGCCCTCTATCCAAAACACTTCAACACTCTCATCTGTTTTTATCTTCTTTGCTTGAACTTTAGGAGGAAACAAAAGCTGTATTTTTGCTACATCTTTTGCATCGTTTACACTATGGATAAAGAGTTCTATATGTACTATTTTTGAGCCTAAAGACTCTTTTTCTATATGTAGATGCTTTACTTTTTGCTTCGCTTTTTTACTTCTTGAAAAAAGAGAAGCTGCCATGAGTGAGGGAGTTGATAGCTCTTTATGAAGCTCTATGTTTAGAGGTGTTCCATCGTAGTCGTTTAGGCTTAGAGTCTTTTGATAGTTTTTTATATTGTGTATGTTTGATAAAACTATATTGCCATAGTGCTGACATTTTTGCACCTCTTCTTGAAGTTTAGACTCATCTTCAAGATGCTCATATAGTTTTTTAAGTTTTTTAAGTTTTTTGTTTAGAAAGAGAGTTTTTTGTTTTTTAAGTGAGTCTAGCCTACTTTTTAACTCTTTATCATACTCCTCATATAAAAACTTCTCTACATTTTCTAGGGGGTACTCTTTTGCTACAAAAGGAGCAGGCAGAACACTTAGAAGTTTTTGACCAACTTTAACCTCTCTAAAAGAGGAAAAAAGATCAACATGTCGTAAGGCTTCAAGAACCACTTCATTTTCATCTAAAATGATGATATTTGTATATTTTCCTGTAAACTCAAACTGTAAAAATGTGATCTCTTCCTTATAAGCAGATGCGATAGAGGTGCGAAACCTTAAGATCTTATCATCATTTAAAAGCTCAAGGTTTAAGATACTAGAGCGGTTAAAGCGTTTTGACAATATAACATCAAAGGGAGCATTATAGACTTTTGAGCGAGCATAGGAGTTGCATCTAAATATCTTAGAGTTTGAGCGTTGCATCTCAAAGTAAAGCTCCTCATCTTTATCAAAAGCCACTTTTACGATAGTATCGCTTACTCGATATATGGCAGAGATCTTTTTAAACTGAATTAGGTAGGTGGTAATTTGTTTTAAGTGAGATAGTTTCATAGTGGTATTTTATCTAAGTTTTTCGATATACTTTTAAAAAATCAAGAAATCATCCGATGAATCATAGAAAAGTCGGCTATCTTCATAATAGCTTTTTTTAATTAAAATACTATCCACTTTTTTCCCATAATATTTTAATATCTCATAGGCATATTTTTCTGCTCTAAAGAGAGACTTCATATCATTGACACTGTATTTAGAAAATGAACCTTCTGTATATAGAAGATAGGAAACATTATTCATAAACATAGATAAATTGGTAAAATTATGAACTCTT
>JAERRX010000009.1 GCA_016735225.1 Sulfurimonas sp. | reverse complement strand
AAATAGCATATTAATTATGTTAGTAAAGTTATTAATATAGTCAATCTTAGTATTTTGTAGATATTCCAATGAATTTTTAAAGCATTTATCAAAATATTCTTGCTCTTTACTTTGAATAGTTTTTATTAAATTAAAAATGATTCTTGATAATTGAGAATCGTATTCAAGAGTAGTTATATCAATAGTCTTAAATTCTTTTATATTTGTACTACAATCAAGTATAGGGGTACTTATCTGTTTCTCTTCAATACTATGTAAGTCATTAAAATTTTCAATATTTTTAAATAACATTTTTCTCCTAGGTAGATTCGATTCATAAACAAATGCCTTTCAGCAACATTCTAGCATCTAAACCTGTAAGTTCTATAAAAGTTTTATAAGGTGTCGCATAATCCAAACACTTTCGAGGTCTTGCAATAAATTTCATAAATATATCTATTTAAATAACTTGATTGATAGGTGTTTGCATAGCTATGTTTTGATATTAAATCAGTTCTAAGGCTTCTCTATATTCGTGTGGATGGTTTAGATTTAGAAATGCTTTTTTATCATTAAAGTTTACAAATTGTGTTTTTGAAGATCTTAGTAGAGGGGTAAGTTTATGGTCGTTGTCTTGTAGCATCTTGAGAAATTTATATTCTAGTGAACGATGGTATATGCCACACATTGGCTCTATGCCAAACTCTGTTTTTGCAATAGTTGCATCTAGGTTTGGAGTATCTTTGTCAAACAAAGCATCTATGTGTTTTTTGCCAACAAAAGGAGCATCTACACTAAGTGCAAAAAATCTTTCTGCTTTTAACTCTTGAAATATTGCAATAAACCCAGCGGTTGGTGCAAAAATAGAGTTTGTTTTTATATCTTGAATGAAATTTGCCTCAAAGTCAAACTTATCTTTGTCTTTGCATGAGATATATACTTTTTCAAATATTTTACTAAGGCGAGAGTATTGAAACTCACTCATAGTTTTAAACCCAGCAAAAGGAAGAAGAGATTTGTCTTCTTTCATTCTGCTGCTTTTTCCACCTGCAAAGATGATGCAAGGGGTATTTATCATCTATCGTTTTGTTAGTTGTGACTCAATTCTTCTGTTTTTAGCACGACCTTGGCTTGTTTCGTTGTCTGCAATTGGGTCTTGCTCTCCCATACCAATAGCTGTCAATCTACTTGCATCTACACCTCTTTGAAGCAACATCTCTTTGATGCTATTTGCTCTTTTAAGAGAGAGTTTTTGGTTGTAAGCTGATCTACCTCTACTATCTGTATAGCCAATGATTTTTGCATCATACATAGTGTATTTGTTTAAAAAGTCGGCATATTTATCAACGATCTCATAAGAGCCTTTATTTACTATGTCAGAATTATTTTTAAACTCAACATTTAAAGATACTACTTTAATACAACCATCACTATTTACCACTGCATTTAAAGGAGTGTCAGGACATTTGTCTTTGGAGTTTAAAACACCATCTTGATCATCATCGCCATCTACTTTACATCCAGAGCTATCAACTTCTTCACCAGCACCACTATCTAAACATGAGTCAGAAGAGTTTAAGATGCCATCATTGTCATCATCTCCATCTATAAAACAACCCTCAGCATTAACTGTTTTACCAGCAACTGTTGTAGGACACTTGTCAATAGAGTTTAAAACACCATCTTCATCATCATCGCCATCAACAACAACAGGTACAACGACAGGCTCCTCTTTGACTGGGGCAGCTTTTTGAGCTTTTTCACCAAAGGCAAAGTTTATACCAGCTAAAATCATCAGATTGCTATCATTTCTAGCATTGTTATGTTTTAACATATAAACCCCTTCTAGTTTCAAAGCTATAGCTTCAGCAAGAGGTATTTTTACACCAACACCAGCATCTACAAAAGCACTAGCAGTATTTCCAGTTCGAGCTGTATAGCTTCCATCATTCATACTTTCATAACCTAGTCCAACCTTTGCAAGAGGAGTGATTGGACCTTGTTTTTCAAACTCATAAACACCATTTAAAGCAAATCTATACACATCAGTATCTTCGTCGATTGTATTGTAATCTGCTTTAGAGTAAAAGACAGATAGTTCTGGTTTTAAACCTGAGTCTAGCCCATTGTACTGAACCTCTGCACCAACAACTCCATAATCATCTAGCTCAATATTACCTTCAGCTATGTTATATCCAATAAGAGGGGTTACCTCATAGTTGTACTCAGTTGCCATCGCAAGAGTTCCAAGCATAAGAGCTGGAACTAAGATCATTTTCTTCATTTTTTTCCTTTGTTTTTAAATAAATTGTCTAACTTCTAGGGTCGCTTATATATCCGCTTATGGCAGATGTTGCAGCAACAGCAGAGTTTGCAAGATAGACTTTAGAACTTCTGCTTCCCATTCGCCCTACAAAGTTACGGTTTGTTGTTGAAACCGCAACTTCTCCATCTCCTAAGATACCCATATATCCGCCAAGACAAGCTCCGCAAGTTGGGTTTGATACAACTCCTCCAGCATCTATGATAATATCCATGTATCCTAGTCTATATGCTTCTTTTAAGATTCTTTGAGTTGCTGGAGTTACTATAAGCCTAACATCTTCATGGACTCTCTTGCCCTTTAAAATCTCTGCGGCAATTTTTAAGTCTCCTAGCCTTCCATTTGTGCAACTTCCGATAAATGCTTGATCTATTTTTATCTTATCACTAACAGCTTTAGTTATCGAGTGACCATTTGATGGTAAAAATGGGTAAGCTATAACAGGTTCTAAGTTTGCTACATCTATATCTAAGGTTTGTGCATAGATAGCATCTGCATCTGAGTAGTGTATGCGAGGCTCTCTAGCTAGGTTTTTATCACTTAAAAACTCTTTAGTAGTTTCATCATAAGCAACTATACCATTTTTTGCACCTGCTTCAATTGCCATGTTACACATAGAAAATCTATCGTCCATACTTAGATGCTCTATGGTGCTTCCTGTAAACTCAAGAGTTCTATAAAGAGCTCCATCAACACCCAAAAGACGGATGATCTCTAGGATAATATCTTTTCCAGTTGTATGAGTTTTTGGTTTTCCGCTTAGGTTTACTTTTATAGACTCGGGAACTTTAAACCAGTTTCCTCCGCTTATCATAGCAAAGGCTAAGTCTGTTGAACCCATACCAGTTGAAAATGCTCCCAATGCACCATGAGTACAGGTATGAGAATCTGCACCGATAATAACATCACCAGTAACCACAAGACCTTTTTCAGGTAAAAGAGCATGTTCTATGCCCATATCTTTTTCATCAAAAAAGTTTTTAAGTTTATGCTTTTTTGCAAAATCACGACTTATTCTTGCTTGGTTTGCAGATGCTATATCTTTTGCAGGTATGAAGTGATCAAGAACTATGCAAAAGCTATCGGGATTTGCTAAAGTTGCCGCTCCACTATCTTCAAAAGCTTTAATGGAGATAGGAGTCGTTATATCGTTTCCGATAACCATGTCGATATTTGAGCGGATGATTTCACCTGCAAAAACCTCTTTTCCAACATGTTGAGAAAATATTTTTTCTGTTATAGTTTGCGCCATAATGAACCTTTTAAGTTTATAATTATAGTGCAATTATAGCATTTAATATTTAAAGTTACTCTACAACCTCTACTTCTATGAGCATATTTGGGTGTATTGCACACTCTACATTGAACTTACCTGCTTTTTTCATCTTTATGACTTTATCCTTATTTGGAAATTGCATACCGACATCAAATTCATTTGCTTTGTCATCTGCATAGGCATTGTGGGCAAATGGGTCAGAATTTTTAAACCTTATAGTATCTCCAACTTCTAGTTTCATAGTGGAGGGAAGAAAAGTTTTGTTCTTTTGATCTACAACATGCTCTTGAGCCTGTATATTTATAGATATTGTTATAAGAAGAAAATATATTATAGCTTTCATTGTTTTATCCTTTATTGTGGGAATTTTGTTGGGATTTTTAGTTTCATGTCTGGACCTGTTAAAGTATGTAAAAAAGTAACTAAATCATCTATCTCTTGCCTGCTCAAACCTCTATCTTTGATATATGTAGATTTATTTTTTACATTATACTTATATCGTCCACCGTTGGCACAGATAGAGCTTGCTTCTACTAGAGTTTGTACACTTCCATCGTGAAAGTAGGGTGCTGACTTTGTAACATCACGAAGGGTTGGAGTTTTCATCACACCATACCAAGAAGCCCTAGGCTTTACAACATATCGTCCTAGCTCTTTTCCATGAAGTTCTCCATCATTTAAACCTATATTGTGAAAACTTCCATCGCTAAAGTTAAACTTTTCATGGCAGTCTATACAGTGTGCTTTTGTTTTAAAGAGCTTAAACCCCCTTTTTGCTTTTTTGCTTATGGCATTTTTATCGCCCATAATATAGTTGTCAAAAGGTGCGATTGTTGATACAACTGTTCTCCCAAATGAAGCAAGAGCTTTAGCTAGTGTAGTTTTATTTAGACCCTCCTTTGGATATGCAATATCAAAAAGTTTTACATACCCATCTATAGCATTTAGTTTGGGTATCAAAATAGAAAGTGGCATATTCATCTCCACACCTTCTTCTATGGGTTTTAGAGTCTGCTCTTCAAGTGTTTTTGCTCTGCCATCCCAAAATTGGCGATTTTGGTAGGCGGTATTTAAAATAACAGGTGAGTTTCTTGAGCCTACTGCTCCCTCATGTCCTATTGCCTTTGGTGTTGCTATTTCATCGCTCCAGCCATGTTTTGGATGATGGCAGGTTGCACAAGAAATTTTTTCAGAAGAGGATAGCCTCACATCAAAGTATAAAAGTTTCCCAAGTTCTATGCGCTGAGGAGTTAGTTTGTTGTTTTTAGGCTGAGGTATCTCGCTAGGACGTAACCACTCCTGCATATCTTTGGCTTGAGTAAAAGAAAAACTCAAAAGTATAGCTAAGATTATCTTAGTTTTTTGGTACATACTTTAGAGCCTTTTTGCTATACTCAGTTGAACAAAAAAACATGGCTACAAAGATGGGGTTTAATTTTACACAATCATCTTTGATGGACTCAAATATCTTAAGATCAAACCCACTACCGTTATTTGGATTTTGTGAGGTAATTTTAAAAGTTATAGGTGCTAAGGCTTTTACCATATTTAAAATTTTTTTACTTTTTTTATCATTATCATTTTCTAAAATATTAAAATCTAAGCCTTGAGTACTTTTGTGAGAGCGAACTACCTCTTCTAATATGTCAAGCTTATCTTTAAAAACTGTTTTATTCCACTCTATGATGAGATGCTCAGAACTAATCTTGGTTCCCTTGAACATAAGAGGGTTTGGTTTATGTTTTTTCATAGCCTCAAGAAGTCCTAGAAAAAAGTTTACTCCCCCTACAGTATCAACACATCTACTCATGAGTAGATTGATTAGTAGCTTTGTATCTTCGTTTTGTTTATTGAAATTGCACATTTTATAGACTCTCTTTATTATATATTTGGGCATTATTTTTATTGTTGTTTTTGACATTATACATCATTTCATCAGCATTTTTGATTAGTTGACTTATTGTATCTCCATGTTTAGGATATATTGCTATGCCAATACTAGCCCCGATATAAATATTTTGTCTATTAATTATAAAAACTTCATTTAAAGAGGCGATGACACTCTTTGCAATTTTTAGTGATTGTTGTTCATCTGTCAAATCAACTAGCAAGACCGTAAACTCATCTCCTCCAAGTCGTGCAACAATATCTACTTCTCTAACACATTCTTGAATACGCAAAGATACCTCACGAAGCAACTTGTCTCCTGTGCCATGACCATAAGTATCATTAACTTCTTTAAAACTATCTAAGTCTAAGAAAAGTAGAGCAAGTTTATTTTTGTTTCGTTTTGCTCTTTGGATCTCTTGCTGAAACTCTATATAAAAAAATGATCTATTTGGCAGTTTTGTAAGAGTATCATAGTGAGCCATACCTTCTAGTTTTTCTCTAAAGTTAATAATAAAAACACCAAAAATGAAAAGTAATAAAAGAAGACCATAGAGTATAATAGATAGATAAAGCCTTTGCATTAGGAGTGTGTCTAAATATGCAGAGTATTTATATGTAACTAGGCAAGCTAGAACCTCTTTTTTATGAACATCAAGAATCGGCTTAAAACTTAAAACTATGCTCTTTTCACCTGTGTTACTTGCAAGACTAAAGGCTTTTTTCATTTTCATTTTGAGTTTAATAGTAGGAACAATATTTTCATTTTTAATATTAACATGAGGCATATTTTGATGATAGGATTTATCAATCTCTTTTTCTATTAGATAATCTGAACTTTCCCAAGCCTTAGCATACATCCCTTTATCCCATGCTTTTTTATCTACAGATGTTTTTAATACTAAAAAATGAATATCTATAAAGTCATCGTTTGATACAATCTTCACAAGTTGCTTAGATGAAAAAGATGCCCCTATGCTTCCTAAGTACTCTTTCTTTGAGTTGAACAAAGGGTAGATGAACCTAAAGCCATGAGCAACTCTCCCGACTTCAAAACCTTCAGTAAAGCTTTGGTTTTTATTTGCTAGCACAACAGTCTCTAAAATATCGCTCAGGTCATCACCAAATCTTTCATGTTTATGCATTCTTAAAAAACTAACATTGTTGCTTAAGTAAAAGTGTAGTTGTTCAACACCCATATTTACTAGACGACGGTATCTTTTTTTATAAAGATTGTATAGGTTTGTTCGCATTTCGTTTTGTTCGTTTTGACTGGCATCTGATAGTTTTTCATAGGTAGAGATGAGAGTTTTACTCTCTTTATACATTTGATAAATATCATTTGACACAACTTTTAAGTATCTATAGTTAGTGTTGTATTTAGCATCGAGTATGCTTGTTTGCATTCGTAAATATTGGTTTTTTTGCATTTCATACAGTAAAGTAATAGAAAAGTAAGAGATCACCAAAAGAAGTGAAAACAAAATAACTATCTTGTAATATTTAAGTAAAAGTTTATTCATAATATCTCATGTTAATATGATTATACCATTATGAAACTAAAAAGGAAGCTTAAATTACTAAAGATGTTGTCTTGGCTTAAGCATATCGTAATAACAAACCTATTATTATGTCAAAAGTAAAACAAGACAAAAAGTGTCTTGTTTAAAAATGAGGTAAAAAATGCAAGTATATTTAGATAATAATGCTACAACAATGGTAGATCCAAAAGTTGTAGAGGTGATGCAGCCATTTTTTAGTGAAATGTATGGTAATCCCAACTCACTTCACAAATATGGAACTGCCCCGCACCCAGCTTTAAGTAAGGCGATAGACCAAGTATATACAGCTCTTAATGCGAGTGATGATGATGATATAGTTTTCACATCATGTGCAACAGAGTCAAACAACTGGGTTTTACAGTCTGTTTTTACAGATAAGATAATAAATGGAGATAAAAACCATATAGTAACAACAGAGGTTGAACATCCTTCAGTTCTCTCCACCTGTAAGTTTTTAGAAGAACAAGGTGTAAAAGTTACATATCTTCCTGTAAATGAGCAAGGTATAGTAGAAGCTCAAACTGTAAGAGACTTTATCACAGATAAAACAGCCTTAGTTTCTGTGATGTGGGCTTCAAATGAAACAGGGATGATATTTCCTATCGCTGAAATAGGCGAGATTTGTAAAGAAAAAGGTGTGCTTTTTCACTCAGATGCAGTGCAGGCTGTCGGCAAAATCAGAGTTGATTTGCAGTCTGTTCATGTTGACTTTGTAAGTATGTCTGCACACAAATTTCATGGTCCTAAGGGTATTGGTGCTTTATATATTAAAGATTCGCAAGCCTTAACTCCACTTTTGCATGGAGGAGAACACATGGGCGGTCGCCGTTCAGGTACTTTAAATGTTCCTTCTATTGTTGGAATGGGAGAGGCTATTGAGCTTGCAACTAAAGAGATAGAAATCACAGGTGCAAAGATCAGAGAAAAAAGAGATAGACTAGAAGATGCTCTACTTGAGCTAAGTGATACTTTTGTAGTTGGCGATAGATGGAACCGTACACCAAATACTATACTTATTTCGATTCGTGGAGTTGAGGGTGAGGGTATGCTTTGGGACTTAAACAATGGTGCTATCGGAGCAGCAACAGGTTCTGCTTGTGCTAGTGAAGACTTAGAAGCAAATACTGTTATGCTTGCAATAGGTGCGGACAATGAGTTGGCTCACACAGGCATAAGACTTAGTCTTTCTCGTTTTACAACTGATGAAGAGGTTGATTATACAATCGCTCATTTTAAAGGTGCAGTTACAAGGCTTAGAAATATTTCAAGCTCTTTTGCAAAACAACAACCTACCGCTGGCGGTGAGGTTCAAGAGTGCGAATTGCACCACTAGAAGGATAAACGATGGCAAAAAGTGATATGTTAGGAGAAAGCCTTTGGGATGCTTATTCAGATAAAGTTACAACACTTATGAACAACCCTCAACATCAAGGAGAGATCTTTGAGGCTGAGGCACAAGAGAGAGGTCACAAACTTATTGTTGCTGATTTTGGTGCAGAATCTTGCGGGGATGCTGTGCGTCTTTACTGGGAGATAGACCCTAAAACAGATACAATTGTAAACTCAAAGTTTAAATCTTTTGGCTGTGGAACAGCGATAGCATCTAGTGATGTTATGACTCAACTTTGCATAGGCAAAACAGTACAAGAAGCTGTAAAGATAACAAATATTGATGTTGAGTTGGCTCTTAGAGATGACCCCGAGACACCAGCAGTTCCACCGCAAAAAATGCACTGTTCTGTTATGGCTTACGATGTTATCAAAAAAGCAGCTAGTCTTTATATGGGTGTAGATGCTGAGAGTTTTGAAGATGAGATCATAGTTTGTGAATGTGCTAGAGTTAGTCTTGGAACACTTCAAGAGGTTATCCGTTTAAATGACTTAACAACGATCGAGCAAATTACTGACTACACAAAAGCTGGTGGATTTTGCAAGAGCTGTATCAAGCCTGGTGGACATGAAAGTAGAGAGTATTACCTAGTTGATATTTTAAAAGATACAAGGAAAGAGATGGATGAAGAGAAGATGAAGGCGGCGGCGGATGCTGGTGCTGATGGAGACTTCACTACTATGACTTTAGTTCAGCAGATCAAAGCAGTAGATGCTGTTATTGATGAGAGTGTTCGCCAATTTTTAGTTATGGATGGTGGAGATATGGAAGTTATTGACATCAAAAATTCTGAAGAAAATATTGATATATATATTCGTTATCTAGGTGCTTGTAATGGTTGTGCTTCATCTTCAACAGGTACACTTTATGCCATAGAAGCAACTCTTAAAGAGAAGCTCTCTAAAAATATTCGTGTTCTTCCGATTTAGTAATATTTATATATTGCAAAAAGTTTCAAATAGCCCTAGATTTGTTCTGGGCTGTTTGACTACAAAGCCTTAAACACCCCTCTTATGCACAAAAAACTTTACCCACAAATCATAGATGCCCTAGTAGATAAAGGCTATATTGTTATCAAAAATGCCCTAGAAAAAGAGCTAGTATCTGGACTAATTACCGAGCTAAAAGATGAAAAAGATTTTACAAGAGCGGGTATATCTGGAGCGGGGGATCTGCACTTAGATAGCACTAAAAGAAGAGATAAGATCCATTGGCTAGATGGTAAAACTATTTTTCAAGATAGATATTTAAACTTCACAGATACTTTAAAAGAGCATCTAAACCGTGAACTATTCTTAGGGCTTAAATATTATGAGAGTCATTTTGCTATCTATGATAGAGGCGATTTTTATGAAAAACATCTAGATGCTTTTAGGAACTCAAAAAATAGAGTTGTCACAACTGTCTTTTTTCTAAATGAAAACTGGGGTAAAAGTGATGGCGGCGAGCTAATTGTTTATGATAAAAATGACAATATTTTAGCCCAAATCACACCAGAGCTTAACACTCTAGTAGTTTTTATGAGTGAAGTGTTCCCACATGAAGTAAAACCTACAAATAGAAAAAGATACTCTATTGCAGGTTGGTTTAGAGTCGATAGGTTTTAGGTTTTTCCATGAACCATACTAGAGATAACTCCTTTTTCATCTCTAAACTCAGCTATAACTAGACCGAGCAGATGAAGTGGTATAAAGTATAAAATGATATGAAATGCCAACTCGTGTAACTCTTTTATATCGTGAGCAGTGGTTTTTAAAAGTCCCAAACCTTGATAAAAATAGATAATAAAACCACTAATACTCATAAATATAAGAGTTGCATATATAAAGTAGTATAACAAATGAACCATTTTTTTATGCAGGCTTAAAGATAAAAAACTCTCTTTATTTGAGCTATCTTTAAACATTAGGTAGATTCTCCAAGCAAGCAAAGCAACAAGAGCATAGCCTAGTAAGATATGCCACTCCCACATACCAGCACGAATAGCCTTTGCTAAAACCTTAGCTTGAGCCGATGTTATCTCGATATCTATCTTAGCTAACTCATTTAAAAGTATCTCAGAGTTAGCTCTCCAGCTTAAAAATGTTTTTCGTAAAAACACAGTTGCAAGAAGTCCTAAGACCACAAGAGCATTTAGCCAGTGCCATATTCTAAAAGGTATTGAGTATTTCATTATCTGTCCATTCCTTGAAGCACAAAGGCTCCATATATTGAAGGCGGGTAGCCATCTGACTTTAAACTATCTCTTGCCATTTTATAGGCTTTTGCATAGTCACCATTTTTTGCAAAAGAGTGAAAAACTTTCATAAACTCCTTTGTCCCTTTGTCATCTATAGCCCACAAAGATGATAAAACAGCCTTAGTTCCTCCAAGAAAAAAGCTTCTACTTAGTCCTAGGTAATCATCAGAACTTGCACTACTTCCAAGCCCACTTTCACAAGCCGAGAGAACCACTAAGTTTGCTTTTAAAGGTTTGGCAAAAATCTCATCTGCACTAAGAGCATCGGCTTTTTTCCCATCGCTTAGTAAAAGAGCTGACTTTAGTGGATGATCTTTATAAAATACACCGTGAGTTGCAAAGTGAAGAACATCTACTCCATCTCCAACAGCTTTTGTGACATTTGTTTTTGTAGCATCTGCATTTAAAAGAGCTTTTTGATTGTACAGATTTGCTAAGAGTATAGCCTCCTCTTGTGCTCCTTGAAGTTGCACTGCATCACCACCAAAGTTAGGGTTTCCTATGATGACAGCTTTACTAGATGCAATGTTAACATTTTTTAGGTTTATCCACGAAGCGGTAGGTAGCAGTAAGGGTGTAAACTTTATATCAAACATCCCCCATGGGATAAAGCTTGTATCTTTGTTTGCTACTATAAAAATATTTTTATTTTTGAGATCAAAAGTAAATACTTTAGATAGTTTTTCACTTATAGCATCTATGGATTTAGGTTTTTTAACAGAGCTTTTTGTAAGAAGCTTTTGAATACCCCTAGAGTTATCAGAGTCTATGCCAAGCAAAAAAGCCAACTCTTTTAAGTCATCTCTTAACTCTTCATAAGTTATATCTAGTTTCTCTAAAGAATATGAGGAGTTTGATATAGATAGGTAGGATATCTTTTCATTTTTGCCAACAGGAAGAAAATAAACAAGGGCATTTTCTCCAAGACTTTTTTGAGTTTGTTTAAGTGAGCTAGACCATACACTCACAACACTAGAGAGTTTTGCATCATCAGCTCTTAACTCTTCTTGTTTTTTTAGCTTTTCTTGCATAAGAGTTTGTAGTTTTTTTACACCTTTTGAGTTGTCTTTACCAAGTGCTGTATTTAAAATAAGAAGTTTATTTATCTCATTATCAAGTCTATATATCTCTTTTAAGATTGGGTTTTGCTCATCTATAGTTCTTGAAGCAAGAGTATCTACAAATGCTCTTGCACGATTTTCTTCTGCATCTATGAACAGCTTTTCATAGTCTTTGTTTTTTATATCATACTTTATAAGAGCTAGGACAATATCATCTTTGTTAAAACCAAACCTTCTTTTAGAGCTATCAGATGTAAGTGAGGAGCTAAGAGAGTTAACTGTGTTTGAGGCTCTTATAAAAGATGCCTCAGCTTCTTCATACATTGCGAGTTTTTCAAAGGTTTCTCCACGAAGCATCTCTATACGCCAAACAAAGTCTAAAAAACCATTTTTTAAAGAGTACTCAAGTGCAGTTTTTCCAGCATCATCACATCTCTTATATTGTCCCGTTCTGTTTAAGACTCTTGCTTTTAAGGCTAAAACAGTCGCCTTTCCTTTTGCATAGTGGATCTTTTGGAAAAAGTCTATAGCTTTGGCAAAGTTTTTATCGGCTTGTTTATCTAAGCCAACTGCTAGTTGTGAGGATGCTAACATAGTGAGGTTGCTTGCATCTCCATAGTAAGTATCAAGATGAAGCTTTACAAACTTTCCATATAGCCAGTGGTTTGAAACAAAACGAAGAGCATTGTATCTTTTGTCCGCCTCATTTGCAAAGTAGTAAGCTTGTTCATAATCTTCTTTTAAAGTATATAAAGCTGCTAGTGAAGTGTATGAGCGAAGTTGAGCGGTAGCTGTTGCTACAAGTTCACTCATGTTTGATGGTGGTGACATATATGAGGTTGGAAGTTCCCAATCCCCAATGCTAAGAAGTACAGACTCTAAATCTTTTTTAGCATTTTCATAGTCCCCAGCCCAAACAAAACTCTCTCCTCTTAAAGCTATGCAGTTGAGGTTTGAGTCGAAGCTTAGTTTTTCATACTTTTGGCACTCTTTAGCTTCATCTATGGCATCATCTCCAAGCCCCATCATAAGTAGTACTTTCATCTTTAGCATAGATGCTTGCCATAGCATCTTGTTGTCTTTAGAGGTTTGTGTTATTTGTCCAAGTGCATCTAGTGCTTTTTGCCCATCCCCACCAAGGTAGTTGTTGTAAGCGATCTCAAGATTTGGAGTTACTGTAATACCGTAAGAGTTTTTTTCTCCTACTTTTGGAAACTTTAAGTTTGCTTTTGAGAGAGATTGTTTTTCAACACTATCTTTTGGATATATTTTTAAAACTGATCTTATATTTTCAACCTTTGAA
>JAERRX010000174.1 GCA_016735225.1 Sulfurimonas sp. | reverse complement strand
GAAGGTCCGCGCTCTCGCTGTAACGCATGGCTTACTTCACTCATCACTGACATCATATCAACAAGAGTTTTCAAATTTTGTTCGCCAGAATAGACACTATCCTTTATCTGAGGGCTTCCAAGAAGACCAAGAGGAATTATGATTAGTAATATGTATTTAAAAAGTATATTAAAGTTAAACATAGATTGATTATATCCAAATAAATACAAAAATCTCTTAATCCCTTTTAAGCCTGCTACTTTATGAAACTTTTAAAATAGATTTCTCACTCTCTAATAAAAAATCCCAAAACCATACTAGAGACAGGAACTGCCCCAATACCAACTAAAAAAGGTATAGCTGAAAATAGTTCATTTCTAATAAGAAACAGCATTGCAACACAAAGAAAAGCATAAGCTAACAGCCTAAAAGGGTTAAACACCCCTCCTCCGCTTTGAAGTAGATTTGCAAAACTCTGTTTTATGCCTGAGTTTTTCTTTCTCTCTTTTTTGTAGAGTGCCACAAACTCCTCTTTGCTTAACTCTTTTTCTTCTATGTTTTCATCTTCACTAAAAAGCTCATATTTATCATCAATCTTATCTAGCTCGTCTCTTTGTTCTGGAATCTCCCCATTTTCAAGTCGCTTCTCTATCATACCTCTATATGACAAAAAAGAGGCAAAAACAATAATCATAGAGCAGATAAAAGCAACTTGAGTATTGATAAGCCACTTTCCGCCCATAACAACAGAGAGTAAAATCAGAAAGATACTCGCCCCAAGATAGACAAATGAAACTTTAGTCTTCATCGTCATCATATTGATTTTCATACTTTTTATATCTCACATCATCTTTGAATTCAGCATAAGATTCTACCTGTTTTTTGTAAGCCTTATAGATATTCATAACAGCTCCACCAACACCCCAAAAAACACCAAGCCAAAGCAACCAATCATACCCAAAAGCACTCCTCATAAGCAGACCAGCACCAATACCCATAAGGATTGCTACAACTATAGATATGCCTAAAGAGAGTCCGTCTGCTCCCTCTATAACCTTTGCATATTTTGGTTTCTCTTCTTTATCTATCTTGGGCATTGCTATGCTCCTTTAAATTAATTTTTTCAATAGACTTCACTCACTTACCTTCCAAAATCCTTTTCTAGCACTACCGACCCTTTGCAATCTACCCTCTTTTTTAAGAGTAGATATCTGCTTCTCAACAGCTCTAGTTGTTAAGTCCAAAAGTTTTGCCAACTCTTTTATGGTGGTTTTAGGGTTTTGTTTTAAATATTTTAAAATTCTATCTTCTGTATTCGATGAACTTTTTACCGAACTTTTTACCGAACTTTTTACCGAACTTTTTATAGTCATCAAAATAACTTCTAACATAAACTCAACAAATGGAGTAGATTCTCCTAAGTTTCCAGAATCTTCCAAAGCTTTATAGTAATTATCTTGATTGTCTCGAACGATACTCTCTGTAGGAATTGCATTGAAAACTTTTCTCCAATGATACAAAATCACACTCTGCCAAAGTCTTCCAATGCGACCATTGCCATCGCTAAAAGGGTGAATAAATTCAAATTCATAGTGAAAAACACAACTTTTAATAAGTATATGTTCATCGCTATTTTTTAGCCACTCAAACAAATCTTGCATCAAATCAGGAACAACATTACAAGGAGGAGCTACATGAGTTACACCCTCTTTACTACCAACCCCAACATTGACACCTCTAAAACTTCCTGCTTTGACTAAGATATCTTTCATTAAAATTTTATGAGCTTTTAGCAAATCGTCCAAGCTATCATACCTATAGTTTTCAAGCTCTTTATAGGAGTTTATGGCACCCTCAACCTCAAGAACTTCTTGATATGTTCCTAAAACCCTTTTACCATCAAGCAAAGCAGTAATCTTATCTTCACCCATAAAGTTACCCTCTATCTCAAGAGTTCCTGCTAGTGTTTTGATGCGGTTTTTTTTGCGAAGCATTGGTGTTATTGTTCTGCTAGCTTCGAACTCTAACTTTGTTAACTCTTCTGCTATACAAGTAGATAAAGATAACATCTTGGAAGTTATCGTATAGGGTGGCTTATAGCTACTCACAAATCATCTCTTGTTTAATTCGCCACACAGCACGGAGAGAGACAGCTCTTCTGCCTTACTGTTTGAAGTATATTTTTAATCTTAAAGTAAAAGTCATCTTTTTTAGAGAAGACTTCATTATAATTTTTCATTTTTCATTCTCCCTCTCGATAGTTTTCACTATACTACTTTATCTCTTTCATAACCTTGCGAGCAGCCTTGACACAACTCTCAATCATCTCATCAGTTATAGCGGTAGATATAAACCCTGTCTCAAACTGACTACAAGCAAAGTAAAAACCCTCGTTTAGCATACCTTGGTGGAAATTTGCAAACATATCGGTATCGCTTTTTAGTGCATCATCAAAGTTTTTTACTATGTTGTCGTTGAAGAAAAATCCAAACATGCTTCCTCTGACATCTACTTGAAGTTTTATACCATTT
>JAERRX010000151.1 GCA_016735225.1 Sulfurimonas sp. | reverse complement strand
CTTTTTTTAGTCTTTTTAGAAAATATTCTCTTGTTAATCTTACTCTACTTATTTACCATCTATTATTATTTATGCAGTATTATTGTTACAAATCTACACAGTTCAAATAATTTACCTAAATACTCATAAATATTTTACAATCAATAACCACTATCAACAAGATAAAAAAAGCTCATTTTTACCACTATTTTATATTGCTTTACTAAAAAATATACTATTATTTTGTAAAAACATTGATTATATATTATTTTTCCCAAATTACATATACATATTTCACAACATAATATAATTAATTAATAAAAGATTAAAATATCTCTCCTATAATAACAATATTCAAGATAATTATATATCTTTAATTCAATATTTACTCATAGGAGAGAAAATGAAAAAAACGATCAAATTAGCTGTAGTAGCTGCATTGGCTTTAGGCACAACAAGTGCATTCGCAACAAACGGTGATCACATGATAGGCTTTAGTGCAAAGTCAAGAGCCTTAGGTGGAACAGGTATAGCTAATTTTAATGGTGCAGATGCTGCACTGACAAACCCATCTCTTTTAGCTAAAAGTAAAACAACAAACTCATTTTCATTTGCAGGTACAATGTTTTCATCTTCTGTAAAAGTAAAAAGTACAGATGGTGCTCCTGCCTCTTCTGGTAATGGAGTATCAAGAACTAGTGATGAGGGTATGTCTATGATACCTGCTATTGCATTGTCACATAGATTGTCTGATACTTTAGTTCTTGGTTTGGGTATGTATGGTACTGCTGGTATGGGTACAGACTGGAGAGATGGAGATGCTCCTGCTGCAGGAAATATAGGCTTATACAACATGAGAAGCTCATTGATGCTTATGCAGTTTGCTCCATCTATAGCTTATGGAAATGAGACATTTGGAGTTGGACTTACTGCTATTGTACAATATGGAGCATTGAGTATTGACTATGATACTCATGATGGTAAAGGCAACCCTGCTCACGTAGGTAACGGTATGTCAAATGATTTTGGATATGGTTTTCAACTTGGTGGATATTACAATCCTATAAAATCTTTAACAATTGGTGCATCTTATAAGTCGCCTATTGATATGGAATACAAAGATCAAGTATCTAGTGCGGCAGGAGCATTTGGCTACGGAACAAACCCAAATGGTGGTATGGCAGGTTATTCAGATCATTTAGAACAGCCAGCAGAGTTTGGTCTTGGTCTTGCTTACACTATGGATAAGATGACATATACTATAGATGCGAAGCAGGTTCAATGGAAAGATGCTAAAGGATATGAAGACTTTGGTTGGGATAACCAAAATGTTTATGCTCTTGGTATAAAATATCAAACAGATTTGTTTTGGGTTGGAGCAGGTTTTAACTATGGTGAAAACCCAGTTCCAAACAACAAAAGTACTAAACTTGTAGATGGTAACCCTAAGCACAACACTCACGGTGACACAATGAATCTTTTCAACTATGCAATGTTTCCAGCAACAGTAGAGTCACACTACACAGTTGGTGGAGGTTATAGTGTGGCTGAAGATATGACTATAGACCTTGCATTTACTTATGCTCCAGAAGTTAGCGATACTGTGAGTGCAAAAACAGTTGCAGTTGGCGATATTACAACAAAACATTCACAAAATGCACTAACTCTAGCTATTAGCTTTGATTTTTAAATAAGATAGATTATTTTTTATAACAATGTCACCTTCTTGGTGGCATATTTTCATAAGAAAATAAATTTCATATATATATCACTTTATTATTATGATACAATTAGCATCATAATAAAGTGATATTTTTGTGATAAAATCACTTAACTAAACTAAGGAAGAAAAATGTTAACAAAACTTTTAAAAACAACACTCGCATTGAGTGTTATGGCTACTATTGCTTTTAGTGCGCAGGGCGTAAGATTTAATGTTGTCGATGGTGATGCAGAGGCAAAACATAGCAATCTAGTAAACAAAGAGATACAAAGCGTTGGTTTTGTACTATCAGATCCACATGTAAGAATTAACGATGCTTACAAGGTAAAGTATGGTACAAAAAAACTAGCAAATGGAAAAGTCAATCCACAATATGACCCTAAATGGGTTGAGAGCTTGGATAACCTAGGCTTTTTTACTATTTCAAACGATACAGCACTTAGACCTCTTCTTTTAAAAGCTCCTCAGCTTGGTGCTTTTTCTCCATTTAACCTTCATACATATAAAATGAAAAGCGAAGATAAAACCTATGTTGGTCATGTAGTTCCATCTACAATGCTTGATATAGTTGGTGTAAAAGACAAGGCAACAAGAGCTAAATTTGAAGCTATGTTTGTTCCACTTGATAAGCTTGTACAAAAAAAGATAGGCGGAAAGGTTGAGATAAATCAATATGATGCACTTCCTGCTAAAAAGATGATGACTTTTGAGATATCTTTTGACAGACCAGAAGATTTAGAAGATTATCTCGATGAGTTTCAAGAGGAGTTTGAAGCAGCATTTGAAGAGAAGCAATATATCATAGCTGGATTTAAAAACTTTAAAGAAGTTTATGAAGATGCTGATCAAGATTTTGATAAATACGATGCATATTTTACATACTCTTTATGTCACTTTACATACTCTTACAATATGTTTAACAAAGGTCGCCCAGATGCTGGAGCTTTTGCTCCTTGCTCTATGTATATGTATATAGAAAAAGGTACAAACAAAGTAGTTATCGGTATGCCATTACTTAAAAGCTGGGTTGCAGTCTTAAACATAAAAGATAAAACAAAGGCTAAGTCAGCAGATGACTTAGATAAAGAGATCATAGGAATTCTTAAAAGTTTAGGAGCTAAAGAGATATGAAAAAGTTTATAGCAGGTTTACTAACTCTTACTCTTCTTACTCTAGTTGGAAGTAGTGCTTCTAGCTTAGAAGTAGGTAAAACAGGTTTAGAAGGCAAAGAGGTAAGCACTTATCTTAGAGGCTCTTTTGTAGATGCAAAAGAAGCAGAGTCAAAACTTAAAAATGCTGGCTTTGAAATAGTCGCTAGTTATAAGTCTGTTAAAAAAGGTGTAACTATTGTTTTTACAAATGAAGCACTAAAAAGTGAAGCTGCAAAACCTGGTCGTGCTTATGCGGCAGTGTTACGTCTTTTTGTAGATACTAAAGATAAAACTATAAGTTTTACAAACCCTATTTATTTTGGAAAAGCTTTTATGCAAGATGAGTATAAACACAAGGTTTATAATGATGCATTTAAAGCGATAAATAAAGAGTTTTTAAACTTAAAAGCTTCAAAAGAGCGACTAAAGTTTGATGATCTAGCTGGCTATCATTTTATGATGAGTATGCCATATTATAAAGAAGTTAGTGAGCTAGCTAGTGGAACTAATGAGTCTTTATTGACTAAGGCAAAAGAGTATAAAAAAGGTAAACTTTTAATATTTGAGCTTAAACTTTCTGACACAAGTACACTTTTAGGTTATGACTTAGGTAAAAGAACTAAAAGATTTGTAAAAAAAATAGGTAGGCAAAATGCTACTGTTTTACCTTACTGTATCTCTATTGAGAATGACAAAGCTAGTGCTTTAGATGCTAAGTATTATTTAGCTATAAACTATCCTCTTTTAAGTATGAGTGAGTTTATGACTATCTCAACTGTTCCAGGTGCGATAGAAAAAGATCTAGAAAAGCCTTTTAAGTAGGCTCGGTTAGCCCTGAATAAATTCAGGGTTCCCTAGCATGCAAATTTTAGAAACATCGAATTTTACGATATTTTTATCTATTGGAGGCTATAATTATTAAACCATTAAAGCTTTTCGCTCGCCCTCTTTTACTTCGCCGATCAGGTAGCCATCAGTCTTACTCAACACCTTGGCAACATTTTTTTCTTCAACTACAAGTATCATACCAACACCCATATTAAAAGCTCTAAACATCTCATCAGCATCTACATGTTTGGCTATTAACTCAAAGATGGGAAGAACTTTTATGGAGTCTTTTTTTACCTCTGCCATCAGACCTTCTGGTAAAACACGAGGAAGATTTTCAACTATTCCACCACCAGTTATATGAGCCATTCCTATTATTTCATTTTTCAACTCTTTAAACATCTTTACATAGATCTTTGTTGGCTCAAGAAGAGTTTGGATGAGAGGTTTTCCATTGAAATCTTCGTTAAAATCTAGCTTCATTTTATCAAAAAGGACTTTTCTTGCAAGAGAAAAACCGTTTGAGTGAAGTCCTGAACTTGGAAGGGCTATGAGTTTATGACCTGCACGAACTAAAGAGACTCTGTCCATCTCACTTTTTTCAGCAACTCCAACCGCAAAACCTGCTAGATCATAGTCATCTTCTGAGTACATTCCAGGCATCTCTGCTGTTTCCCCTCCGATGAGAGCACACTCACTTCTTATGCAACCCTCAGCGATACCACCAACTACAGTTGTAGCTATATCTACATCTAATTTTCCACTTGCATAGTAGTCAAGAAAAAAAGATGGTGTACCAAAATTACAAAGAAGGTCGTTTACACACATGGCAACAAGGTCGATACCTACTGTATCGTGTATCCCACTATCTATAGCTAGTTTTAGCTTCGTACCTACGCCATCTGTTGCAGCAAGCATTACAGGCTCTTTAAAACCTTTTGGAAGCTCAAAAGCACCTGCAAAAGAACCGATACCACCGAGAACCCCTGGTATTTTAGTGGATCTTACAAGGGGTTTTATATTTTGGACAAAACTATTTCCAGCATCTATATCAACACCAGCATCTTTATATGAGATTTGCGACATTAGTTACTTCCAAGATTTGGTAAATCACACTTTTTAGAGAAAATACAAAGAGGACAAAAATTAAATATACCTACAAGAAGAGGAATAACACCAAGGTAGAACCAATAATTCCCAGTAATATAACCAGTGCCAATCAAAGCCAAGCCTAAAAAAACACGAAATACTCTACAAAACCTTTTAATTTTAAAAAAATTCATCTTAAAACCTTTATCTTAAATATTTCGCAATTATATCAGTACTTAAGTAAAATTAATCCTAATATGCTAAAATCACTATAAATATCTGTATAAAAAGAGGAAATATTAAATGAAAGAATTTATCTACCCAGAAATGATGGTGCATGTACCAGTTTGCACTAGCAAAGACCCACAAAATGTCTTAATTATTAGTGATAATTCTAAGAGACTAGAATTAGAGATGAGTAAACATAGCGAAATTAAATATAAAGTTATAGCCTGTAGCATAGATGCTATTCGTGAAGAAGAGGATGATAGTGTCGATGTTGTTATCTGTGAGAAATATGATGATAGTGCATTGTTGGCACATATTAGCCGTGTTTTAAAAGATGATGGGCAGTTGAGTATCTCTCATCCATCATTAAAAGAGATAGATGCCAACAAGTTTTTGATGGAAATTCTTGGAAAGTATTTTAAAGTGGTGATGCCTTACAACCTAAACAATGGATATAGTGCTATTTTGGCTTCAAAAGAGTATCATCCAACCGCTGATATTAATCTTCATCGTGCTGAAATGTTGGATAATTTAAATTTTTATAACTGTGATGTTCATCTAGCCGCATTTGCGATGGGAAACTATATCCGCAAAGAGTACTTAGGAATTATTAAAAACTAATGGCTTTTAAATATGCTATCGCACTAAGTGGGGGTATAGCCACTGGGAAGAGTACCGTTGCTTCTTTGCTTGCTTTAAATGGTATGAGAGTTATAGATGCTGATACAATTTCACACAATATCTTAGATGCTTCTCACCTTTGGGTCAAAGATAACTTTGGTGAAGAGTTTGTAGAGGGCGAAAAAGTAGATCGTGCAAAACTTGGTAGTTTAGTTTTTTCAAATGATGAAAAAAAGAAACTTTTAGAAGAGTATTTACATCCAAAAATACGAGATGAGATAGAAAATCTTAGTATAAAACAAGATAGTTTTAAATTTCCTTACCTTATAGATATACCACTTTTTTTTGAAAAAGGTGGATACGATATAAAGCAAAGTGTTGTGGTATATACTCCATCTTGTGTTCAACTAGAGAGATTTATGAAAAGAAATGGCTACTCAAAAGATGAGTCATTAAAGCGTATAAACTCTCAGATGCAAATCGATGAAAAAAAAGATAGGGCAACTTGGGTGATAGACAACTCTAAAAACTTAAAACATCTTCAACAAGAAGTAGAAAATTTTGTTGAGAAAATTAAAGGTATTTACTTATGAGATGCTCAAAATATAGTGCAAATGGAAACGACTTTGTAATCTTGCATAGTGATACAAAAAAAGATAGATCAGATTTGGCAAAAGAGATATGTCATCGCCAAAATGGCATCGGTGCTGATGGTCTAATAGTCATCGTTCCACATGAAAACTATGACTTTGAGTGGCAGTTTTACAACTCAGATGGCAGTAGTGCGAAGATGTGTGGAAATGGCTCAAGGGCATGTGCTCACTATGCTTATGAAAACAAGTTAGCATCCTCGCAGATGAGTTTTTTAACTGAGGCTGGAGTTATAGATGCTAGTGTAGATGCAAACATGGTTTTAAGCGAACTCACTCCGCCTAAAATCCTAGACAAAACTATAAAGTTTAATGCTAAATCGTGGTGGCTACTTGATACAGGAGTACCGCATCTAGTTAGCTTCACACAAAATATAGAAGAGTTTGACATAGATGAAGCTAGAGAGCTTCGCTACAAATATAATGCAAATGTAAATATTGCTTTTGTAGATGGAAATAACTTAAAAGTAAGAACTTATGAGAGAGGTGTAGAGGATGAAACCTTAGCTTGTGGAACTGGTATGGCAGCTTGTTTTTATAGAGCTTTACAAGAGGGTTTAGTAGGGAAAAGTATAGAAGTTTATCCAAAGAGTGGAGATACACTTTACCTTGGAGTAAATGATAAAACCATCACCTTTAGAGGCGAGGTAAAAAATACTTTTAATACCGAGTGGGAAA
>JAERRX010000098.1 GCA_016735225.1 Sulfurimonas sp. | reverse complement strand
GTTAAAAATTAGATCTATTACTTTTTTATAGTGAAGATTGGTATAATTGCACGATAAGATATATATTAATTTAATACTTGAACAAAGGAGTTTATGTGAAAATAACGATAGATGAATATTCAAAAAGATTTAAAATGTCAAAAGAGATGATCAATTCAAAAATAAAATCTAAAAAATTGCACTATGTTGTTGAAAATTTTATTTCCTATATTGTTGTTGCCGATAGTATAGATACACAAGAGCCAAAAACTGAAGTGATTGTTAAGAAAGTTTTAACTATAAAACCAAAAACTACTGTTGCTACTGTTATATCACTCTACCAAAGAGAAAATCAACAACTAAAAGAAAAGATTGCACAACTTGAGCAAAAGGTTGATAAACTCGTAGATGACAAAGAAGAGATGCTTCTAGCTGAAATAGATAAGATAGAAAAACTTTACACAAATAAAGACAAACAACTAAAAAATATACTTGAACTTGTGAATATTAAGATGGCAGAGCAACTACCTACAGAAACTATACACGAAGTTGCAAGTGAAGTTGCAAGCTTAGAAAAAAATAGTTTAAGCCTAGAGCTAGTAGAACTAAAAGAACACCTAAGAACATTAAATCTAAAGTCTTATCAAAGAAAGATCATCAAAAGAAGGTTTATAGTTGCTTATGATAATGATGAGAGAATCTTAGAAAAAGATGGAAGACTCTATTTAGATTTATCAAAATATGACTATAGTGATCTACTTGCACGCTAATCAAACTATAAAATATACAAAAAAATAAAGAAAATTTATAAAAAAGTTTTTCAAAGTATCCTAAATAGGACTCAAAGAGTCTAAAATGTGGTAATTTTTTGTACTTTTTATCAAAAAGAAGAAAAATTTAAGCAAATAAATTATAAAGTATCTTCAGCTGAATTATTTCACAGAGGGCTTGAAGGCATCCTTTTAAAATAATCTCGGAAATCTTTATGTATCCAAAGGTAAATATATGAATAAAGCTCAATTTGTTGAACTAGTACAATCTAGTGGCGAATATAAAACTAAGATTGAAGCAGAAGCTGCAATTAAAGCATTTACACAAGCGGTAACAACTGCTTTAGTAAACAAAGAAGATGTCTCATTGGTTGGTTTTGGTAGTTTTAATACTATACTTCAAAAAGGTAAAAGTGGTAAAATTCCTAATACCGACAAAACTTACACTACTCAAGACAAGATGGCTCCTAAGTTTAAAGCTGGCAAAGGTCTTAAAGACCGTGTTGCCGCTGGCAAGTAAGACTTTTAAAACTCATAGCACCTATAGGGTTATGAGTTTTTTTACTATATGAATCTATTATCATTCCTATTTAAAAATAAAAAGTCACCTCTACAGTTGAGAGATTCTTTGTTGATCAAAAAATTAAAAATTGTTTGTAAAGAAAATTCTTTTAGCATATATGAGAACATAACTATATATCATCATGCTCAAAATTATTTTATTCCTTTACTAATTATAGACCCTAAAAAAGGCATCTATCTATTTGAGTCTAAGGAGTGGTCCTATGATGATCTTAAAAATGCAACAATCTCAAAAGCAGAAAACCAAGACACAAGTAGTAAAAACTTAGCTTTTGATAAAACACATAAGTTTATAGAGGAGAAACTAAATGAACTAGAAGATAAAAATATTCTTCCCATTTACAACTACTTAATTATGCAAAACCTAGATACTGATAAATATAAACTTCTAAGTGAGTCCTTTAAAGAGTTGTTACCTTTTAATAGAGTAATATTTAATGATTCTAAAGAAAATGAAATTTTAGATAAAATTAACAACACTCCAGAACCAAGCAGTAAACTAGCAAGTGAAACCGAAATTATCTCTACTCTTCTTGTGCAGTATCTTATTTTTTCTAAAGATAAAACTAAACATATTGCAACAAAAAAACAGATAGAGTTTATAGAAAATACAACAAAGGGAACACAGACACTAAGCGGTCCAGCTTATTCAGGAAAGACATCTTCTATACTTTTAAGAGTTATTTTAGAAAAGTTGCGTTCTCCTAGTTCAAGCATCATCATATTGGAGCCAACCATATTGGCCTGCGACCTACTAAAACAAAAACTTCTTGAAATCATAGAATATTCTGTGATTAATATTGATGCTACTTCTATAGAAATTATCACTCCTATCAACCTTGTAAATAGACACCTAGATAAGATACAGATGCCTAAGCTAGAAATAATTTTACATATTGATGAAAAACTTATGCGTCACAATACTAGAGTTGCTGACCTGATTATCTGCGATGATACCAACCTTGTATCTTTTGGCTTTATTGAGTATCTTAAGCATATTCAAAAAAGATCTTCCCTTATCTTAGTGAATGAGTATTACGATGAAGAGGCAGAGTTTGTTTTTGAAGACAATTTTAGGCAAGAAGATGCACAGATTATTTTCAAACAAACCAACCAATATGCAAAAGCACTTCAAATAATATCTAAACTTTTAAAAGAACATAGGGCAGAAGATATTTTAGTTGTAAGTAACAATCTTACAAAAAATAATCTCCACGAAGATTTAGAGTTTTTTATAGAAGATAAAGCTATCTTGCTAGACAGCAGTAAAAACCTAGAACATCAAGAGCTGAAAAACCTACTTCTTTGTTCCTATGCTCAAATAAGCGGTATGAATAGTAAGTTTGTCTTACTTTTAGATGTCGGAGAAGCCTCTTTGAACGAACTAGAGCATGCAGTGCATCTAGCATCTAAGAGTGCCTATGTGCTTTATGAAGAAGAAAGTCAAAATATCAACATACTAAAGGAAAAAAATGTTTAAAACAATATTTGCATTATTGCTAATGCTATCAATCCATCTACAAGCAGATGATGCAAACCCAAGAGTTATCCTTCAAACAAATCAAGGAAATATTGAACTTATACTGTTCAATGATATAGCACCACTTGCGGTTGAAAACTTTACAACTCATGTAAAAGATGGTTACTATGATGGTATAGCTTTTCATAGGATCATAAAAGGCTTTATGATTCAAGGTGGAGATCCAACTGAGAGTGGTTCTGGTGGTCAAAGTATTTGGAAAAAACCATTTAAAGATGAGTATAAAAACAAAACCTTTAACAAGGTTGGAATATTGGCTATGGCAAACTCGGGACCATACACAAATGGAAGTCAGTTTTTTATAACAACCGCTAAAACTCCTTGGCTAAACGGAAGACATACTATCTTTGGAGAGATTACCCATGATTCTTTAGAAACTCTCATGAGACTAAATCAAGTAAAGACCAACCATGACAGACCAGTTCACAGACAAGAAATCATAAAAGCATATATGAAAAAATAACTTGAAAAAGAGGCAAAAAAAAAGAAGACTCCAGACTTTAGATACCTACAACTCCCAATGCTTGGCAACAGAGGCTAAAGAGGACAAAAATAAAGATGATTATGACCTAGGTATTTGCTATAACTTTAGATGCCCTTAAGGGCTTGAAACACCCTTAATGCTTGAGTATGCTCATATACATCATGTACTCTTATCATAGATGCTCCATTTTTAACAGCTTCTAAATGAAGGGCTAGTGTTCCTGCTAGTCTATCTTGAGCTAGGGATGGAGATATTTTATCTATCATTGATTTTCTTGATGCACCTACTAACAGCTCTTTGTCGAGTCTTAGGAAATTTTCTAAATGTTTTATAAGCATGAGGTTATGTTCTAGTGTTTTTCCAAAACCTATGCCTACATCTAAGACTATATCTTTAACTCCAAAACTTTGTGCTTTTTGTATTCTTTGCTCAAAAAATCTATAAATATCATTTAAAATATTTTCATATTTTGGCTCATTTTGCATACTAGAAGGTGTTCCTTGCATGTGCATAATGATAGCTCTTGCATCATACCTAGCACAAAGCTTACAAACCTCATCATTTTGTAAGCCTGTAATATCATTTACTATGTTAAAGCCACCCTCAAGAGCATACTCTATAACTTTTGGCTCATAACTATCGATGGAAAACTTAACTTTTTCATATAGTTTTCCTTTTTTTATAGCATCTAGTATCGGCTTAACTCTTCTAAGTTCTTCATCTTTGCTAACACTAGAGCTATTTGGAGCAGAAGAGACACCGCCTATATCTATGATATTTGCACCATCTTCTATCATCTGTTTTATCGCATCTATAGCTTCAATATCTCTAAATCTACTTTTTGAAAAAAAACTATCATCATTGGCATTTATAACACCCATAATTTCTACATGATTTGTTGTGTTTGTTTTATATATTTTTGCTAGTTCTTTTGCTAGTTCTTTAAGTCCAAACGGTTGCGATAACTCTTTTTTACTAAGAATTTTTAGCTGTTTTTTTGTTGCTATAAGTATGCAATCAACCTTAGAAGTAACCGCAATAACCGTTCCCCTAGGAACAGCTAAGTCCGCCCCTACAGACAGAGCATCTTGCTTTAAAATATTTGCACCACCAACGGGTAAATCTTTTATATAGATAACATAAGAACTCATCTTTGAAGCTAGTATATCAACTCCACCACTATCAACACCTAGCCTACTTAAATACTTCCTAGCATCTATGCTATTTGACAATCGCTCAAGATGCATCTATAAAACTCATAAGAACTAGTGTTAATACATTTTGCGGTTTTGAATTTAACTCTAAAAGCCTATATGCTCTATCAAAATTATCTAACTGCACTTGAGACAATATCAACATATCAACAACTGTAGCTCTATGATAGAGAGATTCTACTAGATTTTTAGCATCATTTTTTGAAACTCTTGCATTGTCTTTAAGAAAAGAAAAAATATCTTTGTAGCTAAGCTTTGCTAGATTTAGTTCACACTCATAAGTTTTAGCACTACCCTTGCCTTTTATGATGGGAAGTCTTGAGCGAACAGTAGGAATAAGGTTTGATTTTGTAGGGGTGATGATGATAAACTCTATATTTCTAGGAGGTTCTTCAAATACTTTTAAAAGAGAGTTTTGTGAAACTGTGTTAAATTCTAAGGCACCTAAAACTATATACTTTGTTTCTGATTCGCTTATATATGCCTCTCGTATAACTGCTTTTGCATGTTCTAAAAGGAACTTATCTTCTATAAAACCTACAACTCTATTTGGCTTTAGTGACTCTTGAAGCTTGTGAAATTGTGACTCTATGTCGCTATCTATAAGTATGTGTCCTTTTGTAAGCTCATGAGCTGACATCTACTTCTCCAAACATTGAGGCACTAAGTGAGGCATCAAAGAGTTTATATAGTTGCAAAAGCTTTATATCAAGCATAGCATCATAAGACTTTAAAGTAAAACCATTATGAAACTCTTCATCAAATATCCAAAAATAACTACTATCTTTTCTCTTAGCCATATCTGCTCGTTTATCATCGCCTCTACCAATATACCAAAAGATATACTCATCTTTATATGAAAGAGAGATCATATCTTCAAGCACATCAATCATATCTCCCCCACTAACAACTGAGTAGTGCTGATATAAACTATCAATGCTTACTATTGGTAAGAGGGGTCTATCTAGTTTAGATGAGTTTATAGAGGTTAAGATATAGGTTTCAAACCATTTTCGCTCATTATCTGTTATCAAGATAATTGTTTTGGAGTTTAAAATCTCTTCTAGTGCCAAAAATAGGGGGTTTGTCCAGTCAAAGCGTTGTTCTTCTAACCAGCTAAGACTTGCGCCCTCTTCTCTTATAGCATCTAAGCTCCATTGTGCGAAATCTGATGAGTTCATAGTTTACTTGTCTAACTCATAAGCATCATGAAGACTTCTGACTGCAAGTTGTGCATACTGCTCATCTATAATCATTGATAGTTTTATCTCTGAAGTTGATATCATATTGATATTTATATTTTGAGATGCAAGTGTTGAAAAAGCCTTTGCCGCAACACCTGCATGAGACTTCATACCTACACCAACTATAGAAACTTTGCATATCTTGTCGTTGTATGATTCAGTAGAAATATCATTGTTTTTAAAAAATACCGCTACAACTTCTTTTGCATCGTTTAGGTCACTCAAAGGAACAGTAAAGTCTATATTTGTTGTACCATCGTGTGCTTTATTTTGGATGATCATATCTACATTTACATCGCTATTTGCTAGTTTTGTAAAAACTTCAGATGCTATCCCTGGTCTATCTGCCACACCCATCAAAGATATACGAGCCTGATTTTTATCTAAAGCAATCCCACTTACTAATGGTTTTTCCATAATATTTTCTTCCTTTGTTATTAATGTTCCTGCTTCATCTGAGAAGCTTGTTCTTGTTACTAGATTTACATTTAATTTTTTTGCTAGCTCAACAGAGCGGTTTTGAAGTACTTTTGCACCAAGAGAAGCTAGCTCTAGCATCTCTTCGTAGGAGATTTTATCAAGTTTTTTAGCCTTTGGCTCTATGCGGGGGTCTGTTGTGTAGATGCCACTAACATCTGTATATATCTCACACAGATCAGCCCCAACTGCTCCTGCTATCGCTACAGCACTTAGGTCACTGCCACCACGACCAAGAGTAGTTACATCACCATTTTCATTTACACCTTGAAAACCAGCTACTACTATGATCTTGCCCTCTTTTAAAGAGTCTTTCATAACACTAGGGTCTATCTCTTCTATGCGAGCTTTTGTATGCAAGCTATCTGTAAGGATGCCAGCTTTTCTGCCTGTCATAGAGGTAGCAGGATATCCTAACTCATTTAAAGCTATAGACAAAAGAGAGGCGGTTACTCTTTCTCCAGAACTCAGAAGCATATCCATCTCCGCTCTAGCTGGGTTTGAAGAAAAATGCTCAGCATATCCTACTAACTTGTTAGTTTCCCCACTCATAGCAGAAACAACGACTATGACATCATTGCCCTCTTTTTTTGTTTTTGCTACTCTAGTAGCTACACTACTTATACGATCTAGGTCGCCAACACTTGTTCCACCAAATTTTTGTACTATTAACATCTAAAGATAACCCTCTTTTTGAAAGTGTTTTATCACACTCTTATATACTTTTTGCTTAAAAGATGCACTTATGTTTAAAGCTTCATCAACACTTACAAATTTAAAGTCGCTAAATTCAGGATGTTTAGTATCTACATCTATCTTTGCACTTTTTTTAAGTTTTACTAGGAAATATTTTTGTATTTGTCCCTTGTATGGTTTCATATTTTTTGCTATTTTTGGAGGAAAATCATAAGAGATCCACTCTGGGTACTCAGCTATTATCTTTACCTTGTTAGTGCCTATCTCCTCTTCAAGCTCACGAAACATTGCTTCTTGTACATCTTCTCTGGCATCTATACCACCTTGGGGAAATTGCCAAACATTATCAAAGTCATTTCTTTGTGCGATGAAAACTTCTTTCTTTAAAGGGTAGTCATTTGACACGATTATCATAGCTACATTTTTACGATATAAATTTTTTTTGCTCATTAATACACCTGATTTTATATAGATGCGATTATACTAAATATGCTATTAAATTAAGCTATAACTTTGTGATGTTTTTGCTATACTTCGTTTATGTTACTTTATATTCATATACCATTTTGTGATTCTAAATGCTCTTACTGTGCTTTTAACTCCTATGTCGATAAGTTTCATCTCAAAACATCCTATATGGAAGCTTTACTAAAACAGCTAAAGTATGAACTAAAAAGATTTGATGCAAAACCACATAGTATAAAAACAGTTTTTATAGGTGGGGGAACACCCTCAAGCATATCTGCACAACTATATAAACCATTGTTTGAGTTTTTAAAAACATATCTTAAAGAAGGTATCGAGATAACAAGCGAGGCAAATCCAAATAGTGCTAGTCTTGAGTGGCTAGAGGGGATGTATGAGCTTGGAGTAGATCGCATAAGTTTTGGAGTGCAAAGCTTTAACGAGAAAAAACTAAAACTACTAAACAGAGCTCATAAAAGCATAGATGCCATAGATGCTATAAACAATGCAAAAAAAGTAGGTTTTAAAAATCTCTCACTTGACCTGATATATGCAACTCTTGGCGATACAAAAGAGTTACTAGAGCAGGACTTAAAGATAGCCCTATCTTTACCCATAAACCATCTAAGTGCCTATGCTCTCACTATAGAAGAAGGCACACCATTTGAGTCAAAACCGCAGATGTCAAAAGAAAACTTAGAGCTTACTTCATGGCTTTTTAGCAAAATAAAATCACATAAGTTTCAACAATACGAGATAAGCAACTTTGGCACTTACAAAAGTGAGCATAACCTTGGCTACTGGAACTATGATGACTATATAGGTCTTGGAAGTGGTGCTGTTGGAAAACTAGACAATAAAAGATTTTACCCATCTGTAGTTATAGAAGAGTATATAAACAAGCCTCTTCAAAGCACAGAGGAGGAGCTAAGCAAAGAAGATATAAAAATAGAAAAAATCTTTTTAGGTTTTCGCTCCTGTGTTGGGGTTAGTATGAGTATATTAAATACTCATGAGAGAAAAAGAGCAGATATCTTAGTAAAAGAAAAAAAACTCTCTTTAAAAAATGATAGATTGTACAATTTTGAGTATCTTTTAGCGGATGAACTCACTCTCTTTTTATCCTCTTAAGGAAAATTTTGCTAAAATTCATAAATTGAAATTTTTTAAAGGTTTTATATGTTTGGTTTAGGTTTTGCTGAAATACTGTTTATCGCCGTTATTGCTGTACTTTTTTTAGGTCCAGACAAACTCCCAACTGCTCTGATTGAAGTTGCTAAGTTTCTTAGAGGAGTTAAAAAAACTATAGGAACCGTTAAGGACTCCATAGAGCAAGAGGTAAATGTAGCAGATATAAAAGAAGAAGCACTTGCATATAAAGCAGAGATACTAAAAGCTACTGATGAGATAAAAGAGGTTACTGATATGAGTGCTGTGCAGTCATCTCTTTCAAACCTAAATGATAACTTTTTAGATGATTTTGTAGAATCTAAAGATAAAGCAGAAGCACCAAAAGAACTATCAAAAGAACTATCAAAAGAAAGTCCAAAAGAAAGTCCAAAAGAAGAAAAAATCACCCTTGAGAAGAAAAATGTTTGATGATATAAGACCACACCTTGTAGAGTTAAGAAAAAGACTTGCTATATCATCTGCTAGCTTGTTTGTTATGTTTTTTGCTATGTTTTACTTTTACCAACCCATCTTAGAATGGATGATAGAACCCTTAAATATTGCACTAAATGAGGTTGGTAAAAAGTCTGTTCATGCGGCAGATGGTATGGTTACAACCTCTCAAGTAGGTGGAGCATTTTTTGTTGCTTTAAAGGTTTCATTTTTTGCGGCTATCGTAACTGCTCTACCTATCATACTCTCTCAAATATGGCTATTTGTTGCACCGGGTCTATATGCAAATGAAAAGAAGATGGTTATTCCTTTTATATTTGGTGGAACTTTGATGTTTCTTGTTGGTGTTTTGTTTGCCTACTATATAGTTACCCCCTTTGGTTTTGACTTTCTTATAACCTTTGGTAGTTTTAGGTTTACACCACTTATAAATATAGAAGATTATGTCGGCTTTTTTTCAAAAATCATGTTTGGTTTTGGACTTTCTTTTGAGCTTCCTGTATTTGCCTACTTTTTAGCACTTGTCGGGCTGATAGATGACAGGATGATGATATCTTTTTTTAAGTATGCGATCATTATTATTTTCATCATTGCTGCACTTTTAACTCCTCCAGATGTTTTGACTCAACTACTTATGGCTGGACCACTCATTATACTTTATGGTTTATCTATCTTGATAGTAAAGATGGTAAATCCTGCAGATCCTCTTGAAGAAGAAGATGAAAAAGAAGAAAAAAAAGAAAATGATGATGGCGAATGAGTTACTAACTTCTAGCTATGACTTTACACTTCCTCCTAAGCTCATAGCAACCCACCCCGCCAACCCAAGAGATAGTGCAAAACTTTTAGTATATGATAGAAAAACTGATACGATAATACATAGCTATTTTTATGATTTTGAAAAATATATTCCAAAAGATTGTGCTTTGATTTTTAATGACACTAAGGTGATAAAAGCAAGACTATTTGGCAATAAATCAAGCGGAGGAAAGATAGAGCTTCTTATAAACCGCCCATTGGATGCAAAGAACATAAGTGTTTATATAAGAGGAAAGGTGAGAGTTGATACTAGCATCTACTTTGATAAAGGTCTTAGTGCGATAGTAAAAGAGCTTAAAGATGATGGCAGTAGGATCGTAAACTTTTATATATCTAAAGATATATTACGATTTGAAGAGCTACTTCCTATCATCGATGATATAGGTCATATCCCTCTACCTCCCTACATACAAAGAGAAGATACCGCTCAAGACATATCTGAGTATCAGAGTGTTTTTGCAAAAGAAGAGGGAGCAGTTGCCGCACCAACAGCATCTTTGCACTTCACAAAACAACAGCATCTAAAAATATGCAAAGATCACTCTCATGCTTTTGTTACACTTCATGTAGGAAGTGGCACTTTTAAGCCTGTAGAGGTCCAGACCATAACAGAGCATCCTATGCACTCTGAATATTATGAAGTCTCAAACAAAGCAAAAGAACTTATAGACTCTAAAGTTCCTTTACTAAGCATAGGCACAACATCAACAAGAACGATAGAGTTTTATGTGAGACACGACAAACTACAAAGAGGCGAGGCAAATCTTTTCTTACACCCAAACAACAAACCTCTAAGAGTAAACCACCTACTTACAAACTTTCATCTTCCAAAGTCAACTCTCTTGATGTTAGTAGCCTCTTTTGTTGGAGTAGAAAAAACACAAGAACTTTATGAAGAAGCTATAAAAAACGAGTACCGTTTTTACTCTTATGGCGATGCAATGTTGATTGTTTAGATCACAAGCCACACAGTGCAACTAAACAACTATAAAATATTTAAAATCTTAACTGTAAATTCAATTTGAAATAATTTTTTGTTTTATCCTCAATTATAGCTCCAAACTTATGTCGTGATGTAGATGGTGTATCTAATCTGATATTTTCAAACAAATAATCTTTTAGACTATCTATATCAATGATATGAAATGTGATTAAATCACCATTTGCTTTAACGACTATTGTTCCATGGCTCTCATAAGAACCATCCCATTTTCTACCAGCGAAAAAGCCTAACAATATATCAACAAGAAACTTTTTTAACTTACCTATCAACATAGCTTTATCATCTATATCTAAATGAGTTAATATATTTGTGTTATTACATAAGTGTTCTACAATATCAGATAACTTAGAGATTCTATTTCCATAAAAAGTTATTAACAGATACCCAATAATTTCAGGCAATACACTATCAACCATTTTTAAATTATAATTCATAGTGTCTTTTTCAGCCTTTAAATAGCTAAAAGTACCACCATTTTTAGTTATAGCCTCTATTCTATCTTTGAGCTTAGTTTTTGTAGAAATTCCGTTAATTTCAGGTATCTTAGAATTGTCTAAACCGTCAATCTCAAACATAAAATTTGTATTACCAGAAGCATTCAACAGAGGGGACAGTGTACGGTCGAATAGAACCATAAATTGCCGCTAGGTAATTTATTGCATTCCTATGTTTTGTTGTGTACTGAATATACTTTTAAGTTCATCAGGTAAATAATCATCTTCCATCATTAAATTTGCTATATCTTTTGCTATGTCAGACTCACCAAGAGAAGTAGTAAATATTTTATTTTTTATTTTTTGAAATATTTCTTTACCTGATGAACTTAAAAGTATATT
>JAERRX010000067.1 GCA_016735225.1 Sulfurimonas sp. | reverse complement strand
AAAATAGGCTTATCATACTCATCTATTAAAATAACTACTTTTTCGTTGTATTTTTTATAACTATTTATGATTAACTCTTCAAAATAGCTTGGAGGATAATCACTGTTTTCACACTCTACATCTAGCCGTGTTTGATTTTTTCTTAATATTCCATTTGTTCGTATTTTGAGATTTTCTAGTGTTGTAAAATCACCTGCCCAGCTAATTTTAATCACAGGATATTTAACATCCCAATCCCACTTATCATAGATAGCTAAACCCTCAAATAGTTCTTTGTTTCCTTGAAATATCTCTTGAATAGTGTCCATAAAAAGTGATTTTCCAAATCTTCGTGGTCGTGAGAGAAAAATATATTTACTGCCATTGAGTAACTCATAAGCAATATCCGTTTTGTCTATATATAAATAATTTTCTTTTTTATCTCTAATCTCGCTAAAAGTTTGTATCCCTATGGGTAGTTTTGGCAGTTTCATATTTTTCCTTTTCTCTTGTTATAAACTAGATCCCCAGTCAAGCTGAGGATGACGGGTCTTAGTCATGCTGAGGATGACGGGTCTTAGTCATGCTGAGGATGACGGGTCTTAGTCATGCTGAGGATGACGGGTCTTAGTCAAGCTGAGGATGACGGGTCTTAGTCATGCTGAGGATGACGTGCCTTTGTTACTTTTAGGATGACAGAAGCTTGAAAACTCCGTCACTCTCAGCTTGACTGGGAGTCTAGTCCTTAGGCTTGCACAACCCTAACACTTTTTAGCTTGGCAAGCTAAGTTCTTTATTTTCATCTATTCTTACTATAAGCTCTTTTTGCTCCTTAAAAATTAAAATAAATCGATGGAAATGAGATGAAAAACTAAAAGAACTATCATTGAAACAAAGAGAAGAACTTTTAGACCTTAGAACCTATAGTTTGCTCCAAGGTAAAGCCCGTTCATGTTAGAGCTATAGCTACCATCAATATCTCTTAGTTTTTCATAAGAAACATATTTATAGTCGTAGCCTACTTCAAAGTCAATATGCTCACTCATAGGGATAAAAAAACCTAGACCTAGGTTGTAAGAGCTGTAGTTTAGTGAGTCTTGGTTGGAGTATTCGCTTTTAATATCAAAAGTTCCTGTTCCAAAACCAGCTTTAAAGTATGGATCTATAAATATATCCCAGTCAAATGCTTTTATTAGCTCAACATTTAGACCTATTTTATCACCATCTTTAGAGGGAGATGTAGAAAAAACATTTGAAGTGTTTTTTGAATAATCGATAGAAAACTCTATAGCATAGGCTGATCTTATGCCATAGCCAATTTTTATTTTTGCTGTCTCTGCTGAGCCTGTTGTTTTTGCATCATCGCTAAAAGATTCATTTGTGTAGCCACCACCTATGCCAACATAAACTTTCGCTTTATCTTCTGTTTGACTTGAGTATAATGATGTTAATAACACTACTAAAAGTATGATTTTTTTCAATTTGTACCTTCTTTTTTTATGCTGATTTATAGATAGAATTATAGCTAAAAAGTAGCTAAATAACTTAAAATCTTAAAGTTGTTTTTTGTAGATGAGAAAATATCTTGATATTTTTGCTATAATTTCATTAAAATACTAAGGATTATTATATGGGAATTCCTCAACCAGCATTTTATATATTTAAATGCGAACAATCAGCTCCACCAGGTATGCCAAAACCCTCCTGTGTAACACCCCAAACACAAGACCTGTTTCAATACCTAGCTGGAAAGTTGATGAAAGAGGGGATCATGGGAACTGTTCAGCCCATTCGCACTTCTTGTATGAACAGATGCTCTAGTGGTCCTATAATGTTAGTGGAACCAGGACATGTAATGTACTCAGCCCTTACTAAAGAAAAGATTGATAAAATTATAAAAGAGCATATCATGGGTGGAAAGATCGTAGATGAGTATGTTATAGATAAAGAGTTGTGGGATGAAGCGATATCTCCTGCGGATATGAAAAAACAGATGGGAATATAGGAAAATTATATGTTAATTGATATGCTATACAGTAAGATTCATCGTGCAACCGTTACAGATGCGAACTTAAACTATGTCGGTTCTATTACTATAGATGAGGAGCTTTTAGAGGCTTCAAAGATGAGAGTTGGGCAAAAAGTTGAGATATTAAACATCAACAATGGCGAAAGATTTACTACTTATATCATCTTAGGTGAGAGAGGCGAAAGAGATATCTGTCTTAATGGTGCGGCGGCTAGAAAAGTACACCCCGGCGATAAAATCATCATAGTTGCTTATGCAACTTATGATGAAAAAGAGCTTCAAACCTATAAGCCAAGAGTTGTTGTTGTAGATGATGATAACAACATTGACTTTGTATCGGAGAGCATCTAATGTTTTCAAACATGGAAGGCATGGGCAAAATGTTTGAAAGTGTGCAGGAAAGTGCTACTAAAATTCAAGATGAGCTTGAGTCTAAAACCTTTACTACTAAAAGTGGTGGAGGTTTAATAGAAGTTAGTATAAATGGAAAGGGTGAAGTAGTTGATCTCAATATTGATGATTCACTTTTAGAAGATAAAAGTTCACTTCAAATTCTTCTCATTGGTGCTTTAAACGATGCAAATCAAATGGTACAACAAAATCAAAAAAGTTCTGCTATGGGAATGCTTAGTGGTCTAGGTGGTATAAACCCGTTTGCAGGCAAGTAGATGCTTAGGCTATTTTTAGCTTTAAACTTTCTACTTTTAAATCTATATGCTTGCAAGGGTGGCTACGACTCTTGCATACTTAAGGTCAAAGACTCAAGCTCTATAGATAATAGCCTACTTAAAATACCTGTCATCAATCATAAAAGACTGCTGTTTTCTGTCTATCAACCAAATACTAAGATCATAAAATATGACCCTTTTCTTTCTCTATATCTAGTAAAAGATAAAAAAAACTTTAAGCATCCTTTTAAGATAAATAACCACCTATCTCTAGGTATGGCATCTATTAATAAAAAAAGAGCAGTAGAGGGTAGAATAACAAAAAGACAGGTAGGACTAAATAGTTTTGCTAAGTTTAGTGAAAAAACTTATGCTCCATCTTTGCTTTTAAATAGTTGCTGTGCTTTAGAAGGCTTAGTTACTCCAAGAGGGATCATAGAAAAAAGGTATGTTCAAAGATTTTTAAATAATAGATCTAGTAGTTATGGAGATATTGGCATAAGAGCCTACAACAAAAGAGGCCTTCTTCTTATAAAAAGTGTAAACCCATTTTTTAAAGACAACCCATTTAAAAAAAATGACCGCATCACAATGCTCGATGGTAGAAAGATCAAAAGAGCTTCTGTTTTTATGCGAAAGATACTTTTTTCTAAAGTCGGAGCTTTTCATAAGGTTAAGGTTAAAAGAGGCTCTAAATATTTGACTTTTAAGGTAAAAACTAAAAAAAGATATGGTGGTGGATATATTAGTGATACTTTTTTAGAGGGAAAAGGAGTTTATTTTAGCAATAGCCTAAGCATCATAAAAATTACTAATAAGCTTAAATCTTATGGGTTAAAAAGAGGAGATAAGCTTATTCAAGTAAATGCAAAAAAAGTAAAAAACAGCAGTGAGGTACGAAAGTATATGGGTGATTTTATATCTCATGCCTCTTTACTTTTTGAGAGAGATGGTTTTGAATTTTTTGTAAACATAAAAGCCAAAGAAAAAAATGCTATAATTTCACATGCAAAATTTTGAGCAATTTTTATTAGACAACTTACCAACTTCTACTAGTATTCACCCTACTTATGAGAAAGCTTTATCTCAGATGCTAGTGGCTGGCGGAAAGAGATTTAGACCCGCTCTTTTACTCGGTGTTGTGAAAGCTTACAACCCTTTGCTATGTGAGGGAGCAAGAGGTGTGGCTTTGGCAGTTGAGCTACTTCATACCTACTCTTTGATACACGATGACCTACCTGCTATGGACAACTCCCCACTTCGTAGAGGTGAGCCAACTTTACATGTGCTTTATGATGAAGTGACCGCTATCCTTGTTGGAGATGCTCTAAATACCTACTCTTTTGAGGTTTTGTCTGAGACCCCTTTTTCTGACTATACTCGTGTGAAACTTATAAATATTTTAGCTAAAAATGGTGGGCTAAATGGTATGGTTTTAGGTCAAGCGATCGATTGTTATTTTGAAAACAAACCACTAAAACTAGAAGATATAAAAGTTCTTCATACCAACAAAACAGCCAAACTCATTGCAGCATCTATGCAGATGGGAGCAGTGATAGTTGGCAAGGAAGAGCTAGGCGAAAAACTTTATGATTTTGGTATAAAGCTGGGGCTTTTGTTTCAGATACAAGATGATATTTTAGATGTAACACAAAGCACTAGCGAAGCAGGAAAACTTACAAACAACGATCAATGCAAAAATAGTTTTGTAACGATTTTAGGACTAGATATCGCTATGAAAGAAGCAGATGCTTTGGCACTAGAGCTAAGTGATGAGATGGGTAGTTTTGAGGAGAACTTACAAAGTGAGTTGTCTCCAGTACTAACAAAGTATATAAACAGACATAAAAACTAAAATTAGGAATATAACAATGAGTAACACTATGCGTCAAAAGATGGCAGACAGTATAAGGTTTTTAGCAGCAGATATGGTTCAAGCGGCAAATAGTGGTCACCCCGGAGCTCCCATGGGTTTGGCGGATATCGCAGTTGTACTAAGTGAACATCTTCACCACAATCCTAAAAATCCAGACTGGCTTAACCGTGATAGGCTAGTTTTCTCAGGTGGACATGGAACAGGTCTTATCTATTCTCTATATTATTTATGGGGTTATGGTTTAGAGATAGATGACTTAAAAAACTTTCGCCAGTTAGACTCTAAGACTCCAGGGCATCCAGAGTATGGACATACACAAGGTATAGAGATAACTACAGGTCCTCTAGGTCAAGGTATCGCTAATGCTGTTGGTTTTTCTATGGCTTCAAAGTTTATGGGTGAGCAGATCAATTCAGATGCAGGAAAACTCATCGATCATAACGTTTACTGTTTATGCGGAGATGGAGACTTAGAAGAGGGCATCTCTTATGAAGCTTGCTCCATCGCAGGACACAACAAACTTGACAATCTTATCCTTATATATGATTCAAACCGTATAACTATTGAAGGCTCAACAGACCTAAGCATAAGTGAAGATATTACAAAAAGATTTGACTCTCAAGGTTGGGATGTTTTAGAGTGTGATGGACACAATTTTGATGAGATAGATGCATGTTTGAGTAGTGCAAAAACCAATAAAAAACCTACAATTATTATCGCCAATACTATCATCGCTAAGGGTGCAGGAAAACTAGAAGGCTCACACCATGCTCATGGTGCGCCTCTAGGAGATGAGGTTATAGCTCAAGCAAAAAAAGATGCTGGCTTTGATGAGAGTAAAACTTTTCATGTTGATGAGGATGTTTTAGTTCGTTTTAGATGTGCAGTAGAAAAGGGCGATCTACTTGAAAAAGAGTGGAATCATTCTAAAAGCTCTATATCTTTAGCAGAGCAAAACAAAACACTAGATGCACTTCAAAACCCAGACTTTACTTCTATAGACTATCCTTCATTTGAAAAAGCGGAAGCTACTCGCTCAACCAATGGCAAGATAATGAACAGTATCGCTAAAGCTATCCCAAGTTTTCTAGGTGGTTCAGCCGACCTAAGCCCATCAAATAAGACAAACTTAAATGATATGGGAGTTTATCCAAAGGGTAGAAATATCTACTTTGGTATTCGTGAACATGCTATGAGTTCTATCGTAAATGCGATGGCACTTTATGGTCCACTTATGCCTTTTTCAGCAACATTTTTCGTCTTTTCTGACTACTTAAAACCAGCGGCTCGTATAGCCGCACTTACTGGTATTCAGCAGTTTTTTATCTGGACACATGACAGTATAGGCGTTGGTGAAGATGGTCCAACGCATCAACCCATAGAACAGTTATCTCAGTTTAGAGCTTTACCAAACTTCTATGTTTGGCGACCAGCAGATGGAGCAGAAAATATACAAGCTTGGAAAACTGCCTTAAGTATGAGCAGATCTCCTTCGGCTTTTGTTTGTTCTCGCCAAAACCTTGCAGTTCTTCCAACTCCTGTGAGTGGAGAGGTATCTAAGGGTGGCTATCTACTTGCATCTGATGAGGATGCTGTTATAACTCTCATGGCATCTGGGAGTGAAGTTGAACTAGCACTAAATGTTAAAGAGTCACTTAATGCTATAGATGTTCCTGTAAGTGTAGTGTCTGTGCCATGTTTTGACCTTTTTATAGAGCAAGATAAATCATATATCTCTTCTATCATAAAAGAGGGAACTAAAACTGTTGCTATAGAAGCAGCACGAGGTTTAGAGTGGTACAAACTAGCTGGTGATGTTATCTCAATGGATAGCTTTGGAGCATCTGCACCAGCAGGAGAGTTGTTTAAAAAGTTTGGTTTTAGTGTAGAGAGTATTTTAGAAAAGATTAAATAGTTTTCTAGGTCTGTCTCTCAAGTTTGTTATTTGTTGTTTGGAAAATATTTTTTCCACAACAAAAACAAACCTGCTAAAAATATAGATGCTGTTACTATATAAAAAATTATTGGTATTTTCTTATCTCTGCTCTCGTTAGCTTTTACAAAAATCCATTTATTATATATATCTTGTATCTCTTCTTCACTTATACTTTCTATCGCTTTATCTATAACAGATATTGCTTCTAAACCAAACTTTTTAGAGATGGCTATCTTAGGACTATAGTTCATATCTAGCTCTGTAAGACCTATGATATCTTCAATGTTGGCACTATTTATAGCATAAGATGCCGATGCACGATTTGATATAAAGTAATCCACTCTCCCTTGAGTTAAAAGAGTAAATAATTCTTGAGTATTTTCAACAGGAAAACGAGTAATGTTTGGATAATATTTTTTTATATTTTTATAAGCACTTGAGTCTTCTATGAGAGCTACTTTTTTACCAGCGAGCTCTTTTAATGAGCTAGGTATAAAACTGTTTTTGATGCCATATATCAAATATGGTATTTTCATATATGGTTCTGACACATTAAGATAATCTTTTAGCTCACCAACACTTGAGATAGTTGGTATCATTTGAGATTTACCATCTTTTATCTGTTGTTTTGCCTCATTCCAAGTTGATGCTTGAAGAAGTTTAAACTTAAGTCCTGTTCTACTTGAGACAATAGTTAAAATATCATTTGCTATGCCATAATATTGTGCTGTTGTAGAGTTGTAGCCCTCAAATGGTAACCAGTTTGGATCGGCTGAAAATACAATCTCACTGTGTTTTTCTATCCAAATTCTCTCTTTTTTAGAAAAATTAAGCATCGATATTTTACCATTAGAAAACCATTTTGCTCTCAGTTTTTCTACATTTTTTTCCGATAAATTTGTATTTATTTTATTGATAATGTCACGAAGTATAGTGTAGTCTGGTCTTACTCCCATGGCAATAGGTACATTATTTAGTTCAATTACTGGTGCATTAAGCTTCATATTTGGTAGAAAAACTCTCTTAAGAGAGTAGCTTGTAGAAGCATAGTCATTTATAAAAGCAACTGCTTCGCCCCTACTGACTTTTTCTAAAGCATCATAGATAGTCAGTGCTTCTACAGCTCTTATGTTTGGGTAGTTTTTCTCCAACCACAAAGCAGTCATAAAGCCCTTTAGTACACAAATCTTACTTCCATCAAGGTTATCTAAGTTTTTGATTGTTGGGGTCTCTTCTTTTGTGTAGATGTAAAAAGGTACACTAACATAGGGGTCTGAATAGACTAGATGCTTTGATTTATACTCTGTTTTATATATAGCAGCTATCATATCTATCTTTTTATTTTTTATTTTTTGAAGTGTAATATCAAAACTATCCAATGCAATAAGATCAAACTTTAAACCACTCTCTTTTGTTATAATTTTTAGATAATCAGAAGAGATGCCAATATGGTTGCCATCCCAGTCTATAGCATCTATAGTATGAAACTTCAAGTCTATTCCAACCTTGATAACTGGATGGTTTTTTATAAAGTTTTTTTCATCATTGTTAAACTCAATACTAGATGCATTAAGTATAAGTGCAACAAACACCATAAATATTATTTTCATTTTTCTACCTTATCTATGTTTGTTGGAGCTATGACACCTGAGTCATTTTCTTCAATATATACACTTTGAGATGGAAATGCGAAAGATAGATTGTTTTTTTCAAATATCTCCATTATCTTAAAAACAACATCCTCTTTTACCTCAAGCCATTCTGACCAAATAACACTTTTTGAAAAGCAGTATATCATTATGTTGATAGAGGAGTCAGATAGCTCATCAAGATTGACTAATAGTGTTTTGATGATTCCATATTCAAGGTTTGCTGAGACCACTTTTGTCTTTACTAACGATAGATTTTTTTCATCTTCATTGAAGTTACTATCTGCTATTTGTGGATGATTTACCAACATCTCTTTTATCTCATCAATAGCATTTTTAAGATCACTAGGCTTAGATGAGTATGTTGCACCTATCTTCATATAGATGCGTCTTCCTATCATTCTTCTGCTCCAGTTTTTTACCTTCGCTGAAGCTACTTCTGAGTTTGGAACATATATCATGGCATTGTCAAAGGTTCTAATCTTTGTTGATCTCATACCTATATCTACAACTGTTCCCTCTGCCTCGTCCATCACTATCCAGTCGCCCTGTGTAAAAGTATTGTCTAGTATAAGAGAGATTGAACCAAAAATATTGGCAATGGTTTCTCTAGCAGCAAAAGCTACAGCTAAACCACCAATACCAAGAGAAGCTATAACTCCGCTAACATCATAACCTAGACTGCTAAAAATAATAAGTAGCCCTACAACCAAGACAAACAACTTGAAAAAATTGACAAAAAAGTTGATCATCTCGCCACGAATATTTGGATAATTTACTAAGACATCATCAGAATACATTAGGACAAAGTTGTTTATAAGTCTAAATGCTCCCCATATAAAAATCAAAATATACAGGAGAGTAAAGTAGTTGATAACTTCCCCATTATCAATACTCATAAATAAAATTCTTAGAGAGATATCTAGTGCTATAAGATACAATATATACCTTATAGGGAGTCTAAGTGAGCTGTCCATATAGTTGCGGAACCTTTCATTTTTACTACTATCTTTTATACCTTTATAAAGCACCTTAGTAAAACTAAATAGTAGAGTATCAACAACCAACTTTTTAAACAAAACAACAAGAACAAAAAACATAAATGAAACAACTATTTGACCTATAGATACTCTAAAATACTTTTGTGCAAAAGTGTCTAAGTCTTGAAGTTTTTCAAGAGAGTTGAAATACCCTATGAACTCATCTAGTCCAAGCTTAGTTATAATAGTGTTTGCCTTAAGCATAGAGACAGTTTTATCAGAGATGATAAAAAATATCTCTTGATATAGTTTTTTTCTATCTATAAAATTATCATAAATATTCAAAAACCTCTCTTCTTGAAGGGTAATAGCACTTTTTTTAATGATCCTACTATAGCTTAAGGCAAACACTATTATAAC
>JAERRX010000091.1 GCA_016735225.1 Sulfurimonas sp. | reverse complement strand
AAAAATTCCTCCCCTTTACCGTATTGTTCATAACCAACATTTTGACCTACGCTTAAAAAAAGTATATCCCTCTCTTTGAACTGTACAAATTGTTCCTTTTTATGTATATTTTGTTTTTTACCACTCCAAATATCAAAGAGATTTTCTTTGGATTTTTCTGTATCTCTTGGCGATTCTTTAAACTCTATATTTGTTAATTTTTTAATCATCGCTACTCTTTAAAAGCTCATTCTCAAACAATCTATTTAAATTGTATTCTATCTCTTGAGCTGTTGGGAGAAGATTTTTATAGCTACTCGGCAGAGTCTCTGTTGTTTTATATGTTGCTATCCCTATGGGTTGCGATGAGTCTTTGAGTGCATATTCTACAGTTGTTCTTTTTTTCTCTTTGCATATTATGATACCTATCGATGGATTTTCATCCTTTAGTTTTACAGTGTCGTTTAAAGCAGAGAGATAAAAATTCATTTTTCCTGCATATTCAGGCTTGAATTTTCCTATTTTAAGCTCTATGGCTATGAGTGATTTTAACCCTCTATGGTAGAGTAACAGATCTATAAAATACTCCTCATCATCTATCTCTAGCTTGTATTGATTTGCTATAAAAGTAAAATCAGTTCCCATTTGAGCTAAAAATTCTCGTATCTTGTTTATGAGTCCTATCTCCAAATCTCTTTCACTATAATCATCACCCAACTCTAAAAAATCAAAATTATACTCATCTTTTACGGCTAACTTCGCTTGGTGCTTATATTTTTCGATGATGGTTTTGTCAAAATTTGTTTGATTGAGTAGATATTTTTCATACGATTGATTTTCAATATGATTTATCAGTACATCTTTTGTCATACCAAATTTGATAGTTGTTTTAATATAAAATTCTCTCTCTAAATTATCTTTGCATTTTTGAAAAATAACTACATTTTTAGTCCAACTGATTTCTCCAACCAATGGTTGGAGTTTTTCATTATCTGCATACTCAAGATAAAATTGTCTCATATTCCAAAGGTTTTGAACACTAAAACCTTTCATACCAACAAACTCTTTTCGCAGTTCATCAGATAAGCTCTTTACGATAGATTTGCCCCAGCCATAAACCTCTTGCTTTTGGACTATAGACTCGCCTATGCCCCAATAGAGAGAAATTAACTCTTTATTTACAGCTTTTAAGGCTTCGTATTGAGAAGACAATATTCTAGTTTTTATATCTTTTACAAACTCTTTAAATTCAAGATTATCTAACTCTTTCATATTTATCTCCAGTCATCTTTTATCATTTAAGTTTCTCTGTTATACTCAACACATCAATATCCATCTTTGAAACGGCAAACCACTTTTTGCCAAGGTCTTTGAGACTAGCTCCAAAGTGATACAGCTCTTTTTCATCGATGATAAGAAATCTATCGTGTGATAAACTGAACTTTTTTATCTCTATTTTAGCATATTGGGCATTGTGTTTAGCTAAGTCTAGTTGCAGTTGTTTTGAGATAGTTTTTGTGTAGATACTCATAGTTACATTTTCATATCTTTTTGTAAACAATACTAAAGTGCTTTCATCTATATAGTTATCTATAAGTTTTATGGATGTTTTTGCAGATTTTATAATATCACTTACAAAAAGGTAGGCATCAAAGATTTGCCCATCATAAAAGATATGTTGTTTTTGTGGTGTTCCTTTTTCTTCTATGGCATTAAATATTTTATTGAATTTTTCATCTGATTCTAGATTGTTTTTGATTTATTGAGTTTCTAAATGATCAAGCCTTTGAAATATACTTGCATTTGACAATAAAAACTTTCGCATCTCTGCAAAAGTTTTAATAATAGTTACAGTAACTTGTGATGCCACTTTACTTTTGAGTATGGTAGCCAGCATATAAACACCCTGTTCTGTAAATACTTTAGGGTTGATTCTTGTCTTGGCAAATTTTGCAGTCGAAAATTTCGACCGCAAAATCTCAAATTCTTTATCGCTTAACTCAAAAAAGAACTCTGCTGGAAATTTGTCTTGATTGTTTTTAACCGCTTCATTTATCCTTTTTGTTTCTACTCCATAAAGTTCAGCCAGATCACGATCAAACATAACTTGTAGTTTTCTCACAGTATAAATATTGTCCTCTATTGTTTGCTTATCAATTATCAATCTAGTCATTTAAGTTTCTCCATTATATTTAACACATCTATATCCATCTTTGAAACTGCAAACCACTTTTTGCCAAGGTCTTTGAGACTGGCTCCAAAGTGATACACCTCTTTTTCATCGATGATAAGAAACCTATCGTGCGATAAACTAAACTTTTTTATCTCTATTTTAGCATATTGAGCATTGTGTTTATCTAAATCTAGTTGCAGTTGTTTTGATATAGTTTTTGTATAGATGCTCATAGCTACATTTTCATCTCATAAGATATTTGTCTTTTTTCTAT
>JAERRX010000074.1 GCA_016735225.1 Sulfurimonas sp. | reverse complement strand
ACTCCCCTCTTGTGAGTTTGAGATTTGCAGGGGTTTTTAATTATAATAGTAGGGACAAATATAATTGCACAGGATGATTTTAGTAAAACTGTAGATGCTTTGATAAAAAAAGAACTTCGCTCCATTCCAAAACCACCTGCAAATCTCAAACTCACAAGAGGGGAGTTTGAAACTACAAAAGAGTTTGAGAGTAGAGTAAAACGAGTCAAAGCGAAACAAAAAAAGGAGATAGTGAAGTACAATACAAAAGTACAAATTGCTACAGATAAAGCACAAAAAAAGGCTATCAAAAAAGCTCTTCAATACACTTGGGGAAAACCAATACTTTCAAAGCTAAAGTATGATGCTGACAATGGCTATTTTGTGGCACGGCTTACTTTTGAAAATAAGAAAAGTTTTGATAAAAAAGTGGCTATCAAAGTAAAAAGAAAATATGCACGAGATTTTAAAAGTAAATTTTCAACTCTTAAACCTCAAGCGATATTTGATTATGATGGTCAAAGTGTGAGTTTAAAAGATATAAAAGTACCCTACAAATCTATGAGTTTTTTAGCACAATTTACCGATATGAGTGTCGATGATACACGAGTGGCTGTCAATATCTCAAATGAGTTTGATACCCCAAAAGCCACGAAAACAAAGATAACCGTTGCAAAAAACAGTATGAGTAATTTTGATGCAAGTAAGCTTACCGATTATAAAGTGCTAGATAGACTTTTAGCAAAGAGTTCGCAAAAAGGTGTAGATAGTACAAAGTGGCTTTTTGTGGTAGGGATAGAGCAGTATGAATTTACAGACAATATTAACTATGCCCAAAGAAGTGCTACTATGTTTAAAAAAGTGATGAAGAAAAAACTAGGGATAAAAGAATCCAACTGCTACACGATGATAAATGGTGGGGCGACACAGGCGAAGATAAAAACCAATCTCAAAAAAATGCTCCGTAGGGTAAAAACTGGGGATACGATATATTTTTATTATAATGGTCACGGTGTCCCCGTGCCAAATAAAAAATATGAACCCTATATGCTTACGAGCGATACTGAGCCTGATTTTGTAGGGGATGAAGACTTTTTTGCTTTGAAAAATATCTATGGAAAACTAAGTGCCTCAAAAGCTAAAAAAGTGGTTGCCGTGGTGGATAGTTGTTTTTCTGGGGTAACCGATGGGAAATCTGTCTTAAAAGGGGTGGCGGCTACGAAAATGAAGCCTCGACTTGTGAATTTTGACAAAGATAAGATGGTGGTTTTAGCTGCTGGAAAAGGGCATCAGTATTCTAATGGGTATGATAAAAAAGGGTACAGACTTTTTAGTTTTTATATTATGAAAAATATTTTAGAGGGGAAAGAAGATGTTAGAAGTTTATATAAAAGTACCAAAAAAGAGACCTATCAAACAAGTTTAGAAGAGTATGGAGATAGTAGAACTCAAGAGCCTACGGTAGATGGAAATTTTAGGATGAAGTTGTAAATCGGTATGAATAAAATAATAATACTTACTGTTTTTTCTTTATCTGCACTTTTTGCTCAGCCATTGTGGTATTATAAGTTACCAAATAATAAGTCAAATTATATTATAGGGTATGCGAGAGGGCTAACTGAAAAAGAGGCTAAACAAAATGCTTTAGTTTCTATATCTAGTCAGATAAGCATTAAGATTGATGATGAAATCATACAAGACAAATCAAGCAAAAATGGTAACTACTATGATAGCACTAGGATAAAATCAAGCCAAAAAACCAAGGCTACTCTAAGTGGATATGAGCTTTTAAAGATTAGTTTTGTAGATGGTCGCTATTTTGTAGGCATAGGGTATGAAAATATCCCTAGTATCTTCAAGTTCAAGCGTAAGCTAAAAAAAGCTGGTATTGATGTACCTTTTAACAACTACCTAAAACGCTTTGAATTGGTGCGAAAAGATCAGCATTGGTACATAAAATATCAAAATGTTATGCAAGTTTTGGACACGAAATATTTTCATAAATTTTTTAACACTGTGCCAAATAAAAACTTAACTATCACGACCAATAAAAAACATAATATTCTTTATGATGGGGATGAATTTTACTTTAAAGTCAAGTCCGCTAAGGAAGGTTTTGTGAGTATCTTAAGTGTGTATGAAAATGGGATAGTCTCTGTACTGATGCCAAATGTACCTGTATCAAAAAATAGTTCGCAAAATATACCAGATAAAGATTTTGAAGCTATCCCTCAAGCGGGACTTTTAGAAAATGGTGTTGAAACTTTTGATATGTATGTAGCTATCTATAGTTCCAAAAAGCTTATACTAGATGAGTTTATGGCGGCTGATGCCCATGTGATACAAGATAGTGAAAAGCATAAAAACTTTGACATCTTGCAAAGATTTTTACATAACAAAGAGTATAGCACTTTAAAAGTGGTAACTGAACCTAGGTAATGGGGGGGGTGTCAGGCACTCTTTTAAAGTTGATAAAAACAGCTTTTGTTTAGTTTCTTGCTATATGGAATCTATAATTTTTACAAATAGATTCTCCTCATCTTCTTTAGCAGTAGCACTATAGAAAAACTCCATATCTCCAACAAAAAATAGATTTTCTTTAGTTCTCGATATGGCTACATTGAGTCTTTTTCTATCTATCAAAAATGATATATTACCACTCGTTCTAACAGTAGAGTATATGACAATATCCGCTTCCTCTCCTTGAAAACTATCTACAGTATCTATCTTTAAGTTTGATATGTTTTCTAGTTTTAGGCATTTTACCCTATCTCTTATTTTCTGTTTTTGTGCTGAGTATGGTGTTATGATGCCTACTGTTTTTCTTTCTCCTTTTTTATGTAGATACTTATCTATGGTCCCAACTAAAGTAGTGATTTTTTGAACCTCTACCATATTGAAACAACTAAAATTATTATTGTACTTTTGTTTACCTTTTGTATCTACCCACTGTATAGTATTTTTTGGGTCTATGAAATGATCACTATTTTTAATATGTCCATTTTTTAGCTTTCTCTCATAAAAAAGCTCACTTATGAGTGTTCCTACTTTTTGTGGCATCCTAAACTGCTCATTTAGCATAGCTTTGTTACTGTTTGGAACTTTCTCAAATAACTCTTCAAAAAAACTTTTTTTCAAAATATCCAAATCACTATCACTTAAAGAGTCCTCGTCATCTCGTTCTAGTTTTTGTAACAGCTTTCTGTCTATAGTTGGTGGAAGCTGGTTATGGTCTCCGATCAAGATAACTTTTTTTGCTCTTAGTATTGGTATAAGAAGTTCAGGAGCAGTTGCTCGTCCTGCCTCATCTATGATGGCGATATCAAACTCCATAAGATCTAGTCCCAATGCTTTGTTTGCAAGCCCCATACAAGTAGCCCCTAAGATCTGATGCCTACTTATGAGTAACTTTTTTATCTCACTATCTACATCTTTAAAATCTTCCTTATATGTGAGTTCCATCCACTCCTCTGCAAGCTTGTAAAGTTTTTCTTTATGCTCTTTTATCTCTTCATTGTTAGAAGAACTACTTAGATTATCAAAGATACCCTTGCTTGTATTAGCATCTATCTCTAGTTCTACAAATTTCTCTTTCACACCCTCTTTGTAGCTCTCAAACCACTTTTGTAAACTCAACTCTTTTATGTTGTCGTACTGTATTTTATCTACATCTGTAGCTATTCTCACCATACTATGACCATCTCTTTTAAACCACTCTTTGTTTTCTCTGTCTATGCCATCGAGTACATTATCAACAGCCACATTTTGCTGAGAGACTATAAGAATCTTTGAGTGCTTGTCTTGTTTAAGCGTTTGAGTAACCATCTCTTTTATGATAGTTGTTTTACCAGTCCCTGGAGGTCCTTGTATCAAGAAGATATTTTTTTCATTGAAAGCTTTTGTGAGTATCCCTTGCTGATTATTTGTTAAACTTTTGTTTGTAAACTCTAGTTTTAGCTTATCTACCATAGGTTTATGGCTTATCAAGTGTGGAGATATAAGCATCTGCTTGAGGTCTAGGTTTAGCATTTTTGAAGCATTGAAGTCTTTAAGTGCATTTTTTTGTCTATGTAAAACCCCAAGATAGTTTTTAACTTTTATCGAAAGTGTAGAGTTATTAGATGCCTTTAAGTTATGAGTATATTCAAGTTTAGCCCTGAGTATATCTTTATCATAGCTATCTAAGGTTCCTACCTCTTTACCATCTAAAAATATAGATATATCATCTTGTTTTTTCTCTTTTATTTCACCTTTGTAGCTATCTACAAACTCTTTAGTGTATCTTCGTAAGTTTGGTATGTGAAATGTAAGAATACTCCCCTCTACTCTACAGCTTTCATAATTCACTTGTAACTCGGTATATTGCTCATCTTTTATCTGTGTATCTATAATATTGTTCCATTTTTCAAAGAACTTAAAGTCTTGGTTTGATGTTTTTTTGGAGTGTTGCATATAAGTAAACTGCTCTTTTATCCACGATAAGCACTCTCTAGCTACACTATATCCACCAATAGAAAGATTTTTATAGTTTTTATTATACTCCTCCTCTTCTACAAACACAACCCTGTATGGCATAGTAAAAGCACTAGCACCCATCTTGTCTGTATCTGCATTTGAGATATTTTCAATACTCCATGCATCTCCATCAAACTTTAAAGAGATTAAAAAGTTATCTAGTTTAAGTTCTAGTATATTGCCTTGCAGACTAACCACTTGAAGTTGATTTATATTAAGAGCTTGGTCAAGCTTTTGAACCTCTTCATGAAATGATTTGTGAAACACAAGAGGCACTTGAGCATTCCCTAGTTCACCATCCTGCTCATCTACTCTTTCAGTAACAACTATATTTTTTAAAAGTAGGTCATGTTCTTTTATCTTCACACTGAAACTATCGCTTCGTTGGTAGTTTTTTAGTGGATGAAGTTTATCATCTCTAGTTAACTCTAAATAGACACCGTTATATAGCATTTTAGAGAATGTTTGATTTGGCTTTTCATTATATTTTGGAGTAGCCTCAAAACTGCTCTTGTTGAAGATGTGTTGATATAGTTCCCCTTTAAGCATAGAAGCATTAAAAAACTTATTTTTATTTACATGGTCTATCAATATCATAAACTCCTCTTTATTGCCATAATTTTCATAAGCCTCCATCTCTTTTTTGTTATGGTAGTCGTTCAAAGATAATTTTTGGTCATATCTATTCCACCCCATCGTTTTAGGGTCTTTTCCTGTAGATATCTCACCCTTTACGATATATGCTAACTTACCAACATAAAGATAATTTTCAGGTAGTAAAGCTTGTGGCATCTCAAGCTTATATATCTCTGGGTATTGTTTAAATTTTGCTAAATCATCTAGCTTTACCTCAAACCAATCCAGATAAAGCCAGTAAGCATCTAGTCTATTTTTTGCATCTTGAACTTTTATGTCATCTTTTAAGAGAGAATCCCTTTGATGGGCAGATATAGCCTTGTTGCTTAGTTCCTTTTCTATCGTTTGAGCCAACATATCTAAGTTTGCTTTTATCTCCTGTTTTTCATTTTTAAAGAACTGCACTTCCGCCATATATTTCGCCTTTATATGAGCAAAGTCGGCACGAGCCATCTCATATATATTGTTATTATGTCTTCTTGATTGTGTGTTAAATCTCTCTTGAAATCCATCAAGTTCATCTTCTAGTCTTTTTTGTCTTCTTCTCTCTTGATCGGTGAGTTCGCCAAGAAGCCAGTTTAAGGTATTTGCAGCTATTGTTATGCCAGCGACAGCTATTATTACTTGTATCATTATCTATCTCCTAGTAAAAGTGTGTTGCTTGAGAGTGAAAGTGTTTGTTGATGCAACTGCTCAAAAAGTCTCATAACATGTGGCGATGTCAAGCCAGCCTCATCTTGATGTCTCAATATCTCAGCCTCTATGCTATGGTTATGCTCTATCATTTTTTCCATCATATCTAGTTTCCTCATATTTATATTGTGTTCATTGTCTAGTTTTTGAGATGCAAGCTCATACTCCCCTTGCATCCTATACATATCTTTTTGAAACTCCGCTAAATGGTATTTTAGCTTATTGTCCGATTCTGTTATTCTTACTTTTGCCCCATAAGATATTTGTTTAGTTTTTTGCACTTCTCCTAACAGATTTAAAACACTTTTTACTATCTCTGCCCCTGAATTTAGCACATCTAGCGTTTGAGTTGGAGTAAAGCTTGAACCACTTACCACCATATCTCTTGTTTTACTACCTCTAGTCACACTTCTCATTTTACCCTCCTATTACATCAGATGATGTTTGTATGTATGATGTCATGGCTTCGTGATACTTCACTACTATCTTCCTTGTTTCAGATGAACAAGGGTAAAGTTTCCTGTATCTCTCAACTTCATTTCTCATAAGCAAAAAATATTTTTCTGCATTCTTGTATATTGCATTTAAAATTTCATAGTTTTGTCTGTTAGCATCTAGTCGTTCGCTTATTATATTGCCGTTTATTCTAAGCTCATTTTCAAACTGCTCCTCTTTCATATCTAAACTCTTTTGTATATTGCGAAACTCATGAGCAAGAGTTGCTAGCTGTATCTCTAGCTGTGCATTTTGTTTTCTTATAGCTGCATAGTTCGCTAGAGACACAAAAAGCTCCCCTAAAGAGATAGCTGCATCTATGAAAACTAGAGAGGGATTTACTTTTGCTAAACTTCTTGCACCATATTTAGAATAGTTATAAATTATTCTTGAGTTTCTTGCAACTTTATTGATTTTCATACTACTATCAATATCTACACTTCTCATCTGTTTTCCTTTGTTTGTTTTTTATTTTCAAATATAAACTCATTTTTTCTTACAGACACAAGACCATCTATGCCAAGTTTATCTATCTTGACCCCGATACAAGCCTTTTCTTTTAGCTCTAAACTCTCCTCTTCGTTGATGCTATGGCTATAATATCTCTCTATATTCATATCTAAAAGTGTAAATTTAAAATCTTTAAGATAGCTTTTTATAGTATGACTATACTCATCAAACCCGCAAAGCATAGAGTTTTTTATCTCATCTTTATTCTCTTTGTTTATATCTTTAAATCTATTTGTCGCCATCTCTTTTGATATACTATCTTTTATAAGATGACCGACTTTTTCACTCTCCAAAACAAGATGCTCACTAAGATATGCAGGTATTTTTGCACTATTTGTACAATGATTTATTGCTATCTCTCTATCTTTCTTATTGAAAAGATTTACAAAGTCAAACAGTCGTATCATCTCTGCCCCTTTTTGTGTCAGCATAAAGTCACTACTCACATATTTTCTTGATATTGCAAAAGCAAGTTCTCTTTTTATGATCTGTTTTTCTATCTGTACAACACTTGATATATCATCAAGATTTACACCATTGCTTACAGCCTTTATGCAAAAAATACTAAATTTGCCAAAGTCCTTTAAAGCTCTATGCTCGACCTGTAACTTATGTATAGAACATTTAAAACTCATCATCATTCTTGCTTCCTTGGTTAAATTGATGGTGCAATTAAACCATATCATCTAGTCAGATATTATCTAATGAGTAGTATTTATCTATTTTATTGAATGGGGTTTAATAGGGGGGGGGTGTCAGACACTCTTTTGAAACTTTTCTTACTTTTTTATTAAATTATCTAAAAGTTACATCCCCGTGATTGAATATCCACTTTCCATCGTTTGTATGCTTAAATGGATGAACTTGTATATGCATTCCTAAACTGGAGCTTAGGAACGAGACAATATCATTTAAAATCCTAAAAACCTTCTATCTAGTCAAGATATATCTAGTTAATATTTTATACTGTCGCTATCAAAAAGGGGATAGCGATGAACTATAACAACTTAATTACAACAGGTTTACTTCAAAATGAAGATATAATATCTACAAGCGAGAAACTATTTATAGTTGATGATGTTTTTGCTATTCTTCAAGATGCTTACAAAAATGTAAAGGGCGGTCTTAACTTTGAAGACAAAGATCATCTTATACAAAACACATCTTTATGGAAAGTGATATATTTAGACGAGGTTATAGTGGGTGTTATTATCTACAAAGCAAAAAAAGGTTTAAAAATGGTTGCTTTAGGAATCTCCAGCTTTTTAACTAAAAAATACAATAAATATATAAAAAAACTATTTTCACATATCTTCAAATCTACATTTAGATATACATGGATGGAGGTGAGTGAGGGAGTGGAACATTTTATCATAAAAAATGGCGGAAAAAGTTTTTTGCTTAAAAACACTCTAGCGACACAGCTAACAGGTAAGCAAATATTAGCCCTAGATGATGATGGCTATCACTATAAAAGAGAGATAAATGGTGTAGTTAAAAGTAAAGTTATCATAGGAACTATTAAAGACTAAAGCTAAAATACAAAGGAAAAGTATGAAAAAAGTACAAAAGATAAAAGCTAGAGTAACTTGGGGTTTTAGCCCCATAACTAGAGTTGTAAAAAGTAAAAAAATCTACAATCGTAAAAAACTAAATAGTAAGCTTTTTAAGGTGAGTTTTGATGCATAAAATGTTTTTAATATTTTCTCATAAACTAAGAGAAGAACAAAAAGAAGATGCCACTACTTCGCTCAATATAAAAGAGTTTGTAGAGCTACCAGACAAGCTTCAAGAACTATGGAGCAACATACCAGCAGAACTGAAGTCACTAGATAGATACCTTTTGCCTCTACAAAGATATATAGATAGCAATGCCCTAGAAGGTGATGTTATCTTGATACAAGGAGACTACGGTGCAACTGCTCTAATGGTGGAGTTTTGCAAAGAAAAAGGTTTTGTAGCGGTGTATTCAACAACAAAAAGGGAAGTTAAAGAGAGTCTAGAGGACAATAAGGTTATAAAAACAAGCACATTTAAACATGTGATATTTAGAGGATACTGAGTATGAAAAAAGCAGTTATAACAATATTGGGGATTCAAGGTGCAAAACATATTGATGACAAGCCTTTTGTTTCTGATTACAATCATCAAGCATCATACTATTTTGATGAAGAAGATAGTTCTACAAAAAGTTATTACCTAAGAAACAACCTAGCTCATGCAAATAGTGCTAAAGAGATACGAGAACTAAAAAAACTTTTTGAAAAACTTTTTGGTAGATTCCAATCTTATTGTATTCAAAACGATATTTTGAATATAAACAAAACAAACTAAACTAGATAAAATATGACTATATAATATCTTATAATTCTCCATACTAAAAGAAGGACCATAAGATGATGAGTGATTATATAATAGTTTATGATATATTTGATGCTAAGAGACTTTATAAAGTCAGGAAAATTGCCTACTCCTATGCACTTGAGGGGCAGAAGTCAGCCATAGAAGCACCGCTAGATAGAACACTTATGAAAACCCTAGTCAGAGAGCTTCTTGAAGTTGTAGAGGATGAAGACAAGATAAACATCATCAAAGTGTCTGATGCCATCTTGCTTGGTAGAGCTAAACAAATCAACTATGAACACAATGGCTTGGTCATAGTATGAAGATAGCCATCATCGATAAAAAAGATATCACACTAAAGATAGAAAACAACTCCATAAAGTTTGAGGGTCAGACCATACCCTTTAAGCTTATAGACATTCTCATACTCAACCACAGAACAAGCATTTTAACTAAAGACATACTAAAACTTACAAAAGAAAATATATCTATACTTCTCATCTCATACAACAATGATAACTTTAGCATCATCAACAGTGCCAACACAAAAAATGCAGAGACAAAGCTTCTCCAATACCAATCATTAAGTAAAAAACTTCAATTTGCCAAATATTTTGTTTCAAACAAAATCATACAACATAAAGAACAGTTACATACATTTGGTATAACTGTCGATATATCTTTTCAACTAGAACAGGTAAAAAATGCTACTCAAATAGATGGCATTATGGGCATCGAGGGTGCATTTGCTAGACTTTATTTTCAGCACTATTTTCAAGAGTTTCCTAAAAATATGCACAAAGGAGTAAGAAGCAAGCAACCACCAAGAGACCCCATAAACGCACTGCTATCTTACTGGTACTCTTTATATCACAACATCATAACCATCAAGCTACTAAGTCATGGCTATGAACCATCTATGGGCTATCTTCATGCTCCCTTTAGAACTCACAATGCTTTAGCATCAGATATTTTGGAGCTTTTTCGAGCTGCCATAAACCAAGCTGTTTTTTCACTTATCCAAAACAAGCTCTTAGAGATGGATGACTTTACCAACAAAGGTGGTGTTTACCTAAAATACGAGGGCAGAAAAAAAATACATAAAGAGTTTATAGCCTTTGTGGATGTGATGCAAGCAAAGCTAAACTCAGAGATAGCAACTCTCAAAAAAATGATGGCAGAGCAAGATGAAGAGGTTTAACTTCTTGATATGCTATGACATATCAGACACAAAACGACTGAGAAAAATCGCTAAAGCACTAGAGAGTGTAGCTATTCGCATACAAAAGTCTATATTTTACTATATGGATGGCTCTGCACTAGACATAAAGAGCATTGTCAAGCAACTAGATGAACTGATAGACCAAGAGGAAGACGACATCAGAATATATAAAGTTGATAAATATAGCTCAGTGCATCTAAAAAATGCAGTTGACCTTAAAAAACCAAATATCATAGGGGCTAGATGATGGATATTTATGACAAGATAGATGCTATTTTTAGTGGAGAAGCTGAAAACAAACCTAACTGGGCAAACGAAATACTATGCGAACTCAAAGAGATAAAAACACTTCTCAAAAAGAAGACTAAGACTACTAAAGAGACTCTTCCAGTATTTGAGTATCAAGGCAGAAAAATGGGTCTAGATGCAAAAGGTATGCTATATGACAAAGAAACATCTATGACAATCTCACGAGAAGAAGCATTAAAAATATATGAATTTGTATATAATCAACAAGTTTGTGATAAATATTCAGCTTAGCATGATAGAATTAGGTTCAAGTTTGTTATTTGAAATTTCATTGTTTAAGAAATTTCTTATAATTATATCTACTCATACAAGGTGTAAATATGGCTTTTCATAGCTGTTTAGTTGAAGTTTTTTCATTTAAGTTAAAGTTAAGATTTAAAAGCTCCAATACAAGGCACTGAGATAGATTACAAAATGACCCGAATTTAAGGGGATTGAAACTTACCATCATTTTCTTTTACCTGAGTATTATAATTACAAAATGACCCGAATTTAAGGGGATTGAAACCTAACCTCTTTTTAAAGTTTCCTGAGAGTTGTATTACAAAATGACCCGAATTTAAGGGGATTGAAAC
>JAERRX010000150.1 GCA_016735225.1 Sulfurimonas sp. | reverse complement strand
AAGTATGATTTGGATACAATTGTTTAATATTTAAATAAAAGGAATCTAAATGAATGATAATGATAATGATAATTCTAAAATTTACCATAAAACTATTCGTCAAGACTACAATCACCTTGTTGCAGATGAGACTATAGAAGACTACTCGCTTCGTTATACTCCAGCATCGTTTAGAAAGTTTTCAGAGTTACTCATAGCAAATACAGCTATTGGAAGTATATCTTTCTTGGCTCTTGAAGCCATTGGTGCATCTATCGCAATTAGCTATGGGTTTACTACTGCTTTTTATGCGATTTTGAGTGCATCTGTTATTATATTTTTAACAGCTGTTCCTATTAGTTATCATGCTGCAAAGTACAACATAGATATAGACCTAATTACTCGTAGTGCTGGTTTTGGATATGTAGGCTCAACTATAACTTCGCTCATTTATGCCTCTTTTAGTTTTATCTTTTTTGCTATTGAAGCTGCTATAATGGCTCAGGCTCTTGAACTTTACTTTGGACTTCCGCTAGCTTGGGGTTATCTGGTCAGTTCCCTTGTTGTTATTCCCATTGTCTTTTATGGGATTACACTAATAAATAAGCTCCAGCTATGGACACAGCCTATATGGATTGTTATGATGATAACACCTTTTGTGGCAGTTCTTGTGAAAGAACCAGAAGCAATAACAACATTTTTAAACTTTAGTGGAACCATTTCTGGGAGTTCAGAGTTCAATATTTACTACTTTGGTTTTGCATTGGGCATCTCTCTTTCTCTTATAGCTCAGGTAGGTGAACAAGCTGATTATCTTCGTTTTATGCCACCGCTTACAAAGAAAAATCGTTTTAAATGGTGGTTTTCAGTTCTATTAGCTGGACCAGGATGGATAATACTTGGTTTTTTAAAACAGATAGGTGGCATCTTTCTTGCAGGGCTTGTTCTTCTTGGAGGACTCTCCCTTGCTGAAGCTAAAACACCTATTCAGATGTATTATATGGGTTATCAGTATGTATTTGACAACCCAGAAGTTGCCTTGAGTGCAGCTATATTTTTTGTTGTTATTTCTCAGATCAAGATCAATGTGACAAATGCCTATGCTGGTTCTCTTGCTTGGTCAAACTTCTTTTCTCGTGTAACACACTCTCACCCAGGTCGTGTAGTTTGGATGATCTTTAATATTGCCATAGCTTTACTGCTTATGGAGCTTGGTCTTTTTGAAGCCTTAGATAAAGTTCTTGGACTCTATTCTAATGTTGCGATTGCTTGGATCGGGTCTATTACGGCGGACTTGATTATAAATAAGCCTTTGGGACTTAGTCCAAAGATTATTGAGTTTAAAAGAGCATATCTATATAATATTAACCCAGTTGGCATTGGAAGTATGACTATAGCTTCATTTTTTGCTATACTCTCATTTGTGGGTCTTTTTGGAGATATTGCTCAAAGTTATTCATCTGTTATTGCTGTGCTTCTTTCATTTACACTCTCGCCAGTTATCGCATACTTAACAAAAGGTAAATACTACATAGCTCGTACCGATAAACTAAAAGAGTCGCAAGAGACAAAATACTACTGTAACACATGTGGCAAAGAGTATGAAAAAGAAGATATGGCTTATTGTCCTGTTAGCAATATAAATATTTGCTCACTATGTTGCTCTTTAAACTCACTATGTCATGATAGTTGTAAAAGTAGCAGCGAAAAAACTCTCCGCCAAAAGACAGGTGAGTTTATGTCAAAATTATCATTATCAAAAATATCATCAAAAGCAAGCTTAAGAGTTATGGATTTTGTTGTATTTACATCTCTGTTTCTCTTTATCATACTTATAGCTACTTGGATGGTTTACTCTTATGAGATTGAAACTGTTTCAAATGAGGCAATAGTTTATATAAAAGAATCATTTAAAACACTATTTTTTATCATGGCTATTCTTGTAGGTATTTTAGTATGGTGGATACTTTTAGCTCACGAGAATAGAAAGAGAGCAGAAGATGAGTTAGAAGAGCAGTACAAAAAACTTCAGGTATCAAAACAAGCACTACTAGATCAAAAAAACCTATATGAATTAGTTTTTAAAAACACCTCTAGTGGTATTCTTATTCTTGATATTGATAAAGATGTTGTCATCGACTGCAACGAGGCGGCTGTTCATATATTAAAGTACAAATCAAAAGCTGCTATATTGAACCATCGTCCATCGGAGTTCTCTCCAGAGTATCAGCCAGATGGAAAACTTAGCCATGACAAAGTGAAAGAAGTGATTCAAATAGTAAAAGACAAAGGCTATAACTCCTTTGAGTGGAAGCATCTAACAAGTGAAAACAAAGAAGTTTGGATAGATGTTACACTAACTTCCATAGAACTTGATGGTCAAAAAGTACTACACACTGTTTGGAAAGATATAGATGAGAGAAAAGCACTTCAGTTAAAAGATGCACATCAAGCACAGATAATACAACAGACTAACGATAGTGTAATATCTGTAGATTTAGATGGAAATATCTTAACATGGAATGGGGGTTCTGAGGAGTTATTTGAATATACGGCAGATGAAGCCATTGGTAAAAATATATCAATGACCTATAAAAAAGAGGATATTTATAAGCTTTTTAAAAGTTTTGATATGTTGATCTCAACAGGAGAATATAGTGCTGATTTGTCACTGGTCAAAAAGTCACATAAATTATTTGATGCCTCTGTCTCTCTTTCTCTACTAAAAGATGAGCAGGGAGAGCCAATAGCGATAGTGGGATATACACAAGATATTACACTTAGAAAAGAAACGGAAAAGATACTTGAAGAGCAGAGAAAAACTTTGGAATATCAAGCCCATTACGATGCTTTAACTGGACTTCCAAATAGAATGCTATTTCAAGACCGCTTACTTCAAGGTATGGAAAAATCTAAACGACACTCTACTCAACTTGCACTATTTTTTATTGACCTAGATAGATTTAAACAGATAAATGATTCACTCGGACATGAAGTCGGAGATAAGGTTTTACAAGAAGTTGCACTTCGCCTAAAAAAGACCACAAGAGATGAAGATAGTATAGCAAGACTCGGAGGGGATGAGTTTACTATAGTTATGGAAGATTTAGCAAGGGGAGAAAATGCTTCTGTGCTGGCTCGAAAAATTCTTAATACACTTAGTGAAGCACTCTATATAGATGAGCATACTCTCTATGTTTCATGTAGCATAGGAATCAGTTTGTTTCCTCAAGACAGCACAGACAGTGGTAAGCTAATAATGTATGCCGATGCCGCTATGTATAAGGCAAAAGATGAAGGAAAAAATAACTTTCAGTTTTACTCATCTGATATGACAAACTTAGCTATGAAGAAAGTGACACTTGAAGTAGGCTTAAGAAAGGCAATAAAAAATGAAGAGTTTATTGTTTATTATCAAGCTCAAGTTGATGCTGTTTCTGGAAGGACTACAGGAATGGAAGCATTAGTTAGGTGGAATCATCCCGATGATGGGCTAATCTCACCTGCTTTATTTATTCCTATTGCGGAAGAAACAGGTTTGATCATTGAACTTGACCAATGGGTAATGAAAACAGCTATGAATCAGTTTTCTTCATGGTATGCTCAAGGGCTAACCCCGGGTGTTCTTGCTATGAACCTATCTATAAAACAGCTACAGAAAAAAGGCTTCATCTCTATGTTTAAAGGGTTAATGGAAGAAACAAAATGTAAGGCAGAGTGGATCGAGCTTGAGGTTACAGAGAGTCAGATCATGACACATCCAGAAGATGCCATAAAAATTCTTACAAAAATAAGTGAATTAGGAATAGAGTTAGCTGTAGATGACTTTGGTACTGGGTATTCATCTCTATCTTATCTTAAAAAGCTACCTATCAACAAACTAAAAATTGATCAAACTTTTGTACGAGGCTTACCTGATGATGAGGAGGATGCTGGAATTACAAAAGCAGTTATTGCTCTTGCTAAAAGCTTAAGCCTTAGGATAATAGCAGAGGGTGTTGAAACCAAAGAACAAAAAGATTTTCTTGTTGAAAATGGATGTAAAAGTATTCAAGGCTATTTTTATTCTAAGCCTATTCCTGCCCAAGAGATAGATCTTATGTCGATAGAGTAAGAGCTATCTATTGGTTTATCATCTACCAATGGGTTGATAAAAGAGTTTCTTTTAAGCTCTTTAAAACTAAGTCCATGGCTTTTAAGTAGTTTATTGTCATAGAGATAGTTTGCACTATATCCAGTAAGAAATATCTCCCAGTTTATTTTTAAGTTTGGGTAGTTTACTAAGCTGTTACTCCAGATGCTTGTTGTGCAGTTTCTTGTTAGAGTGTTGTAATATTTTGGTCTTTTTTGAAGTTCATTTATTTTTTCAACATAACTTAGAAAAATCTTTTGTTTGTCTTTAAGTTTTGCATCTATTTGGTACATATAGACATATTCAGGTGGATTTTTTCTTATATTTGTTCTAAGTCCTATAAGGTCTCTCTCATCTGCAACAACATAGATAAGCTCACTATCTTTAAAAAAACCTCGTAATGCAGAGTAAGATGCACCCATCTCTTTTCGTGCTTCGACTGATATCGCTAGATGCTTGTTGTCGCTAAATGAAAAGCTTAAAAATGTGTGTGCTATATTTTTCCCCATCCAGTATGTTGTTATGAAGTCTATGCCATTAAGTTTGTTAATATCAAAAGTCTCATCATAGTAAGATATTTTATACTCATACTCTGTGATATATTTGAAGTTGCGAATATTATGAAATTTAACAAGATTATTTTCTCGTGTAGCATAAGACAAGACCGCTACATCTCTTTGCCAATCTCTTTCATTTGATGGCTCTATACTTTTATACCAAAATAGCCATACAGCTAAAAAAACAAGATAAAACCCCCATGAAACTAAACGAAAGTGTTTAAGTCTAAAAGAGACTATTGTTATAGTAGATGAGAATAGGAAAATAGATATGAAAACTATTTTAAAAAAAGAGTTATCGAGTCTATAATATAAAGACAAGCTAACAAATATGCCTAGAAAAACAAAGCCTAAAGTTGCAATAATATAAAATATTTTTTTCAAATTCATTTTTATCCTAATATAAGTAGTATCTAAAATTATATCAAAAGATAAAAGATAAAAATTATCCTT
>JAERRX010000088.1 GCA_016735225.1 Sulfurimonas sp. | reverse complement strand
AGCTTATCTAAAATATTATCTTTTATACCTATAAATCCAAAATCACCACCACCATAATAATAGTTTATTTTTGTTATATTTTGGATATTTAAAAAACTTATTATATTTTCTATTTTATATCCATAAAAAACTATTTTAGTGTCATTATAAATTATATATTTTTGAAATTTGTTATAAATTCTATCACTAATAGCACTAAACTTTGATGTTTTAGCATAGATGATATGCGAGTTTTTACTCTCACTGATAGACTCTATGGCTAGGTTTTCATCATCTTGACTTATGCCTTGTGCCTCTCTGTCAAGCTTGCGAATATACTCTATCTCATCTTCGCTAGCATCTATTGACTCCATACCCTTTATATAGCTTCTATCGTTGAGTGCTACTAGTTTTTGGTGTCTTGTTAGTTCTATCTCTAAGAGTTTTGCAACTTGTTCGATGGAGGAGGGTTTATGAGAGTAGTTGTTATGATGGTCGATACCTACATAGTTTTGAGGACGATCCATATCTTCTTCAAGTTCGATGCCATAGATAGTTCCAGCCATACTCAACTCATCTTTATAGTCGCTAAGTTTAGCTCCCCACTTAAGTGACTTGTCTATATATTTGATATTGTTAGATTTTAGTAGTAGTTTTATTGTGAGCATTTCAAGGTCATACCCACCAAGTAAAAATATCATCCTACCCTCTTTATATGTTAAAAAGTTCTTTGATCTCTTTTTGAAATTTAGTTTTATTTTTGTGTACATTACCATAAAAATAGATATTGCTTAACTTACCTCTCTTGTAGGTTAAGCCTTTAGCTTCATGTAGGTCTATCTCTTCATTATATAGTGGTGGTTTTTTTGTGACTATCGCCATCTTCCCATCTTCATCTATTGTGCTAGCTAAAGCAATATATTTATAGACTAGCTCATCTAGTTTGATGAAGTTTTTAAACTTGCATTCTATCATATGCAGGTGATTGTCTTTCATGATCAATATGTCAAACTCGTTTTTAATATAGGAGTTTTTATATTTTCTAGAGATCTCCATACCTATTTCAATATCATCAAACTCCATCTCTTTAACAACTAAATATATATAGCACTCAAAAAGTGTCCCTGTAAAAAGAGGGTGCTTTACAGGCTGTACAGAAAAACTACTATCCATTTCTAAGATGATCTGTTTGATATGCTCATACCTTCCTCTTAAGTCGTCTATAGTAGGGTAGATATATGAGTCGAGTTTAGTAAAATCATCATACTTTTCACTCATTTTTTCAAATATCTTTTTGATATTTTTAGCATTTTTCTCTGCAAATACCTTTAGAGAGGACTTTTCTACTTTGTAGCCTTTTAACAAAAAGTGATCAACAATATTCATATTTTTTTCTATGTTTTTTGTAGTTAAACCACTACTATTTAAGATATTGTATTGATTGTCAAACATATCATAGGCTATAAAATTTACACCCTTATTAAACAGTTTATTATTTAAAATTGTAGTTAGTGTTGCATAGCCATCTGTAGTGTTAATATATATATCAGATGGATTGTCACTCAAAGTTAATATATATTGAGCACATCTATCAAGGGCTTCAATCGAGTCTTCGTCTAACTTATAGTTTAATCCTACTAATGAACTATTGTTTTTTTTAATAAATTTTTTTATGCCATTATTGACATTTTTTGCATTTTGAACATCTTTTTTAGAATCATCATAAACCAATAGATGTGTGTTCAGTCTATCTTTATAATCATAAAAAATCGGAAGTATTGAAGAGTGAAAATCTCCTAAAATTGATACTAAAGTCATGGTCAATACCTGTTAAATTATTTTATGGAAGATTTTATCATCTCATAAGCTTGATTTATCTCTTGGGTTTTGGCAGTTGCTTCTTTCATGTAGTCTTCGCCTTTGTTTTGAGACTTTATAATATCAGGATGGTATTTTCTTATCAGTTTTCTGTATGCTTTTTTAATAACACTCATATCATCACTCTCTGTGACACCTAAAAGTTTATAAGCATCTGCAATATTTGCTTTTGGGTTGATATTTTTCATCATTTTTTCAAACTGCTCAAAGATGGCATGGTAGGCATCTGGGTCAAACTCAAAAGCTTGTGCAATAGTCTGTAAAATATCATCTTCATTTTGCGAAACTTCACCATCTATAAAAGCTAACTGTATTAAAAAGCCCATAAACTGTTGTTGTTTTGCCTTGTCTCTTTTGACTACTTGACCTAAGGCTTGAGCAACATCTTCAAGATTGTCACTTCTGTCTTTTTCTTCATCAAATATCTGCTTGAGTATATCTTTTGTTTTCTCAGGTTCTGGAAAAACGGCAGAAATATCATCGAACATTATGCCTACGAGTTGTGCTTCAAGAGCATCTACTTTTCCATCCGCCTTAGCAAGCTTAGCAACTAAAGCGACAAAAAGACCTAGGTCACTTTTTTGTAGTGACTCTTTAGATATTGAGAAGTTTTTAAATGTTTTTTGAGAGTACTCTGTAAAACGAGCATAGCTCCTAAAAACTTTATACAAAATATAGCCGACAATTAATAAAATGATCAAATTACTCATAAGGTTCCTTTAATTAAAAAGAATTATGACACAAACTATATTAAACTTTGCCCCTATCAATCTTATAATGATATATAGTCTTGTATTTGCTTTGGCTCATTTTATGAAGATAATCAAAAACTAATTATAATTATTGTATTATTTTAAAAATTATCTAACAATTAGGCTAAGCAGATGAAAATTTCACTAAAAACTGTACCGCATATAGCAAGTAGGGTGGCAATAGACTTAAACAATAGTGGTGTTGTTACTATGACAAAAGGTCTTGAGGCAGTATCTTATGAAGCCCAAAAAATACTTGAACAAAGTATTGAACAAGAGTTAGCTTTAGAAGATAAAGCGGCAGAGATTTGTGATGAAAATGAAGAAGAGATAGAGTTTATGCTTGCAGATGAGCGACAACTTTTCTATATGATCAAAAAAAAGCTAGCTCCTGAATTTGGAGTTATTCTTAATTATGAAGAGAGATACTCTGATATAAGTCATAAGATTTTAGATGAACTTTATGAAGAAGATTTGATACACTTTGATGTAACAGAAAACAGAATTAAAAATATTATATATGGCGGAATAACATCTTTCATAGCAGATGCTTCTGAGATGGATGATGCTGTTATGGAGAAGATAAGATCTTATAAAAAAAGATATATTCCAGGAACTGATGAGTTTGATATTTTATATCAAAAAATATATAGAGAAGAGTTAGTAAAAAGAGGTATGGAATAATGAAGACCTATGTTTATCTCGAAAATGGAACTTTTATAGAAGCTAAAAGTTTTGGAGCAGAAGATACAGTTGTAGGAGAGATAGTTTTTAACACTTCTATGAGTGGTTATCAAGAGATCATGTCCGATCCATCTTATGCTGGTCAATTTGTCACATTTACTATGCCAGAGGTAGGAAATGTAGGGGTAAATGATGAAGATATGGAAAGCTCAAAGGCACATGCAAAGGGTATGATAGTTAGAAAATATCAAAAAAGATACTCTAACTTTAGAGCTAATGAGTCCCTAGATACCTTTTTAAAAAAACATGGAGTTATGGGCATCTGTGACATAGATACAAGGTTTTTAACAAAGATGATAAGAGCCGAGGGTGCTATGATGATGGTTGCATCTACTACTATTAGTGATAAAGATGAACTTAAAAAGATTTTAGAAAACTCCCCTCGCATCCAAGATGTAAACTATATAGAACAAGTTAGCACAAAAACAGCCTATAAGCATAAAAGCTCAACCTACTCAAAAGTAGAGTTTAGATATGAAGATGCTCCCAATACTCAAGCAAATATAGCAGTAATAGACTTTGGTGTAAAGCGTAATATCTTAAATGAGTTAGTTGCTGCTGGTATCGGTGTAGAGGTTCTACCAAACTCATTTGAAGCTGAGAAGTTGATAGAGAGTTATAAGTCAAAAGCGATAGATGGAGTCTTTTTGTCAAATGGACCAGGTGACCCACTTGTTTTAAAACGAGAACAAGGGGAGATAAAAAAACTCATAAAAGCCAAAATCCCAATGTTTGGCATCTGTCTAGGGCATCAACTACTTTCTATCTCTCATGGCTATGACACTTTTAAGTTAAAGTTTGGTCATCATGGTGGAAATCATCCTGTTAAAAATGAAAACACAGGACTCGTAGAGATAACAGCACAAAACCATAACTATAATGTTCCTGATAATATCATCGAGGTTGCCGAAGTAACACATACTAACCTTTTTGACAATACTATAGAGGGTTTAAAGTACAAAGACTCTCCAATATTTTCAGTTCAACATCACCCAGAAGCTAGTCCTGGACCAAAAGAAAGTCAGTATATATTCTCTGAATTTTTATCCCTCATAAAAAGATAATATTACAATAAGTAAACAAAAAGCTAATAAACTCTATATTAGTCACATTTTTGTCACTTATTAAGATACTTTAAACAATTATATTGATATAGTCACGAAGTTAATTGGTCTAGTTGTTTTACTAGACTTAATTGCTTTGAATCTTTAAGGAGGCTATATATGGAGAATCGTCCATTAGAGTACGACTATACGGTTGCAAAGATGTTTATGGTTTCAACAATTGTTTTAGGAATTGTTGGAATGCTCATCGGTGTAATCTTGGCATTTCAGCTCGCTTATCCAGATGTAAATCTGATGCTAGGTGAAAAGTTTGCGGAATATACAAACTTTAGTCGTCTTCGTCCACTGCACACAGATGCAGTAATCTTTGGTTTTACCTTCAATGGTATTTTTGCTACATGGTATTATGTAGGTCAGCGTGTTTTAAAAGTGTCGATGGCAGAGTCGCGCTTTTTGATGTTTTTAGGTAAGTTTCACTTTTGGGCTTATATGCTCATAATTGTAGCAGTTGTTGTTTCACTATTGGCAGGAGTTACTACATCAAAAGAATATTCAGAATTTGAATGGCCTATTGATATAGCAGTTGTTGTTGTATGGGTTTCATGGGGTGTCAGCATCTTTGGTCTTATCGGTATTCGCCGTGAAAAGTCCTTGTATATCTCTGTGTGGTACTATATAGCTACATTTTTAGGTATAGCTATGCTTTATCTATTTAACAGCATGGAGATTCCTACCTTTCTAGGTCAAAGTGCTGCTGGTGAAAGTGGCATCGGTGATTGGTATCACTCGGTATCTATGTATGCTGGTACTAATGATGCTCTAGTTCAGTGGTGGTATGGACACAATGCAGTTGCATTTGGTTTTACTGTTCCTATCGTTGCTATGATCTACTACTTTTTACCAAAAGAGTCAGGTCAAGCGATCTACTCTTATAAGCTCTCTTTACTTTCATTTTGGGGTTTAATGTTTGTATATCTATGGGCAGGTGGTCACCACTTGTTATACTCAACTGTTCCAGATTGGATGCAGACTATGGGTTCTATATTTTCAGTTATTTTGATTCTTCCTTCATGGGGTTCAGCAATAAATATGCTTCTTACAATGAAAGGTGAGTGGCAACAAGTTGCATCATCTCCATTGATAAAGTTTATGATTCTAGGTTCTACATTTTATATGTTTTCAACCTTAGAAGGTCCTATTCAAGCTATCAAGTCTGTTAATGCAATTGCACACTTTACCGATTGGATTATAGGTCATGTTCATGATGGTACTCTTGGTTGGGTTGGCTTTATGATAATGGCTGCACTATATCACATGGCTCCTCGTGTATTTAAGCGTGAGATATACTCTAAGTCGCTTATGGTTATGCAGTTTTGGATCCAAACCTTAGGTGTTGTTTTATATTTCACTTCTATGTGGGTTGCAGGAATTACTCAAGGTATGATGTGGAGAGCTCACGATGAATTTGGTAACTTAGCTTACTCATTTATCGATACAGTTACAGTTCTTCACCCTTATTATGCTATTCGTGGTGTTGGTGGTTTATTATACCTAGTTGGTTTCTTGATGTTTGCTTATAACATCTATAAAACTATGTCTTCTCGCAGAGTTGAAGAGTCAGAACTTCAATCAGCATCGCCTATGGGCGCTTAATAGAAAGGATACAATATGTTTCATTGGTTAGAAAAACATCCGTTCTTTTTTGCGGTAGCGGTGTTCGTAACAATTGCGTTTGCAGGTGCAATAGAAATTATTCCAAACTTTGCTCAGGCTTCTCGCCCGACAATAGGTACTGCTCCATACTCTACACTAGAGTTAGCAGGTCGCCATGTTTATATTAAAAATAGTTGTAATGCTTGTCATTCACAACTTGTTCGACCATTTAAGTCAGAGACTGATCGTTATGGTCACTACTCTTTAAGTGGTGAGTATGCTTATGATCGTCCATTTCTTTGGGGTTCAAAAAGAACTGGTCCAGACTTGATGCGTGTAGGTAACTACCGTACTACTGACTGGCATGAAAATCACATGAAAGACCCAGCTGGAGTTGTACCAGGTTCTATAATGCCTTCATACCGTTGGTTGTTTAAAAATGATACTGATATTGATACTGCTTTTGCAGAACAATTGACAGTAGCTAAGTTCTTTTCAGTTCCTTATAACAAACCAGTACCTATGAAAGATGGTTCTAGCATAGTTGTTAAAATGGGTTCAAGTATAGAAGATGCAAAAGCTATTGCACTTGCTGAGGCAAAACTGATCGTTGCAGATATGAAAGATCAAGATGTTAAAGATGCAGTAGCTAAGAACAAGATACCTGAGATAGTTGCTTTAATAGCATACTTGAACAGTCTGAAATAGTAAAGGTTTGTAGTGGATATTGCTCAATTACAAGCGTATGCTTATTTTGCTTTAGTAGTTTTTTTGGTTCTTGCACTTTATGGTTATATATACCATCTATACACGAAAAAAAAAGATTCTAGTGGGGTTGACTATGAAGAATATAGCAATATGGCACTACATGACGATATAGATGATACACCAGTATTATCTATATCGAAAGAGAAAGAGAAAGATAAATAGGAGAGATATATGAATAAGCTTTATCTTTGGGGAATTATCATTACCGCATTTATGTTAGGTGCTACTTACTATACAGTGGTTTTAACAAAGGGTGGTTTAAATGGTGATATCGTCAATATGCTTGCTATTACAGGTGCGGTTGCACTTGTAGTTATTACAGTTTTTGTAGTTGTCAAGTATGTTCGTCAAATGCAAACAGATACCGCAGAGGGTCAGTTGGCTGATGAAGACTGGGATGGAATAGGCGAGTATTTAAATGAGGTTCCAAAAGGCTGGGCAATTGTTTTCTTGCTTACACTTGTTTGGGGAATGTGGTACTTTACTATAGGTTATCCAGTAAACGCATATAGTCAGATCGGCGAGTACAATGAAGATGTTGTTGTACATAATGCTAAGTTTGAAAAACAGTATGCAAATATTACTGGCGATAGACTAGTAGAGATGGGTGAGTCTGTATTTTTGGCTGAATGTAAAGTATGTCATGGCTTATCGGCTGATGGTATAGATGGCAAAGCAGCCGATCTTAATGCAAGGATCGAAGCTAAGAGTGTTAAGTTTATAATTGAAAATGGTTCAAACAATGAACTTATAGGTATGGAGATGCCTATGCCAGATCGTAATGGACTTTTCAATGCTACATCAGGTGCACTAATTACAGATGCTGAGATAGAGCTAGTGTCTAGCTATGTAGCAGATGGTATGAGCGGAAAAGGTGCTGAAATATATGCTGGAACTTGTGCTGCTTGTCATGGTGGAGATGGAAAAGGTATGGATTATGTTGCTCCAAATATAGTAGCATTTACTCCTACTCTTGTTAGTAATATTCTTAAGCATGGTAAAAAAGGTGCTATCGGTCAGATGCCAGCATTTGATAGACTAAATGCTAAACAAAAAGAAGCTGTTGGTGCATATATCACTAGCTTAAGTAAATAGGGGAGTCAGGTATGAATGAAAATAGAAATATATTTGCTCTTGATGGAATAACAGGAATGTTAATTGCAACCACTTTGTTACTAGCTATCTTGGCTGTTCTTTCAGTTTTAGGTATCAATGTGCAAAATGAAAATGCAACAAACTATTATGACATAAAAAATGAAACAAAAATAGGCTCAGGTATAGGTTTTGGTGAAGGTCACACAACATCAAAACAATCTGATCATATTGTTGATGCTAAGTAGGAGGGGGTAAGATGGAAAAAATTATTACAATCGGTCTAATCATTATGGCAGCTTACACATTATACGCGGTTTTAACACCAAATCATCTTTTTATTGGTTAGGGAAAGTTTCATTGAAATTTTCAAGAGGGCTAGCGGCCCTCATACTTAGTGTAGTTTTTCAAACTTCACTATTTGCACAATATTTATATAAAGATACAATAATTTTCAACCCAGCTTTTAAAGCAGATATTGAAAAACTTGGTTCTGAGCTATATGAAAAAACAGGAATATCTTTAAGGCTAGTAATGCTCAAAGAGGTTCCCCAAAACAAGAATATTGTTGAGTATGAAAAAGAGTTGTTAAATGACTTTTCTTCTCCGACAATACTACTTACATTTTCACAGATGAACTCCGAGGTAGATATCTTAGCAAATGATAGCTCTTTATATAAGTATTTTGACAAAAAACAGGTACTAAGCCCTGTTGCTTCACGGATACAAGCTTTTGTAGTGGCACTTTTTTATAGTGATAGCTTCGAGAGTTTTAAACGCATAGCATCTAGCTATGGAGGAACAATAATCCCTCTACTTGCAGGAAAAGCAAAAAAAGGCGAACTTCTAGGTAAGTATAGTGCTTCTATGTTTAACGGTTATGCAGATATAGCAGAACAGATAGCTAGTTCAAAAAATGTTGTTTTAGAAAATGCTGTTGGAAATTCAAACAGAAACATCATATTTTTAATAAAACTATTGTTTTATGGTTTTATACTTTATGCTATATTTTTATATCTAAAAAAATCATTTATAAAAAGGCAAGAAAATGAGTAAAAGTAAAGGTATGATTTGGCCTTATGCTATTGGCTTATCTATTACACTTGTATTTGGAGCTTGTGTATCAACTATAATTATTACAAACAAGATGCCTGTTGAGGATAGCGATACCTATATGATGGGTTATCACGAGGCAGATGCAAAGGCAAATGAGTTACTGCAATCTAAGATAGACTTTGACAAGAGATATAAAGTCGAGTACCTTAAAGATGGCATAAACCTAGAAAACACACTTATAAGATACAGAGTCACTACACTTCAAGGCAAGGAAGTAGATGATGCCAAGATAGAGATCGTTGTAACAAGACCAAACAATCATAAGCATGACAAAACTCTAAACTCTCCAAAATATAAAGATGGTATATATAGTTTTTCTAGCATAAAACTACCAGTAGAGGGCAGGTGGGAAATTATGGCAAAGATTATCATAGGTGAGAATAGTAGATATTACAATATTAAAACGGACACGAGAACAAAAGAGGCATTTGAGTATTAAGATACAATAGACTTATGGATACTAAAACAATAGTTTTACCAACAGCTCGTGCAATTCGTCACGAGCAACTCCTAGATGACTCTAAGACACTGTTTCTCCCAAACCATATAACTATGCATGAGTTTATTTCTAAGCTATGTATTGTAAAAGGTTTTAAAATTATAGATGATGATAGTAGAGTTTTACTACTACTTGAAGCTTGTGACTTTAGCTCCTTTTCAAACCTTAAGATAGAGAGAAATTTCTTTACATTTATGAAAAATTCTTCATATATTTTCAAATTTTTTGAAGAGCTGAGTGCAGAACAATACGACATACAAAAGTTAGAGAGTTCTGATATATATGCTGAGTATGAAGAGCATATAGCCATACTTAGAGAGCTATATAAGAGATATGAGCATCTATGTTCTAGCAGAAAGATTCTTGATAAAATATTTTTACCAAAACTATACTCTTTTAACAAAAGTTATGCTCTGACACATAAAAAGATAGAGCTTCACCTAGATGGACATCTAACAAACTTTGAGTTTACTCTACTAGAGAGATGTTGCGAATATGCAAGTGTTGAGATCATCTTTACTAGCTCAAAGTTTAATGTAAAGATGCAAAAAAAGTTCTTAGAGCTTGGCATAGAACTAGATGCTGGATATCTATACAAAATCTCTTTAAATTCAAAAGAGATAATTTCTAAAACTATGATAGAACATAAGCAAAATATTCACTGTGAATCTTTTAGCGAGTCAGTACTCCAAGTGGCTTTTGTAAAAAGAAAGGTCTATGAATATATGAAAAAAGGCTATGAAGCAGAAAAAATAGCTCTAATATTGCCAGATGAGAAATTTGCCAATAAGCTTAGATGCTTTGATGAAAAGTATAACTTTAACTTTGCGATGGGCGAGTCATTTTCAAAAACTAATATCTATAAAATGATAGATGCAAGCTGTGTTGCTATAGAGCAGGCATCACAAGAAAATAGTGCAAGACTAAAAAGAGTTGGTGATGAGATATATAAGAGACTTTTTGGAATCTACTATAAAAAGGTAGAAGAGGTAGATGTAGATGGACTTTTAAACGACTTTTTGCAGATGTGCAAAACAAATAAAGAGGAAAAAAAGATCTATAAAGAGGAGGTTTACTCTCTTAGAAACCTACTTATAAGCATGAAAGATATGAGCATAAAGTCTTTTATGTCACTGTTTTTGCAAAGGGTGGCATCTAGGAGTTTAGATGATATTTGTGGTGGAAAGATAACCGTAATGGGAGTTCTTGAAACTCGCTCTATAAGTTTTGATGCGGTAATAATAGTTGACTTTAGTGATGCTAATGTTCCAAAAAGAAGTGATAAAGATATGTTTTTAAATACTCAAATAAGAGAGATAGCAAATCTTCCAACGATGAGTGATAGAGAGAACCTTCAAAAACATTACTACGAAATGTTGATAAACTCATCAAAAGAGGTTTGCATCTCCTATGTAGAGTCAGAACAAAGTAGCGGTTCTAGGTTTTTAAAATATCTAGGAATTGCATCTAAGCCCAATGAAGAAAAAGAGTATGCCAAAATACTATTTGAAAAAAAGAAACAAAACTTTTATGAAGAGCCTAGCATCATAAGAGAGTACAGTTTTAAAAATGTAAAACTATCAGCCACAATGCTAAAAACTTTTTTAACATGCAAGAGAAAATACTTTTATAGCTATGTGCAGAGTATAAAAACTCACGAGATACCAAGAGATATGCCTCATGAGTGGGAGATAGGAACAGCGGTTCACGATGCTTTAAATATGCTTTACTCAAAAAAATCTTCATACACAGATGCTAAAGAGTTAAAAAAAGATATAGATAAAGAACTAGATGCAGTTTGTGGAAAAAGTGAGTTAGACAGATACCTCATAGATATGCAAAAAACAAAAATGTTTGAGTTTGCTAACAAAGAGGTAGCTAGGTTTCGTGAAGGGTATAGGGTAAAATATTGTGAGAAAAATCTTACTTGCAACTTTGAGGGTATGAGTCTTAACGGTTTTGTAGATAGAGTAGATGCTAAAGATAATGAGTTGTTTGTTCTTGACTATAAAACTGGAAACTATCCTATTTATAATGCTAAAAATTTCACAGAGGCAAAAGACTTTCAGCTAGAGTTTTACTACCTTCTAGCATCCACACTTGGTAATGTTTCATTTTGTGGGTATTATGACTTAAAAGAAAACAAAATTGTAACAGAGGCTTTTTTAGAAGAAAAACTAGATATCTTAAAGTCACACATAAAAGACCTGCAAAATATTCAAGAACTAAATTTTGAAAAATGTGAAGATATAAAAAGTTGTCAATTTTGTGATTTTAAGATTGTTTGTGATAGAGAGTAGTTTAGGTAGGCATAAGATCTTATACATGATGACCATCTGCAAGAGTCTCCACTTGAAAAACAATATATTTTAAATATAAAATTGGAAGATTTAAAGAGCAAAGAGGTATAGAGATAACATAAAGATACCCAACTCTATAATCATCATAAAGTTTAAGTTAGATATCCCAGATGCACTCTTTTGGATATAAGATATGAAGTATTGTAAAGAGATATTTGGATGGTAAAATCTATCAATCTTGTGAGTAAGAGAGAAATATTGTTGGGCTTTAGGAGTAGGTGGTATAGTTTAGGGATAGTGGCAAAGCCCAAAGAAGACAAGACCTATAGTCTGTCCTTTGAGCTTTGTTAGTGTGAAGATAGAAGTTTTTAAACTTTTGCTTCTTCTCGGCGTTGTAAATATGCCCAGTTAGCATCTACTCTTTCTTGCCACTCTTTGATAAGGTATTTGTACTCATCTTTAAAGAGATGCTTAAAACGACCCTGTGCTGCTAAATACTCTTCAACAGGCTTAATATTTTTAGGTCTATAAGTGATATTGTACTCTTTACCATTTATAACTTCATAAAGTGGAAATACTAATGAGTCAGTTGCTAAATCAGCTAAATTCATAGTGTCTTTAGGGTCAAATTTCCACTCGGTTGTACAAGGAGAAACAGCATTTATAAATGTTGCTCCCTCTGTATTAAGACCTTTTTGGATCTTTTTGACCATATCTTTCCATTTGTTTGGAGCAACTTGTGCTGCGTATGGAATATTATGAGCAGCCATGATGCCTAGCATATCTTTTTTGTTTCTTTTTTCACCATAAGAGACAGAGCCAGCAGGTGAAGTTGTAGCAGATGAACCGATAGGAGTCGAGCTTGAACGCTGACCACCAGTATTTGCATATACTTCATTGTCAAGAACAACATACATCATATCGTGATTTCTTTCCATACAACCAGAGATCCACTGAAAACCAATATCGTAAGATGAACCATCTCCACCAAAAGCTACAAACTTAGGTTTGCGATCTGGTTGCTTTAGACGACCTTTAGTTTTTAGTGCATTGTACATAGCTTCAACACCAGCAACGGCAGTTGAACCATTTTCAAAACCTATGTGAAGCCAAGAAGCATCCCAAGATGTATATGGATAAACTGCTGTACAAACTTCAAGACAGCCCGTTGAAGATGCTAAAACTAGATCATCATTGGTTGCATTTAAAACTTCACGAACGATAATTGAATGTGCACAACCTGGACATAAAAGGTTTGCTCCTTCAAATCTATCAGCAGAAGTTGAAAACTCTTTTAAATTTTTTATTTTTTTTATTTCACTCATTTTCTTCTCCCTATAAGTATGCTAGCTTCGGTCCACGAACACCGATAAACTGTTGCTCTTGAGTAGTTACTTTACCAGCATCTGCATTTGCTTGAAGCTCGGTATATAGTGCTACAATATGTTTCTTAGTTAAGTCACGACCACCTAGTCCATAAACATATCCAGAAAGTAATACTTTTGTGTCTGCATTGACTAATGCGCCTGCAACCTCGTTAAATAATGCTCCTGCCGCACCATTTGGAGATGAGCGATCAAGAACTGCTACCGCTTTGATATCTTTAAGCGCTTCTCTTATTGCCATAAAAGGAAAAGGTCTGATAACACGAATACCTACAACACCAGCTTTTATGCCCTTTTCACGCATCTCGTGAGCAACTTCACGAGCTGTTTCAACCGATGCACCTAAGCATAATATAACTACATCTGCATCTTCAATATCGTAAGTTTCTACTTGATTGTATTTGCGACCCGTATATTTTTCAAAATCTGCAAATGTTTCATCTATCTTAGAACTTGCATTTATCATAAGGTCGTTATGTTGTCTAGCCTTGTGTTCAAAATGCCAATCTTCTTCAGTTTGTACACCGTGAGTTACTGGATGCTCTAAGTCAAGCATATCATTCATCGGTTTGTAGATGCCTACAAAGTTAAATGCTTTATCATCATCCATAGGCTCAACACCTTGTGCAGTGTGACTTGTCATAAAACCATCTTGATTTACAATAGCAGGTAGTCTAACATCGTGATCTTCTGAAACTTTAAAAGCAATAAAGTTTAAGTCATAAGCTTCTTGTGGAGAAAATGCACAAAATTGTATCCAACCAGCATCTCGACATAGGTACATATCAGAGTGATCACCATTTACATTTAGCGGTGATGCTAATGCACGATTTACAAGGTTAAGCACTATTGGTAAACGCATACCAGATGCTTGATAAAGAGTCTCAACCATAAGTGCAAGACCTTGAGAAGAAGTAGCAGTTGCCACTCGACCTCCACCAGCTGCCGCACCGATACATGCAGACATAGCAGCATGCTCAGACTCAACCATTACAAATTCACCCTCGATATAGTTGTCGGACTTAAATTTCGCATAACCTTCAACAATAGGAGTTGATGGAGTAATAGGATAAGCAGCAAGAACATCAACTTGACATTGTCTTAGTGCATTTGCAGCAGCAAAGTTACCATCCCAAACTTCTATTTTATTTAGTTCCATTTTATCAAATGCCATTATTATTTCTCCTCATTTTTTGCAGGCCAAGAAGCTATTTCTATCTCATCTTCGGCTTGTTCTGGGAACATTTTAAGTGATTTTGGATTTGTTGGACAAACCTCAGCACAAATCCCACAACCTTTACAGTGATCCATATCGATTCCAACCATTTTTTTATCTCTTGAGATAATCGAAACATCTGGGCAGTAGATCCAACAAAATTGACAGTCAATACAGTACTCTTTGTTAAAAATAGGCTTAATCAATCTCCAATCTGCCACACTAGCTGTATATGAACTGCTTTGTGAGTAAGAGCGATCTTCTTGGCTTATAGTAGAGATATCAGAAACACCTCCGTCGAATGTACGAAGCATTGCTCCGATTTCAAAATCATTCCATCCTTTTTCTATCATCATATATTCCTTATTTCACTTCGTCGTATGCACGTTGAATTGCTAGCATATTTCCATCTATGATTTTTTGAGGTAACTTGCCCAATACTCTTTTCATATTATCTTTAAAAAACTCTATATCATACATTCCAGAAATTTTCATAAATGCTCCAAGCATCGGTGTATTTGGAATAGCACGACCTATAGTTTCTTGAGAAATTTTGATACAATCAACAGTATAAACTTCTTTGCCTTCTAGTTTTGGCTGAGCTTTTATTACCTCTTCTTTTGAAAGGTGGCTTGTGACTATATATTTTGTATTACTCTTTCCATTTATTGTTACATCTGATGTGTAAACTAAAGCAGGGTCGATAACAAAAACATAATCAGGCTCCATAAATTTTTCATGATTCATAATAACTTTATCATCGACACGGTTATAAGCTGTCATCGTAGCTCCACGCTTAGCAGACCCGTAAAATGCAAAAGCTTGCACCTCTTTTCCAGTTGTAGAAATAACATTTGCCAATCCCTTAGCACCTGTAACAGCACCTTGACCAGCACGACTATGCCATCTAATTTCTAGCATTAATTCTCCTTCTTTTTGCTTGTGTAAGAATTTTCAGTTCTAATAAAGGGCATTTTAGGCAAGTTGCTCTTAATAGTAGTTGAAATTTGATATATTTCTTTTTTTTAGATACTTAATGGCTTCAAACGAATCACTAAATATAAGATCTGTATATTTTTTTAGAACATCAGATGTACCATATCCACTAAGTACCCCAATAGAATTAACCTTTGCATTTGTAGCTGCTATGAGGTCAAGCTTTGTATCTCCTATCATCCAAATATCTTTATCTTTAAGATTTAAAAGTTCAAGAGCTTTTAAGATCGGCTCAGCATCTGGCTTTGGATGCTCAACATCTTCTCTTCCTATAAGAACATCAAAATATTGCATAAGACCAAAATACTCCATCAAAACCTTAGAGTATGTTCCTGTTTTTGTAGTTACTATGCCAAGTGTAGCAAATTTACTAGCCTCTTGTACTGCTTGTTTTGCATTTTCTAGCAGTGTTGTTTTTATCGTAGATATTTTTCTATACTCCTCTTTATAAGTAGCAACAAAGTCCCAAACCTTATCTTCAGCTATTCCTAGTTTTGAGTACATGATATCTAAAGGATAACCAATAAGTAGCATTATCTCTTCATCTGTAGGGTGTGAAGTTTCATGCACATCAAAAGAGTGATGAAAGGTACTAACTATCGCATCTGTAGAGTCTATAAGTGTTCCGTCTAAGTCAAAAAGTATTATCATAAAAGGGATTGTATCATAACTATATTAACTGAAGTCCGAGCTTAATAAAGCGATGATTTGAGCATTTAAAACACCTATTTTTGCTTGTAAATCTGGTTTATCAGATTTATCTGCTTTTGACAGCTTAGATTCTAAATCTTCTATCATCTCTTGAAGTTTTTGTATTTTTGAATCACCATCTTCTGAATCACTACTTTTATCTGTATAGGTATTTTCCAAGCTTAAAGATGTTAAATTTTTCTTTAAGTCACTAAATGTATCCAAACTTTTTTGAGTATTTGCATCTACAACTAAATCTACCTGCGATAATACACCAGCCAATCCATTTTCATAAAGAAAAAAACCACTTTTTTTCATCTCACCGAGTAGTTCATTGGTTTCTGATTTTAGTGAAAAAGGTGTCTGTGTACTTCCTAAAAAAATAGCACCGATTCCAACTTCTCCAAGCCCTATGAGTTTGCTTTTAGTATCACTCTTTTGCCATACCTGCAGTTTATCAAATATTGCATCATTTTCATCTATCCAGCCGTTAGCATCTTCATCATATTTTTTAAGATCTGCAAAACCATCTCCGCTTTTAGTTCCAAATAGTTCTAAACCATTGTCAATTATTCCATTTTCATTTTTATCTAGGGCTAAATAGACACTTGCATCTGATAGCATAGAGATTTGATCTTTTTTCCCATCACTATCTATATCGAAAGAGAAAGTATTTGTGCTTAGGCTTGGCAAAGACCCATTAAGGTTTAAGACAAGAGGGTCTTTGAGTTGGTTTAGAGAGCCTGTTGTTATGCTTGTATTTTGTATAAAGCTTCTTGATAGAAAGACATTCAATGATAGCTCTATCTCTGCTCCGTTGGCTTTTATGAGTGCATCTACTTGATAGCTTAAAGATTCTGCTTCAACCTTTGTTACACCTATCTCAACTCTGTCGCTAAGTGAAGAGTGTGATTGAGTATGAAGGTTTTTAACCAGTGCTGAAGCTAGAGTATTTGATAATTTATTATAGTTGTCCGTTGATTTGTCTGAGTCTTCTAAGGCTTGTTGAGTTTGCACAGACTTCTCGCTTGTAAAATCATCTTGATTTTTATCTATTGAACTATTTGATGATTCAGCATTTAACTTATAGTGTTGAGCATTCATGGCTACTGAATAACTGTCTATTTTCATTATAAACTCCTTATATAAATTTATGTTTTAAAAACTCTAGTCCAGTTTCTTCTTTATTTTAAAAATGCTTAAAAAAAGTATTCTAAGCATATTTATCTAGGAATAGCTCCCATGCCTCCAGAACCGCCCATCTGTCCCATCATCGCTTGCAGGTCTTGCATCCCTTTTTTGCCTGAAAACTTTTTAGCCATTTTACCAGCATTTTTAAACTGTTTTATCATTCTGTTTATCTCTGCTTGAGTTAAGCCACAACCCATTGCTATTCTTTGCTTACGAGAGTTATTTAAAAGATCAGGGTTTTCTCTCTCTTTTTTAGTCATAGAAGATACCATTGATTTTATATTTTTAAGTTCGCTTGAGTTTTCTACATCAAAGTCTTTAAGAGCCTTTGACATATTGCCCATGCCCGGTATCATGCCCATAAGAGACTTCACACTACCCATCTTTTTCATACTTTCCATCTGCTCTAAAAAGTCATTGAAATTGAACTTACCTTTTTTGATCTTAGCTGTTAATTGTTTAGCCTTTTTATCGTCCATTATAGTTGCAGTTTTTTCAGCTAAACCTTCAATATCACCAAGCCCCATAAGGCGATTGACTATTCGTTCTGGTAAAAAGACTTCTAAATCCTCCATCTTTTCACCATGACCGATAAATCTAAGAGGAACTTTTACTTGAGATGAGAGACCAAGAGCAACACCACCCTTAGCATCTCCATCGTATTTTGAAAGTATTACCCCATCTATGCCTATTTTTTCTTTAAAGCTTGTTGCTGTTCTGACTGCATCTTGACCTGTCATAGAGTCTGCAACATAAAATATCTCACTGGGATTTGCTGCTTTTTTGACATCTTCTAGCTCACTCATAAGCTCATCATCTATGGCTAGCCTACCCGCTGTATCTATAAGTACAACATCATAGATGCCATCTTTTGCTTTTTTAAGAGCAGCTTTTACAACATCAACAGGATTTTTAGTACTCTCATCTTCAAATAGCTCTACTTCTATTTGAGTGCTTATTTGGCGAAGTTGTTCGACCGCTGCTAGTCGCTGTAGATCGGCAGCAACTATAAGAACTTTTTTCTGCTTAGACTTTAAGTATGTTGCTAGTTTACCAGTTGTAGTAGTTTTACCAGAGCCTTGCAAGCCTGTCATAAGTATAACAGTTGGAGGATTTGGAGCAAATATAAAACCCTTGTTTCCTCCTATCTCTAAAATTTCATAAAGTGTTGATTTGAGAGCATCTAGGAATTGATCTTTTCCTATGCCATTTTGTTTTGTTCTTACTTGAACATCGTTTATGAGCTGTTTTACTACTTTATGGTTCACATCTGCTTTTAAGAGTGATTTTTTGAGTTCATTTAGAGCTTTTGTAAGTGCTTTTTCATCATCAAAAGTACGAATCTTCTTTATCGCAGCTGTAAATGAGTTGGTGAGTGTGTCAAACATAAAAATACCTTCTTGAATTAATGTAATTTTTTTGGATTATATCAAAACTATTGAAAATCAACAAATACCTTAGGCTCAGGTGATACAAACTCCATACCTAAAAGTCTAACTTTGTGAGCATGAAGCATAACTCTCTTAGCTCGTCTTCCGCCATACTGCTCATCGCCTACTATTGGGTGGTCTATATAGCGTAGATGCGTTCTTATCTGATGTGTTCTACCATTGTGTATGATACATTTTATTTTTGTTTTATTTGCACTTACTATATCTGGAAAAAACTCTGTTCTTGCTGGTTTTCCTTTTCCCGATACATTGGAGTAAGCTTTGTTGTTTTTTCTTTGTGTCAATATAGGTTTATCAACCTCTATAGGCTCACTTATGATACCCTCTACCCATGCGATATACTCTTTATAAACACTATCTTTTTTAAACTCTTTTATAGCTTTTTGCCTAAAGTCTTCATCTTTAACAAGCATCAAGACACCACTTGTTTCACGGTCTAGTCTGTGAAGCAGTACCGCAGGTTTTAGTTGCCTTTCTATCTCATCTGAGTTTATATAAGCAGGTTTATCAACAACAATTATCTCATCATTTTCAAAGATAGGCTTCATCTTTTCTATCTTTTGAACTCTAAAAATTGTTTTAGCATCTAGCTCTCCACGAGCGATAACTACTTTTTTATTTCCAACATAAACCAAACCTCTATCTATCATAGATTTTGCTTGGCTATTTGAAACACCCTCTTGAAGGGCTAAAATTTTATATGCTTTTTCGTTTGCCATCTTATTTTCCTAGTATTTTATTTATAATTGGTTCTAGATTTATCTTCTCTTCTACCATAGACTCTGGTAGTTCTTTAGATGCTTTTAGTGCTTTTTCTATCTCATCTTCTTCAACATACTGGACATGATGAACATACTTAAAAAGCTCTTTTTGGTCATGAAAATATTTGCCTGTTATTATTTTACAGCCAAAAAAAGCAGGCTCAAGAGGGTTATGCCCACCAACATCTTTTTTAAAAGCACCACCGAGTATAGCTATATCACTTATGGCATATATGTTGTTGAGCTCACCCATAGCATCTACTAAAATCAAGTCAGCATCAAAGTTAGCTTGCTTGGAAAATCTTGATAGGCTTAGTGAATTTTTATCAGCATAAGATTGCATCAACTTGTAAACATCTTCAAACCTCTCAGGATGTCTTGGAACAACTATCAGTTTTGCATCTAGCTCTTTTTTGTACTCTACAAATGAGTTTAAGATCATCTCTTCTTCGCCCTCATGTGTGCTAGCAGCTACTATAGACTCTTTAGATGGTTTTAGATACTCTTTTGTTTTTATAACCTTAGCGGCCAATTTTATATTTCCAACCACTTCTATATTTTTAGCTCCTAGAGCTATAAAGCGATTTTTATCTATCTCACTTTGAGCATAGATGATTTCAACATTTGATAACAACCTTTTATAAAACCATGCAAATTGTAAGTATTTTTTTACACTTTTATCAGATATGCGAGCATTTAGTAAAATAACCTTGCATCCTCTTGAAGATGCTACTACAAACAACATATACCAAAATTCAGCTTCTAAAACTACAAGAACCTTTGGTTTTTTTATCCAAAAGGGAAGTAGCATCTCATAGGGTAGGTACCTAAGATCAGCATCATACTTCTTAGCCTCTTTCTGACCTGTTTGTGTGATAGTTGTTATGTTAATGTGTGTGCCATCTAAAAGCTCAAGTATCGGCTTTAGTGCTTTAGTCTCTCCGAGTGAGCATACATGAAACCATACACCATCATCAGAACTAAAAGGTGGATTGTTAAAAAGAAAAAAACGAGAGGGGATGGACTCTTTGTGTTTTTGCTTAAAAGAGAGGTATATCAAAAGAGGAAGTGCTATAAAGTACAGCACAACACTTAAGATATAGTAAAAAATTGTAAATGGCTTCAAGCCCTACTCGTTGGTTTCTTCCACATGAAGAATACGACCACAGTGTGGACAAGTTGTAATATCTTCAGCTCTTATAACATCTGAATATATCTTATCGCTTAGGAGCATATAGCAACCCATACAAGCTTGGTCTTCCACTGACACAACAGTTGTGTTTCTTGCCCAACGACGGATTTTTTGATAAAAAGTAAGACCCTTTTGATTTACAGAAGCTAAAAGTTTCTCTTTTTGTAGAAATACTTTTTGTCTGCTTTTGTTAATAACCTCTAGTTTTTTATCAACATCTGATTTTACAGATTCAAGGTTAGAATCTACTTCATCTAAAGAAACTTTAGCAACTTCAACTTGTTCTTGTTTTGCCTCTATAATCTTTTCAAGTCTTGCTATCTCTTCATTTGCAAAAGTGATCTGTTCTTTTGCTATCTCTTCTTCGAGTTGAAGAGATTTCATCTCTCTCTCAGTCTTAATCTCAGCAGTTTTTTTAGAGTTATCTTCTAACTTTTGTGAAAGTTCAGCTAGGTGAAGTTCATTTTTATGTTTCTTAAGTTGCTCTTCTTTGATCTCATTAGTAAGGTTTTCAATATCAGTATCGATACTTTTCTTTTTTGCTAATGCAGCTTCATATTTAGAGTTTGCTTCTTCGATTTGTGGTTCAAATGCATCTATCTCTTTATCTACTTTAGATAGGTTTATCAGTTGTTTAAGATGTTGGTTCACTCAATCTCCTTTAGGGTTTATACTTTTAAATGTATGTAAATGGGTTCTTTGATGATGCAATTATAGCTTCTAAACCTAAAATTTTCAAATAAGGATGCAAAATTTGTGAAAAAAAACATTCACTTTCAAAATGTCCTATATCAATAAGTGATAAATTTATGCTCTTAGACTCCATGGCATCGTGGTATTTGATGTCTCCTGTTAAAAAACAATCAGCTTTTATATTTTTTATCAAAGAGCATCCAGAGCCTGTAGTCAATGCTACTCTTTTTAAGTTTTTATGATTTTTTACAAATTTTGTGTGAGGTAATTTAAAGACTTTTGATATTTGATGTGTAAATTTATCAAACTCAATATCAACATCAAAGTAAGTTACAAATCCATCTTTGGAGGCGATTTTATATCCTAATATCTCTTCAACTACATAATCATTAAGATGTGTTTTATCAAAATTTGTATGCATAGCGATATTGGAGATATTTTTTAAAATCATCTTTTGAATAAGATTTGCAGGGTATTTACTAAACTCTAAGTTCTTTAAGCCTCCAAAGATAATAGGGTGATGAGTTATCAAAAGAGTATTTTTATCCATCGAGTCTATAAGCTCTTCATCGACATCGATGCTCAAAACTATCTTTTGCACTTCGCCATTCATATCGCCAAGTAACAAGCCTGAGTTGTCCCAGCTTTCTTGTAGCTCAAATGGAGATAACTCATCTAAAAACTCATAAATTTTTGCAATTTTCATGATAACTTATCTAGTTCCTCTTTTGCTTGAGTAAACTCTGAGTCTATCTCTATAGCTTTTTCATACATCTCTTTTGCCCCTCCATTATCTTTCATCTCTACAAAAAGATTTCCATAATTATAGTAGGTTATAGCATTTTTATTATCTATTTCAAGTGAGGCATTTAGATACATCTGTGCTGACGCAAACTCTCCATTTTCTCTATAGATACTTGCCATAGAGTTGTGAATAAACTCATTTTGTTTATCTTCTTGTAGTGCTTTTTTGTAGTATTTAAGTGCTTCTTCATTGTCATTAGACTTTTGAAGAATATAAGCAGTTTTAAATAATATTTCAGAATTACGTGGTTCTTTGGCATCTGCTTCATTTAGAAGTGCTAAAGCCTTTTGAAAATCTTCCTCTTCAAAAGCCTTGTCAGCTTTTTGCACTAAAGCTTCAGGGGAAAAAGGTGAAAAAGTATCTGCACTTTTTTCCTCATCTTGAGTTTGAGGCTCTTGTTTTGGTTCGTGTTCTTGTAGTGTTTGTACATGCTCATAAATTTTATATGCAAAAAAAGCTGAAGCCCCAAGCATTAGAATTTGAAATACTGACATTGTTTATCCTTAGATTAAAATAAATTATTGTTTAATAATTTTATAAGTTGAAGTGGGTCAACTTGTTGCCCATTAACTCTAGCACTAAAATGCAAGTGCGGTCCTGTAACTCTTCCGCTTTTCCCAGAAAGACCAATAAGTTCACCTTTTTCTACAATCTCACCTTTTTTTACATCAAATTTGCTCATGTGAAAGTAGCAGGTATAGATGCCCTGACCATGATCTATTACAACACTGCCACCTGAATAAAATCTATCTTTTACTAAGACGACCTTTCCAGAGTTGCTAGCGATGATAGGAGTTCCTACTTTGGCTCTAAAGTCTGTTCCGCTATGGTAGCCATTTAAGATGTTGTTGTAGATTCTAGCCTTTCCAAATGGGCTAGTTATCTTACTTTTCATAGGAGCTATAAACTTTGAAGAGATATAGCTTTTTTTTGTTGAGTGCTTGTAGATGCTCATAGCTTCACTATATTCTCTTGATGCTCTTTTTCTATCTTTTTTACCCAGAGTAACTTTTGATTTTTGTACTTTGATGCTTTCTTTTTTATATTTTGCATCTATAACTTTTAAAAAAACAGTTTCTATCTTTTGTATTTTATTCTCTTTATAAACTATTTCTACTTTAAGTTTTGTGGGTTTTTTATAGTAGTTTATAGGAATTAGTGCATAAAATAGCTCTTTTTTAGATGGATGCTTATATATAGTAAGCTTTTTTTTACCTATTAAAATTTTTATATAGTTTAAGTTTTTTTCTTTTTTTAGTTCTATTATTGCAGTTTTGCCATTTGCTACACTGGAGTTGTGCAGACTTATGTTTAGTGAAAAAAGTTGTGATGTTAGCAATGCTAATAATAAAAAATATTTCATCAGTAGTCTTTCATAGCTCTAGCAATATCTCTTTTCATATCTTTAGCTTTTAAGTCCTGCCTTTTGTCGTGAAGTTGTTTTCCCTTAGCGATAGCTATTTGGATCTTTACGAGGTTTCTTGCATTAAAGTATAGTTGAAGTGGAACTATAGTGTATCCATCTTTTTCCACGGCTATTTTCATCTTTTGTAGCTGTTTTTTGTGTAAAAGTAGTTTTCTGCTTCCTCTTTCTTCATGTGTATAGTAGTGGTGTGTTGTTTCAAGTCTTCCTATGTGTGCATTAAATAAAAATGCTTCACCTTGAACAAAACGAATAAAACTATCTTTTAGATTTACTCTATTTGCACGAATGCCCTTTACTTCACTACCTTGTAAGACTAAACCAGCTTCAAACTTTTCTTCTAAAAAGTAATCAAAATAGGCTTTTTTATTTTTAGCAAGGGTATTACCCATCTTAAACCTTCTCTTTTTGTATTTTTATTTTATTGTAGCATAAAAAAGCTACTACCACTACCACTAAAAAAATATCCATCTTTGGAGTGTTTTTTTAACTCTGTATATTCTAAGATCGCTGGCTTTAAAAGATCATTTGCTTCATCTGCTGACATATTGTTTAAAATATTGATAGAGTCCATATTTTTTAAGCTCTCTATCTCTTTAGCATCTATAGGTGAATAAAAGTTTTTTCTGTAACTTTTATAGACTTTCGGTGTACTTATTTCAATATCTGGAGTAAATATCTTAAAGTCCATGATCTCTTCTTTGTACTCTTGGACTATCTCTCCGATACCACTTACATTTGCACTATTGTAGCCATATATAAAAAAAGCAACATCAGCCCCAACCTTTGAGCCTATAGATGCTAACTCATTTTTACTAAGACCAAGGTTTAAAGCTTCGTTGCACATGTGAAGATAAGTAGCAGCATCGCTACTTCCTCCTCCTAAGCCAGCAAAAGCGGGGATCCGTTTATCAACTTTTATGGCATAAGTTTGCATTAGTTTTTCTAATGAGTCAGACTTTATGCTTTGTTTTAATGCTTCGTATGCTTTATATATAGTGTTTTGTTTGGTAGAACAAGAGAAGTTTCCGATGATTTCAAACTTTTTTGAAGTTTTTTTTATAAAAGATAGCTCATCATAAAGAGAGTTTACTCTCATAAACCTAGAGATAATTTCATGAAACCCATCTCTTTTTCCTGTGATTTTCAAAAAAATATTTACTTTGGCATAAGCTTTATATGTTTTCATAGTTTATTTTTTGATAATTTTACTAAGTAGGCTTAGATCGTTTTGGTTGTAAACTTTTGAAGCAGCAATATTTGAGTCTTTGACCCCTTCTAAAAGTTCATTTCTCATAATAGAAATATCTTTAGGTGCATCTATACCAAGTTTAACAACACCCTTGTCTATGGATATGATTTTTATAGATATATCATCGCCTATTAGGATTGACTCATCTAGCTTTCTAGCTAATACTAACATATATTTACCTTGTTTAGGTCATATTTTATTATCTTGTTTTGTATATTAATTATTGAGATATTGTCACCATTATCTAGCCAGTAATATCCATCTTTTTTAATTTCTACATCTTCTAAAGCAAGAACCCTACCATATTTTATATTATCACTATCTCCATTGTAAAAATTCTCCTTTATATTAAGAGACTGTTTTATATCTAGTGCTTTTTCTCCATCATAGACAAACTGCCCTTCGTTTAGTCTTTCTAAGGCACTAAGACTAGCATACTTAAGACCTAAATCTTTAGCGATTAAAAGCCCAAGAGAGCGTATATATGTTCCTTGAGAAACAGTTGCTTCAAAAGTCACAAATGGATGACAATAGTTTATGAGATCTATCTCATAGATGCTAGAGTTTATTTTATTTAGAGTAAACTCTTTTCCTGCTCTAGCTAGGTCATAAGCTCTCTGTCCGTTAATTTTTTTAGCACTAAAGATAGGAGGTTCATACTCTAGTTCACCCTCTAATGACTTTACACTTTTTTGTATATCTTCATAACTAAACTCTCTAAGATGCTCAACCTTTTCAATCATCTCAGTATCAAGTGAATCACTTTTTGCACCTAACCATAAAGTGGCTCTATACTTTTTTGGAGTTTTATTTAAAAATCTAAAAAGTTTTGTATGTGAACCTAAGCCAATTATTAACACACCTTTTGCAAAAGGGTCAAGTGTTCCAGTAAATCCAGCTTTTTTAGTTTTGTATTTTCTTTTGAGATGAGATAAAAAATGGTTTGAACTTATCCATGTTGGCTTGTATGCTACAAATAGTCGGTTCATAGTCGCTCAACAAAAGAAGCCAATATATCTCTTGAAATACCAGCAAAGTTTATTTTTAGCTTAAACTCCCGCCCACTTTTACTTATGCCAATAACTCTTCCTGCACCAAATATTTTGTGACGAACTAAGTCACCTTTTTTAAAGGCTGTATTTTTTTCAAGCTTTAAAGAGCCTTCACAAAGTCCAGCTTCATTAAAAAACCTACTTTTTTCTAGGTCACTTCTTCGCCCCTTATAAAACCTACTAGATGCATGTGAAAGTGTTAAAGTAGTTTTGGCTCTAGTAAAAGAAACATAGCCTAATCGCCTCTCCTCTTCTAAGTCGCTTCCCTCGCCAACAAGAGGTAAAAAACCCTCCTCAAGTCCTATGATAAATACATGCTCAAACTCTAAGCCTTTTGAGGCATGAATACTCATCATATAGATGCTAGCTCCTTCAACTTGGTCTTGTTCACTTTGTAAAGTTAGCTCATTTAAAAATTCATCAAGTCCAGATACTGGGGATTTTTTTACAAAATCTCGAAATAAACCATAAAACTCATCCATATTTAAAACTCTATCTGCTTCATCAGCCATTCCAGCATATATATCTTTTAAGTGAAATGTATTTTCAAGCTCATCTATAAAGTCATAAGTTGATTCTATAGAAATTTTTGAAATTTTTTCTAGGTTACTTATAAATGTTTTTAAAGTATGGGCATTTTTCTTTTTTACAAGAGCTTCTAACTCCTCAAGAGATGCTTTTTTAAGATACTCATAGATAGAAGTTTCACCTGAGTGTGCAGCTAACTCTATCTTATCTATACTAGTCTTTCCTAAGCCTCTTTTTGGTTTATTTACTATTCTTTTAAATGAAAAATCATCATGAAAATTTGTTATAACCCTTATATAGCTTATCAGATCTTTTATCTCTGCTCTATCATAAAACCTAAGCCCACCAACAAGTTTATAAGAGATGCCAGAGCGGTTTAAGCCATCTTCTATAGAACGACTCAAAACATTTACACGATATAAGATAGCTATATCGTTTGCTTTTACACCAGAACTTAAAAGCTTATTTATCTTAGTTGCTATTTTTCTTGATTCTTCATTTTCATCATGAGAGTTCAAGACTGTAACATCCTCTCCTGAACCACAGGTAGGGATAAGTTTTTTACCTAGCCTAGAGCGGTTATGTTCTATAAGAGAGTTGGCAACTTTTAAGATAGGCTCACGAGAACGGTAATTTTCTTCAAGCTTAAAAGTATTTGTACCAGCAAAGTCCTGATCAAACTCCATAATATTACGAATATGAGCTCCCCTCCAGCCATAGATGCTTTGATCATCATCCCCAACAACACATAGGTTGTTGTGAGAACAACATAGTTTTTGTAAAAGTTTTAGTTGCAACTCATTTGTATCTTGATACTCATCTACCATTATGTAGCTATATTTTTGAGATATGCTTTTTGCTAATTCAGGGTTTTCGTCTAATAGTTTGTATGTCAAGGCTATCAAATCATCAAAATCTACTAAATTGTTTTCCATTAGATATGCTTGATACTGCTCATAAACCTTTGCTATTTGTTGGTAGTTATAAAGTTCAGCTTGCTTATAAGCTTCATCTGGACTTAAAAGAGAGTTTTTATATCTTGAGATCTCACTTGCGATGAGTGGTGTCGGTAGTTCAGAGTTTATTTTTTTGATAATTCTTTTTTTGTCATCTGTATCTATAACAACAAAGTTGTTTTCTCGCTTTATAAGATGAATGTTAAACTTTAAAAACAAAAGTCCAAACTTGTGAAAAGTACACAAAAGTGGAGGAGAAGATATATTGCTTATCATCTCTGATGCCCTATCTCTCATCTCTTTAGCTGCCTTGTTTGTAAAAGTTAAAGTTAGTGTGTTAGATGCGGGAATACCTAGGACCTCGATAAGGTAGGCCAATCGAGATATGATTGTAGTTGTTTTTCCACTACCAGCTCCTGCTAAAATTAGCACAGGACCCTCTGAGTGTTTAACTGCTTTAGTTTGAGATGCATTAAGTTTTTTAAATATTTTTTCCATTGTCTGCCAAGTATCTATATTATTTTAGTATTATTATAGCTAAATTATTATAAATTATAACAATACTATTGCATTAAGTATAATTTTGAGTTATAATTTTTTTATTACAT
>JAERRX010000143.1 GCA_016735225.1 Sulfurimonas sp. | reverse complement strand
GATGACAATGAAACAAAAGAACAAATTATAGCTACTAAAGTAGCTTACAACGAAGCAGTTCTAGGCTATAATAAAAAAATACAAACCATACCTAGCAACCTTGTTGCTATGGCTATTGGATATAAAAGGAAAAAGTTATTAAAACTATAAAACACTTGGAGTCAAACATGATAGTACAAAGCATAAAGGACCTATTAACACCTAAAATGCTGAAGTTTTCACTAGCTCCACTTATATTGACACTTATTATTATGTATATTTTATTTTTTATTGTTGCTGGTATAGGAGTTGATCAGCTAGAAGAACTAGGGCAAGTTGAAGTTCACTCAAGTCAAACAACTATGCAAGATGGGATTCCTCATACCGAAAATATTGACACTATGCTTCAGGGAACTGCTATTGTTCAGTTTTTGATGAGCTATGCTATCACTTCATGGATAGCAACTTTTCTTATATATGCCGTTGGTAGTTTTGCGGTTCTTTATATTTCTATCTTTATAGCTGTTATTGTCGTAGGCTTTTTAACACCTCTGGTTTTAAAAGAACTTCAACATAGGCACTATAGAGATGTCGAGATCATAGGATATTCAAATATTTTCGAGTCACTGTTTTTAGTTGTAAAATGGGCTTTGGTTATGCTGCTTCTGTTTATAGTTTTGATACCATTTTACTTCATACCCCTTGTAAATGTAGTAGCTTTCAACCTACCCCTTTACTACTTTTTTCATAAGATGATGATCTTTGACATAGCTTCAAATATCTGCACAAGAGAGGAAAGTAAACAGATCAAATTTATGAATGCATCTTCTTTAAGGTTGAAAACATTAGGTTTATATCTTATATCTCTTATTCCATTTATTATATTTTTTGGAGCAATTTTTTATGCTATCTATCTAGGTCATACTTACTTTTTAGCAGTTCGTAAATTTAGAAATACACAAGAAGCACTAGTGATCCTCTAGTCCTCTTCTTTATCCATCTCTTTTAGGACTAAAGCTCTGTATGCCTCATCTTTTGGGACAAGACCAGCTTCATAAAGAAACTGAGATGGCATAAAGTTTATCTTTTTTATCTTGTCATACTTTGCAAAACTAAGATATAAAATATCTTTTGCACGAGTAACAGAAACATAAAAAAGTCGCCTCTCTTCATCTAGTGAGCCACCTCTTTGCATAAGCTTTCTGTTTGGAAACCTTCCGTCCATTAGGTCGATGACATAGACCTCTTTATACTCTAAGCCCTTAGATGCATGAACACTCAAAAGGTTTACTCCCTCCCCTTGAGTCAAGTCAGATGAACCTAAGATCATAGCATTTAAAAACCTTTCATGTTGTGAGTATGGTTTTGATAACTCTTCTAAAAGCATCATCTTTCTAGCTATGCGACTAAGTGATTCTTTTTTTTGTTTTTCATCAACTGAACCATCTTTTAACTGAGCTCTTTTGTTTGAAAGTATCTCAAATATATACTTAAACATAGCCGATGTTGCTATTTTTTTTACTATTGTTTTTGGTTGTTTAATCCCTTTTAAATCTTTATAAAGTAGATAAAAATCATGTAAAAAACTCGCATTGTCTTTGCTTAGTCTAGGGTGTTTTAATATGGGGTTTTTCATAAACTTAGGAGTAAAGCCAAGCTTTGCAAATTTTCCAACAGCACCTAGTTCTAAAAACTCATCAAAAAGACCAAGCTGGCGGTTTAGCTTTCTTTTTTCAAATGGATTTTTGATAGACTCATCAGGAGCATATAGACCATAAAAAATACTACCATGACCTAAAGTTTTTAGTGCTATATATAACTCTTTTGACATTGCACTCCCGATGCCCCTTGCAAATTCAAAAAGATGTATAAAAGCCATCATATCTGACTCATTTATCAATAGTGTATAAAAATCCAAAACGGCTTTAATCTCTTTTGAGTCAAAAAAACTTGTACCGCCCTTTCTTTTACAAGCAATATCTAACTCCCTTAAACCAACCTCAATACCATCTGCTGATGAGTTGTTTCTAAAGATAACAGCTATATCTTCATGTGGTGTTTGTGTATCTCTTATCTTTGCTGCTATAGCATGGTACTGGTCAAAAAGCTCATCAAAGGCTAAAAGAGTTGGAGCTTTTGAAACCTCTATTCTTGTTACTTCTAAGTTTTTAGGATAGATGCGTTCGTTGTACTCTATCACTTTTGTTGCAAGAGAGAGTATAGGCAAGGTTGAACGATAGTTTTTTGTAAGTGTATGGACAATAGCATCTGGATATTTTGTAGCAAAAGAGCCGATGATAGAGATATCTGCACCATTAAAAGCATAGATGCTCTGGTCATAATCACCAACACAAAAAAGAGATGGTGGCTTCATAGCATCTATGAGTGTTCCTTGAAGAGCATTTGTATCTTGATACTCATCTACTAAAAGCTCTTTATAACCTAGGTCACTATTTTTACACAATTCTCTAAAGTTTAGAAGCAGGTCATTAAAGTTTACAAATCCATACTCACTTTTAAGAGCTTCAAACTCATCTATAACATCTGCATATATTAAGGAAAAAAGCTCATGTTCAGGGTATGTTAATATTATCCAATCTTCAAAGTTTAAACTTAGTTCTGTGTTTTGATAAAAGGAGTAAATATCATATAGATAGTTACCTCCATAGGGGGCTATATCTGCATCTATATGCTCAAAAGAACGCTTTTCAAACACACTTCTAAAAAGCGTTTTTAGCTCTCTTTGTTGTTTTAAAATAACTTTTTTGTTTTGTTTTTTTAGCCATCTATAACTAACCGCATGAAAAGTTCCAGCATCTATACTAGATGCAACATCTTTTCCAAAAAATTCTGCAACACGAGAAACCATCTCCGCTGCTGCTTTGTTTGTAAAAGTAAGGAGCAAAATCTCTTCTGGTTTAATGTTTGAGTTTAAAAGGTAAGCTATGCGACCAACAATGGTAGAAGTTTTTCCTGTTCCTGCAGATGCTATGATAAGGTTTTTTGAAGAGTTTGAAGTGGCTGCTTTGTATTGTTGTTCATTTAAACGGGATAATGGCAAGTAATTCTCCTACATTATTTAAGAATGCAATTATAGCAGTATAGATTTAAACTATTATTCAATAAACTTATGTAATAATATTGTTATAATCTATTTATAAGAGAATGATATGAGCAATACAGATACCTTAAAAATTGTTTCTAATGAAACAAAAAATTCAGCGGAGCAACTTTCAGTTGTAACACCTAGCATCTATGCATCTATTTTTTCAAAGTTTGCAGCTATACATAAGATGGATATGAGTGGTGAAAAAGAGCTTGCTAGAGACTTGATGATATTAGAATGCTCCAACTTGACAAGTATGCAGGTCCAAGCCTCTAAAAATGTAAAACAGCTTAGTAAAAATGCCGACAAAGCCATAGATGCCATAAAAGAAAAGGATGCAAAAGCACTTAGTGAAGTTTTAAAAGAATCGCAAGAGCTTAGAGCAGAAGTAGAAAAACTACGAGAGTCTATGTATAAAGATGAACTAACAAACACTTTTAACAGAAAATGGCTTCATGACAACCTTCTAGCAGATGACAGATCTACATTTATAGAGTCTGGCACGTTGGCAATGATTGATTTAAATTACTTTAAAATGATAAACGACACCCATGGGCATATAATAGGAGATAAAGTTTTAATATATATCTCAAATGAACTCAAAAAATCAAAATCTACAGTTGTTAGGTTTGGCGGAGATGAGTTTATAATTATTTACAAAAAAGGGATATCTAGCTCAAAAGCTATCTCTAACCTTGAGAGCATCAGAGAAGATGTAATTTCTAAAAAATTGAAGTCTAACATATCATCTTTTAGAGTAAGTTTTTCATTTGGAGTGACTGAGTTTAAGCTTGGTGGTGACTTAGAAAAAATTATCATTAAAGCAGATAAAAATATGTATGAAGATAAAAAAAAGATAAAAAAAAGAGTTACTGGAATCTAAGTAAATTTTCACTACATTTTAGGTATAATCGCACAATTTTAATAGACAATTTTAAGGCGATTATATGTCACAAAACAGCTACAACCCCAGCGAGATAGAGAGTAAGTTTTACAAAATATGCGAAGATAGAAACTACTTTGAAATAGATGGTAACAAAGCCATTCAAAAAGATGGGAAAAATTTCTCGATAATGATGCCTCCTCCAAATGTAACAGGTCGCCTACATATAGGTCATGCACTAACATTTACCCTTCAAGATATTATCACTCGTTTTAAACGAATGGACGGATATAAAACTCTTTGGCAACCCGGAACAGACCATGCAGGAATAGCTACACAAAATGTTGTAGAAAAACAGATCCTCGCAAGTGGAACAACAAAAGAGGAGATAGGCCGTGAAGCTTTTTTAAAGAGAGCTTGGGCATGGAAAGAAGAGTCCGCTGGCATTATGACAGAACAACTACGAAAGATGGGGGTAACTCCTGCATGGAATCGTGAACGATTCACAATGGATGAAGGCTTGCAAAAGTCAGTTAAAGAGGCATTTGTCAAGCTTTATGATGAGGGTCTTATAGTTCGTGGAAACTACATGGTAAACTGGTGTCCACATGATGGGGCTTTAAGTGATATCGAGGTTGAGCATGAAGACACAAACGGCAAGTTTTACCATATAAAGTACCCCTTTGCAGATGGAAGTGGTTTTATTGAAGTGGCTACTACTAGACCTGAAACATATTTTGGTGATACTGCTATAATGGTTCACCCTGATGATAAAAGGTACAAAGACCTTATTGGCAAAAAGATAAAACTGCCTCTATTAGATAGAGAGGTAGTCATCATCGCTGATGAGTATGTTGATATGGATTTTGGAACAGGTGTTGTAAAAGTTACTCCTGCACATGATCAAAATGACTATGAAGTTGGAAAAAGACACAACTTAGAATTTATCACAGTTTTTGATGAAAAAGGTGTTTTAAATGATGCTGCTGCTGAGTTTAAAGGTTTAGACAGACTTGAAGCTCGTGAGGTTATTGTTAAAAGACTAGAAGAAGAGGGCTTTATGATAAAGGTTGAAGACCATAAGCATCAAGTCGGACACTGCTATAGATGCAAAAGTGTTGTAGAGCCTTACATCTCTAAGCAATGGTTTTTAAAAAAAGAGGTAGCACAAAAGTCTATCGCCAAAACAAATGCTGGTGAAGCTAAGTTTTTTCCTCCGCACTGGATAAACTCTTATAACTCTTGGATGGGTGAGCTTCGTGACTGGTGTATATCTCGCCAACTATGGTGGGGGCATCAGATCCCTGTTTTTTATTGTGCTGATTGTGGACATGAATTTGCCTCTCTTGAGCAAAACCCAGCATCTTGTTCCAAATGTTCTTCTAAAAACATAAGTCAAGACCCAGATGTTTTAGATACTTGGTTTTCCTCTGCTCTTTGGCCATTTTCTACTCTTGGTTGGGCTCAAGATGGACAAAACGATATGAAAGATTTTTATCCAAATACTCTTTTGATTACTGGTTTTGATATTTTATTTTTCTGGGTAGCTAGAATGATGATGATGGGTGAGCATTTTAATGGAGAACTTCCATTTAAACATATCTACCTTCATGCTCTTGTTCGTGATGAAAAAGGCGACAAGATGAGCAAATCAAAGGGCAATGTCATAGACCCTCTTGATACTATAGATAAATATTCTGCTGATGTTTTACGCTTTACTCTTGCTATAAGTGCCGCTCAAGGTCGTGATATTCGTATGAGTACAGAAAAGCTAGAACAAAACCGCAACTTTACTAACAAACTATATAACGCTTCTAAATACCTACAGATGAATATGGAAACCTTTCCTGACTTAAATGGTTTTTGCCTTAAAAGTGACCTTGGAAAATATATGGCATCTAGGTTAAACTTTGCTACAAAAGAGGTTCGTGCCTACTTAGAAGAGTATAAGTTTAATGATGCTGCTTTAGTTATGTATAGGTTTTTATGGAATGAATTTTGCGACTGGGGCATCGAGCTTAGTAAAGCAGACAAAGCATCAATAGTTGAGCTTGGAGCTATCTTTAAAGAAGCTATGAAACTACTTCATCCTTTTATGCCTTTTATAACAGAGTATCTTTATCATGAACTTTCAGGAACAAGCCTTGAGAGTAGTGACTCTATTATGATAATGTCTTATCCCACTAAAACAAAAAAACGCCAAGAAGAGAAAAAATTTGAAATCATCATGGATGCTATCATCTCTATAAGACGAGCAAAGGTTCTTGTTGATCTAGCTAACCAAAAGATACCTCAAGCATTTCTAAAGATAGACTCTATCTCACAAGATGACAAAGAGATGATGTTGCCTTTTATTACAAGACTTGCAAAAGTGCAAAACTTAGAGTTTTGCGAGCAAAAGATACAAAACTCTGTAAGTGATATCTCTAAGCTTTGTGAGAGTTTTATACCAACTGAGTCTATTGACCTTAGTCCTATCATCTCAAAACTTTCAAAACAAGATGAAAAACTTCAAAAAGAGATAGGAAAACTCAATGGGATGCTAAACAATGAAAAGTTTGTAGCAAATGCACCGCAAGATGTTTTAGATAAAAACCGTACACTTTTAGCAGATGCCCTAGCAAAACAGGAAAAAGTTTTAGAGCAGTTAAGCTCACTAAAGGCTTAAAAAGTTGTTTGATTTAAAAAAATACTCAAATGGCAATATCAAAAATGATGTTTTATCTGGCTTAGTTGTTGCAGTTGCACTGGTTCCAGAGGCTATTGCTTTTAGTTTTATAGCTGGAGTTAGTCCTATTGTCGGACTTTATACAGCTTTTATACTAGGGCTTATTACCTCTCTCATAGGTGGTAAGGCGGGAATGATTTCAGGGGCAACTGGAGCAGTAGCTATTGTATTTGTTGGTCTTGGACTAGAGGTAACTTCACTTCTTCAAGCACAAGGTATGCAAAAAGAAGCTATAGCTATGGGAGTTTTAAACTATATACTACTTGCAACTATTTTAGCAGGAGCTATACAGATAGCTATCGGTTCATTTAGACTTGGCAAGTTTATCCGTTTAGTTCCTACTCCTGCAATTCATGGCTTTGTAAATGGTCTTGCTATCGTTATCGGAACTGCTCAGTTTAAGTTTTTTGAGGGTCAAGACTATATAATGTATATCTTAGTATTTATCACTATGGCGATAATGTACCTACTTCCAAAAGTCACAAAAGCTGTCCCCGCAGGACTTGTTGCCATCATAGTTATCACTCTAGGTGTGTATATTACAAAAACCCAAACTCTACTTCTTAGCGGTCTTGATGATATGAGTAAATACTCAGGGCAACTTCCAAGTTTTGGTATTCCAGAGTATATATTCAGCCTAGATGCTATCCTTTTAGTTCTCCCTTTTTCTATAATTGTTGCACTTGTTGGTATCATAGAGTCTTTACTGACTTTGTCTGTTTTAGATGAGCTTAGTAATACTCGCGGATCTGCTAACAAAGAGTGTATAGCTCAAGGAACTGGCAATATTACTTGTGGTTTTTTTGGTGGTATGGCTGGTTGTGCGATGATTGGACAAAGTATCATCAACTATACTTCTGGCGGAGTTGGTAGGCTGTCTTCTTTTGTTGCAGCAGTCGGTTTAATCATCCTCGTTGTATCGATGAGCAGTGTTTTAAATAGTATCCCTGTTGCTGTTTTAGTTGGAATTATGTTTATGGTTAGTATAGGAACTTTTGAGTGGTCTAGCTTCTCTCGTTTAAGTCGTATGCCAAAAACTGATGCTTTTGTGATGGTTACAGTAACCATCATTACGGTTGTAGAAGATTTAGCTATCGCTGTTATTGCAGGTGTTATTATCTCAGCTCTTGCCTTTGCTTGGAAGCATGCAAAAATATTTTCACGAGTTCACACAGAAGAAGATGGAACTAGAATCTATAAACTTGATGGTCCTCTCTTTTTTGGAAGTGCAACTACCTTTGCAGATAACTTTGATATACCAAATGACCCTACAAAAGTTGTCCTAGACTTTAAAGATGCAAGAGTTATGGATGCTTCTGGTGTTGAAGCCATAGATGCTATAACTAAAAAGTATGAAGATGCTGGAAAAAGCCTTCTTCTTCGCCACCTGTCAGCAGACTGTAAAGCTATACTCAAAAAAGCTGGTCCTCACTGCTCTTATGAGGAAGATGACCCTACTTATAAGGTTGCTTACGACTACTAATGTTTAGTTTACATATAGTGGGGCAAGACCCCATTTAGGGAAGAAAACTTAATGTTTGATTGTAAAAATAGCAGTCCTTACGATAAAAGAGCTTAAGCTTTCTGTAGAAGAGCTAGCAGATAAACGAAACTTTTCTATAGGTGAACTTAAAATATCTAAACAGAGATGGTTCATAAAAAGAGATCTTAAAATATAAGTTTTCTCTTAAAATTTTTATATTGTAAATAGTCTTTTTTTGAACTTTTTACTTCTGTTTTGATTTGTGTGATCTATTTTGAAAGCTATTGGGTATCTTGGTAGTTAGCCTAATATTAAATACTTGCATTGACCAATGTTAGATATAAGCCCATGAAACTAAATAGAGAAAATACAACAAGATAAAGTTTTTCTTTTATTCCGTTGATTTTACAACGCATAAAGAATGGAAGAAATTTAGTTGTTGAGTTGGAACTGTAAAATGGAGAGAAGTAATTGTATATTCCACCTTTATGGACTCCAGCACCGACCATCATGTCTCCAAGCTGATGTGCAAATATTCCAAATGAAAAAAATAGTAGAGCAATTGAAATATTTTTATCTACTAGGCTAAACGATAGTAAAGCTATAAAAAGAAATATTAAAAAGAAAATAAATTTATGAGTGAATCCTCTATGCTTTAGTCCAAATAGTTTTAGAGAAAGAGAGAGTGGTTTTGCTAGAAAGAATTTATTTGAGATAGTTGAATTTGGCTCATCAATATCTGGAAAGAGTGAACCGACGATTAAACTCAAAATTATTATAGGTAGAAGTATAATATCTGTTGAAAATAGATGTGCGATTTGTGGAGATATTACGATAGGGATAAAGAGTAGAGTTGTTGCAAATGCAATGTGAGTTTTTGCCATCATTTTAATTTTCCTCTTGAGTAGGTTTTTATAACTAACTATCTATCTAAGTTCCACTATGCTATGGCTAATATACACTCTTCTTTAAGAACATTTACAATATCTTTAGCAAAATTTATCTTAGTAGCAAAGTTTTAAAGCCTAGAGAGGAGTTAAAAAGCTAGTTTCTTCAACTTCTTGTTTCTTGCTTAGCATATATTTTTGAGATCTAAAGCAACTCTAAACTAGGCTTTCCAAAGTGGTAACCTTGAGAATATTCAATTCCTAAATCTTTAACCAGTTTTTGAACATTTTCATTATGAACAAACTCTGCTATAACCTTGATACCTTTTTTTTTGCAAACAAAGACTATTGCTTCGACAATAATTTGACTATTTTTATCTTCAACTATATTTTTTATAAAAGAACCATCTATTTTTAAATAGTCTGGTTTTATATCTAGGAGTCTTGAAAAGTTAGAGTTTTGAGCACCAAAATCATCTATAGATATTTTAAAACCTTTCTCTCGTAAAGAATATAGCTGAATTAGCATATCTGATGAATTTAAACTTTCTATATTTTCTAGTAACTCTAAGACAACCCTCGATGGCTCTATATTGTACTTTTTTACATTTTTTAATAAAAGTTTTTCTAAATAACCTTCCAATAGGTCTTCACCAGTTATATTTATGGAAAATTCCAAATCATTTTTTGAAAATTTTTTGAAACTTCGAGCTATAATATATCTAGTTATTAAAGATAGATTGCCAGTTACTTTGGCTGCTTCTAAAAATAGGTATGGAGAAATAATTTTCTCATCATCTTTTAGCCTCGCTAAACATTCATATTTATCTATCTTTCCCGTTTGGTTATCAATTATAGGCTGATAGTATGCGATTATATTTTCATCTGCTACTGCTTCTTTTATCTTTTGAATCCAGTATATATTTTGTTTTCTTTTTTGCATAAAATCTGACATCGGGTCAAATATTTTAAAAACACTTCTCTGAGTTTCTCTTAATTCTTTTAAAGCATTTTCAGCTTGTGTGATATTTAAAATTCCCTCAGACATAGATATACCAATAGTTAAAGAGAGTCTAATATCTATATCATCATCTATAGATATATCAGTTTGAGAGAAAAAAGATAAGATTGATGAGGCGATTTGACCTACTTCTTCATTGGTAAAATCACTATCATCAATTAAAACAAATTTGTCTGAACTAAATCTATACAGGGTGGAAGTTTTAGCTTTTACCATATTTATAAGCTTTGCTACATGAACCAATACTTCACTACCCACTTCAAAACCATAAGAATCATTTATATTTGCAAAATTGTCTATATTAAGTAAAAAATAATTTATTTTCTTAGGAATTTTCAGTCTCTGAAACAAAGCATACTTATTTAGAGTATCTGTTAAGTAGTCATTAGTGTGCTTTAATTTTTCATTCATTTTATTATAGTTACAAAACTTTCAGGTCTAATAGATCTATATTTTGGCATGCTTTGACCAATATTAGCATTTATATAGGTTGGGTCTGCTACAACAAACTTTCTTTTTCCTGCTCTTACAACATCTCCACTCATCGGAACATAAAGAGCTGTTGAAATATGGTCTTTATATTTTACTCCAACAACTCCTACACCAAACAACTCTTTGACAAGGTAGGAGAAAAGAACCGCTCTATCTTCACAATCTGACTTATCAAAATACAGTGTTTCAGCTGCAAACATGACTTTTTCTCTTCCAAACTGTTCATTATCTCTTTCATATTTAAAAGATTTTTGAACAAAATGAAGCACAAAGTTCATAGCATCTCCAGTTTTTTTCCCATCGACATATTTTTTAATACCTTTTGCTATTTCTGAATAAGTTCTACTATCAAGAGGAGCATTAAAATATGTTTCATAATCAGCTTGAGGATAAGTAGCCATAAAATCTATAAGGTTTTGGTTAAACTCAAAAGAGAGTTCATATTTTTTTCCAAGCTCTTTAAAACCGATTGTTTTATTTTTCATATCTGACTTAAAATCAGGTAATGTTTTTAGTGCTAGATCAAGTGGTTTATTTGCTCCGGGATAGTTTTGTTTGTATGAATAAAGCCTACCAAGACTTCCTTTTGAATAGTTAGAAACAACATAAAACTTTTTACCAGAAAAGCTATAGTTTGGAGTAGAGTATATGGTTTTTTTAGAATAATGCAACAAAACTATACGCCTTTGTGCTAAACCTACTTTTACTGCATAACCAAGTTTATTGAAGATAAACCAACTTAAAAGATTTGAGTTATCTTGATTGTGTTGTACTTGAGAAGATATTTTTAAAACTAAAAGATAAACTCCCCAATCATTAAGGTTCATATTTTTAGAGACTTTTTTTATATCACTTATTAAGTTTTCATACTCACTAGAAGCAGCACTGTTAAAAAAGTTTTCAATTCCTTTTTGATTTTGAGGGTAATATTTTGCATTTTTTATACCTATAGGAACATCGAAGCCTAGATATGAACCATAAAAATCAAAGCTAATATCTTTTTTTACTACTATTGGCTTTAAAATTTCTTTTTTTGGTTCTACTCTTTTTACAACTATTTTTATTGGCTCCTGTTTCTTAACCTCTACAACTTTCTCTTTTTTTGGTTCTTGCTTTTTTACCACTACTTTTTTTACTGGTATTTTTTCTAGCTCTTTTTTTGGTTCCTTATATATTATAAATTTTTGAGCAGGTTTTGGCTCTACAAATTTTACTCGTTTTACCTTAATATGCACTTTTGGACCAACACTTTTTATCTTCTTTACTACTGTAGGTGCTATAGTTTTTGGTTTTTCTTTTTCATATAAAGGAGTTCCTTTAAAGACATTATAAGCTTCCCACTGTTCTTTTAAGTATTTGTTAAAAGCATTATCGTTTTCATTTTTATACTTTGAGAACGATTCTGCTTGAGACTTTTTAAAGTCAGCAAAACTCTCAGAAGAAAAAAGAGATGTACTTAGTAATAATACTAGACTAAAATGGCCAAACAGCCTGAATAATTTTGGTTCCCCAACCTTGTTGTGTTGCACGATCAACATCTCCTTGTGTTTTGTAAAGTATCTTAGCATCACTCATTTGAGCTGAACTAATTTTGTTGTATTGGTCTATATCGTATGGACGAATAACACCGCTTATCTGTACTGTTTGCTTTTGAGAATCGACTAAGATTTCTCGCTTTCCTACAATAAAATAGTTTCCATTTTCTAAAACTTTCACTATCCTAGCTGAAACAGTTGTGGTAAAGGTTGCATCTTTTGTTGCACTTCCTTGACCATTATAGTTATTGGAAGAATTTCCCGTATAACCAATATTTGTAAGACTGTTAAGTGAATCTGCATAAGGACCCGCTACTGCACCTGCTCCTGCAAAAACTCCACCACCCAAATTACTTTCATCTGCTTCGCTAAGTTGTTTTGAAGCTGTGCTTGAACTTTTTGCTTTTTCTGATATAACTACTCTTACTATATCGTTTACATGCATCGCTTTATGATCTGAAAAAAGAGGATTATCTCCTTGACCAAATATACTACCAGTAGATATATAGTCTCTCTTATCTTCACGAGATGGCATCTGCTCAACATAAACTGGTGCTTCAAAGTCTATCTCTGGTTCTATCAAAGCAGCTGTACAACCTGAAAAAAGTAGTATAACATAAAATGGCACGAAAAATATTAAAATTGCTTTTATCATCAAATCTCTTTATTAGTATTTCTTTAGTTATAATTATAGCAAAAATTGTTCCAAGGAAGCTACATGACACTAAGAGAAGTTATAAACCAAGATATAAAAGAGGCTATGAAAGCCAAAAATACGAAAAAAAGAGATGCTCTTCGCCTCTTAACAAGTGCTTTTAAGCAGATAGAAGTAGATGAAAGAAAAGTTTTGAGTGATGATGATGTTATTAAAATTATACAAACTCAAGTAAAAAGAAGAGATGATGCTGCCGTTCAGTTTAAAGCTGCTTCTCGTGAAGACTTAGTAAAAATAGAGTTAGATGAGATAGAGATATACACCCCCTACTTACCTGCTCAACTAAGTGATGAAGAGTTATCATCTGCTATAAAAGATATTATCCAAAAAGTTGGAGCATCTAGTATGAAAGATATGGGTAAAGTTATGGGGAGCTCTTCAAAAGAGTTAGCTGGAAAAGCTGATGGAAAAAGAATAAGTGAATGTGTCAAGAGTTTATTGAAATAATAAACTCAAGAACCTAGAATTAGCCAAATTTTAGTTTTTTTAGTGCCTCTTCTTCGTTGTCTGTTCTCATAAGAGACTCGCCAACGAGGAAAGCATCTACACCTGCTTTACTTAGGTCTTCTAGCTGACCATGCTCATAGATGCCACTTTCTGCTACTATGACTTTTCCATTTGGTATAAGAGGTATTAGCTCATAACATAGGTTCATATTCATCTCAAAAGTTTTTAAATTTCTGTGATTTATCCCTATAATATCACTACCTGCATAGATGGCTTTTACTAAGTCTGGTTTGTCATGCACCTCTACTAAAGCTTCCATACCTAGATGTCTTGTATATGCCAAAAGCTCTTTTAACTCTTTTTTGCTAAGTGCTGTAGCGATAAGAAGTATAAAGTCTGCACCATGAACCATAGCTTCTAGTATCTGATACTTAGAAACTATAAAATCTTTTCTCAAAAGTGGAATACCTACATACCTTCTAATACCACCAAGATACTCAAGTGAACCTTGAAAAAAATGCGGTTCAGTAAGTACAGAAATAGCACTAGCCCCACCTCTCTCATAAGCTTGAGCTATCTCTAAAGGATCAAAATCTTCACGAATAATACCCTTTGAAGGGGAAGCTTTTTTCACCTCTGAAATAATCCTATATGGGTCTTGCTCTGTTGCCCTTAAGTATGGAAAAACATCTCGTGGAACTCTTGCATTAAAAGCTAGTGAACGACCCAGCCAATCAAGTGAAAACTCTTTTTCTCTTTTTAGTAAATCTTCTTTAGTCTTTTTTATAATATCATCTAAAATCATCTTTTATTTTACCCCTGTTTTTTTATTTTTACATCTGTTTATCTCTTCAATATGTTTTAAAACTTCTGAGTCATCTCCACCCTCAAGTTTAAGTACATTTTTCATTATTTCTGAAGCCTTTTTACATCTTCCTAATTTATAATATCCCCATGCTAAAGAGTCCATGTAAAAAGCAGAGTTTGGCTCTATTTCTAAAGCTTCTCTTACATATTTCATACCTTTATCTATATCTATAGAGTGGTTTATCAGAAGATATCCTAAGTAGTTTAAATATAATGGACTATTATCCAACTTAACTACTTTAGTCAGTTTTTCTACGACAGATCTTTGCATTTTTTTGTTGTTTTTATCCTTGGCACTTTCATACTCAAACATTGCACTTTGAGCAAAGTAGTCTATCTCTCCATTTTCTTCATATAGTTTTTCAGCTAACTTATAAGCTTTTTCATAATTGTTAGAATTTCTATATAGTTGCAAAAGAAGGTCATTATTACTATTGCTTTTCTTTAAAAACGATAGAAGTTTTACATACTCTTTTTTATAGATATATATTTGTACTATTTTTTTAGCTAT
>JAERRX010000157.1 GCA_016735225.1 Sulfurimonas sp. | reverse complement strand
ACAGAAACCGTTTTATAGATGCCGTAAAAGCGGAACTACCGCCAACTCTTATAAGAGATGATAGTCCTGTTCTTTTGGGGTATGGCTATGTAAAACCGCTCTATCTTCAGCCACTCTATCAAGAAAAAATCTGTTTTGGAGAGTATCCTTTTTCTCTAAGCGATAGAGTCTATAAAAAAGGAGATTGTCCAGTATGCGAAAAACTTCACAATGACACTCTCGTAACCCACGAACTTATATGCCCAGGAATGAGTAGGGAGGATTTAGATGATGTTGTTCGAGCATTTGAAAAAGTTTGGGTAAATAGAGAAGAGTTAAGCTAAGATACTTGTAATTTTTATCCGAATACCGTATAATTACTAAAAAGGAGCGACATTGAAGACAAAAGAAATAAATAGTGTTTTTGGAGTTCCTTCAGCTACTTTGTTTGATTGGAACAGGCCAGAACATAAAAAGAACAAATTAGCAAAACTATTAAAATCTATAAGCATTGAAGAAGTAGAAAGTTTATTAGAGGGAAATAGTGCAAAGATAAAGCCCATGATGCTTCTCTCAACTGTAAATTGTTCCATTGGAGATAAGTCAAAACACTTTACACTTACTAGTTTAAAAAAACTTTTTTATAAAAAAACAAATCTAAATCACTATGAAAAATATGCTCTTAAAGTTATAAAAAAAGAGGCCATGAAAGAAGAGATAGAGGATTTTATAAGTTATTATAAAATACCTAATGCGAGAGTACAAAAAGCAATATCAGTATGATAAATAATAAAGAATTCATAAAGGAAAACTATAGTGATCAGATAAATGCATTAAATGAATTTATAAAAGATGTATTTCCGTGCTTACCAAATAGAGATAACTCTCTTATACGATTTGGTGGTGGAACTGCGTTGGCGATATATTATTTTCAGCATAGGCTTAGTTTTGATATAGATTTGTTTGTGACTGATGCACAAGTGCTTAACTATGTGAGTCCTAAACACTGGATAGAAGATGCTGTAGCTTTTAATGGAGATAGTTATATTGATTTATCCAATCATATAAGAGTGCTTTCACGAAAAAATAATATAAAAATTGACATATTGGTCTCCCAAGACAATTTAGGTAATACCATGGTAGATGATTCAAATGATATATTTTTATCAACAGTTCATGTTGAAAGCATTGAAGATATTATTGCTAAAAAAATCATATATAGAAGAAATGATAATCTAACAAGAGATATTATCGATATTGCTATCTCTATAAAGTTTGCAGATAACATACTCAAAAGGCTGTATCAAAGTAAAGCAATAACTCTAAATGATGTTAAAGAGCTTTATGCATCTTTAGATCGACTTGATATTGAAACTTTTAATGCAGAGTTAAAAATAGTAAATCCATTTACCAAATATCTTAAAATAGCAAAAAATGCACCCAATATTCTTAAAAAAGAGTGCATAAAAATAATAAATTCAACTATACTGCATGGCAAAAGAGTCTTTCTGAGAGAACTTAACATAGAAGATGCAAACGGCAACTATCCAAACTGGTTAAACGATGCAGAAGTATGCCGATATAATTCGCACGGGAATATTACATATACAAAAGAGATGGCGATAGAGTATATCAAAAGTGTTCAAAATAGTCCTACATGTAAAGTTTTTGCTATATACTTAAATGACCACGATAAGCATATAGGAAATATATCTCTGCAACAAATATCCCAAGACGATAAAAGTGCAGAGTTTGCTATACTTATGGGAGAGAAAGAGTTTTGGGGGCAAGGATATGCACAAGAATCTGGTGAGATTTTAATGGATTATGGTTTTAAAGAGCTTGGGCTTCATAAGATTTATTGTGGGACTAGTGAACTAAATATACCTATGCAAAAGTTGGCTCTTAAGCTTAATATGAAACTGATAAATATTCAAAAGCAGATATTTTTAAAAAATAGAAAATTATATGATATTTTAGAATATGAAGTTAAAGAAGGAGATAGGTATTGACTGATGTCAAAAGGCTTGTAACTCAAAATGAAAACAGAAAACTTGAGTTTAAGCAGACTCTCCCATCAAAAGAGAAGATTGTAAAAACAGCTATAGCATTTTCAAATTCTCAAGGTGGTGATTTGATCATAGGTGTTGCTGATAACAATCAGATTGTAGGGATAGAAGAAGATAGCGTTGTTGAGTATGATGAGATTATATCTAGCATTATTTATGATAACTGCATGCCAAATATCATACCTGAAATATACAGTGCAAGAGTTAAAGAAAAACTTGTTTTAGTAGTACACTTTTATCCATCGAACCAAAAACCTCATTTTATAAAAAAAGATGGAAAATTAAAAGGTACTTACATAAGAACTGGTGCAACAAATAGGCTTGCAACACTCAGTGTGTTAGAAGATTTAGAAAGACAAAAAAGAAGTATCAGTTTTGATAGTGTGGTTAACTATGACTTACAATACAATAGCAGTCTATTTGCAGAGTTTGATGTACATATAGAAAACAGGCTCAAATTAACTCCTTCAGCACATCTATATCAAAAACTAAAATTTATAAAAAAAGAAAGAGATGTAAACCTTCTAACAAATCTAGGAGTGCTATTTTCTAGTAAAAAAGAGGACTACTTTCCTCTAGTCAAAGTAGAGTGTGCCAGATTTAAGGGGACTACTACAAAAGTTTTTTTAGATCAAGCATCGTTTAATGAAGACATAGTCAGTTCTATAGAAAACTCTATAGACTTTGTAAAAAGAAATATCAAATTAGGTGCAACCATAGGAGAGGTTTATAGAGAAAACAGGTGGGAGTATCCACTTTTATCACTAAGAGAGATCATCATAAATGCTATAGTTCATAGAGACTACTCTATACTCGGAAGTGACATAAAAATAGCCATTTTTGATGACATGATAGAGATAACAAGCCCTGGTGTTTTCTTGATAGAAAAAGAGAAGATAGGTAGTGGTTATAGCGAGCTTAGAAATCCAAATCTTGGTAATCTTTTTAGAAAATTAGACATCATAGAGCAGTGGGGAACTGGTTTTGAAAAAGTGCAAAATGAACTAAAAGAGTATCCAGAGATAGAGTTTATAGTAGATGATAGCAGCTCAGCCTTTACTCAGATAAGATTTGTAAAAAAAGAGCTTACAGAAGAAAATGCACCTCTAAATGCACCTCTAAATGCACCTCTAAATAACACTCAAAAGAGCATTTTAACTCATATAAAAACTAACAAACAAATCTCTTACGAAGAGTTATCAAAAAGTTTAGAAAAAAACAGAACAACCATCATGAGAAATATAAAAAAATTAAAAGAGTTAAAAGTCCTGAAAAGAGTAGGTAGCGACAAAAATGGATATTGGGAAATCACATAATGAATAAGATGAAGTATTGCAAAAAGTGCCTAAGTACTAACTTGAGACCAAATTCATCTATGAGTTTAGGGAAATGAAAAGATTAGAAATAGACTTATTTCAAGAGAAGAAGGAATTAAAGTTGTTGAAAGATACGATTATCATAGGCGACGAGAACCAACAGATAAAACTACCAATAAAGATAGCTGATTTGTTGATAAAATCTCATAGAGCAGAAGAAGATTCTCTATTGTTTGACAAGGGAATATAGAAACCGCTTAATGTTTGCTTATGTTAATCAAATCTTCACACTGTTTTAGATACAATATTAGATAAGACTATACACAAGGAAACCATCTTGAGATTTGTTGACCCAAAAAATGACATAGCCTTTAAAAAAATATTAGACTTCAGAGACTCAAAGCTTATGCAAGTATGCAAGAGAGTTAGTGAGACAGAGGCTACTTGTAAAGAGTGGATTAAAGAGAAAAACATGCACACTTTAAGGCTTAGGCAACGAGATCATATAGACTATAACAAACTTAAGAAAAAAGGATACTAAAAAATGAGTTTTACAACAGACCAAGAGAGATTTTGGGCAGGAGAATTTGGTGATGAATATATAGAAAGAAACAACGATAAATGGCTTATAGCATCTAACATGGCGCTTTTTTCTTCAGTGCTAAAGCGTACTAGGGGAGTGAAGTCGCTTATAGAGTTTGGTGCTAACATAGGCATGAATCTTCGTCCACTAAGCACTCTTTTACCAAAAGCAGAGATAAGCGCTATCGAGATAAACCAAAAGGCTGTGGAGAAGTTAAACAAGGTAGAGAGACTAAAGAGTGTTTATCATGAGTCTATCTTGGATTTTAAGACTGATAAAAAGTTTGATTTTGTGTTCACTAAAGGTGTTTTGATTCATATCAATCCTGATTTGTTGGATAAAGTTTATGCTAGTATGTATGATTGTTCTAGTCGCTATATATGCATGATAGAGTACTATAATCCAACACCTGTTGAGGTTTCGTATCGTGGGCATAGTGAAAAACTATATAAGAGAGACTTTGCGGGTGAGATGATGCAAAAGTATCCAGACTTGGAGCTTGTGGATTATGGTTTTATATACAAAAATGACCCAGTTTTTATGCAAGGCGATGCAACTTGGTTTTTGATGCAAAAGAGATAGAGAAAAGATGCTAGAGGATATAGAAAAAGAGAAGATAAGCAGTAGATTTAGCGAGCTTAGAAATCCAAATCTAGGCAATATATTTAGAAAACTAGATATCATAGAGCAGTGAGGAAGAGTCGGAAGCGATAAAAATGGATATTGGGAGATAATACAATGAATATCACAGGACAACAAACCATACTAAAAAAGCTACCCATAGGAATACAGACATTCAGAGATATAAGAGACAAAGATGAAAACTATCTCTATGTAGATAAAACAGATATAGCTTTAGAGCTGATAAGTAGCAGCAGATACATATTTCTCTCTCGCCCAAGAAGATTTGGTAAATCGCTTTTCATGGATACTTTGCAAAACATCTTTGAGGGAAATAAAAAGCTCTTTGAGGGTTTAGACATCTACGACAAATGGGACTGGGAGATAAAATACCCAGTGATTAAAATCCTGTTTGGTAAGATTGAAAATAAAGAGCAATTACAAGATACAATCATGGACATACTTGAGGTAAATGGAGAAAGATTAGGAATCAAATGCAAGAATACAAAAGATTATAGCATCTGCTTTAGAGACCTGATTAAAAAATCCTACGAAAAACATAACCAAAAAGTAGT
>JAERRX010000027.1 GCA_016735225.1 Sulfurimonas sp. | reverse complement strand
AAATTTTATATCTATATATATATCGTTTTTCAAATTACTAAGCCTTTTGAGTATCTATGATTGGATTATATTCTATAAATCTTTACCAACAACTTAAACCTAAGCAAAGAGATATATTTTAAAAAGTTATATTTTGTACAAACTCTATATCATTAGGAGTAACAACTACAGCATCTACACTAAAATGCACATCAAGGGAGTTTTTTGCCATATAGATATGGAGAGTTTTTATAAATTTACGAAGTTTAGATGGAGTTATGTTTTGTATAGCAGACTCATAATCAAGTCCACTTTTTACCTCTATGAAGTGAAGAACTTTTTCTCTTGATGCAATAATATCTATCTCGCCAAAACGAGAGTAAAAATTTCTCTCCACTATCATAAAGCCTTTATCATAAAGAAATGCACAAGCTTTATCTTCTGCTATATCTCCTTTAGCTCTACTCATACTACTCCTAAACTATTCTTATCATTACAGGAGTTGAGTTTACAAACTCTAACTTCTCTATATCTTTTATCATTTTTTGAATATCTTTTTCTAGTGCGGTATGAGTAGATATGAGCAGGTTTGCCCAAGATGAGGAAGTTGGTCGCTGAAGCATAGTTTCTATTGAGATATTGTTCTGTTGAAATATCTTAGTAATCTTTGCAAGAACTCCTGCTCTGTCTGATACATTTATGCGAAGATAATATTTTGAGCTAATATGCTCTGTTGATTTTAGAGTTAGTTTTCCCTCTAGTGGTCTATCAAAGCCTAACATCGGGGTAGATTTTCCACTTCTTGCTATATCTATAATATTTGCAACAACCGCACTTGCAGTTGCATCTCCACCTGCTCCAGCACCATAATAAAGAGTTTCTCCCACTTTATCGCCAACAACACTTATACCATTCATAACACCATCTATCTTTGCTATCATCTCATCTTTGGATATTAAACAAGCATGAACTCTAAGCTCTACTTCATTATCATCTTTTTTTGCAATGCCTAAAAGTTTTATAGCATAACCAAACTCTTTTGCAAAAGCTATATCATCTTGAGTGATATTTTGAATGCCCTCTATTAAGATATCTTCAGGTTTAGCATCTATGCCATAAGCGATAGATGCTAGTATAAGTAACTTATGAGCTGTGTCATATCCGCCAACATCAAACAAAGGGTCAGCTTCTGCATAACCTAAATCTTGTGCTTCTTTTAAAATATCATCATACTCTATGCCATCATTAGTCATCTTTGTCATCATATAGTTACAAGTTCCATTCATGATGCCCACTATTGACTCTATATGATTTGCGGATAGTCCATCTCTAAGAGCATTGATGATAGGAATACCTCCAGCAACAGATGCTTCATACTCAAAAGCTATATCTTTAGCTATAGTTTGAAGTTCATAACGATGATATGCCAAAAGTGCCTTGTTTGCTGTTACAACAGCTTTAGAGTTTTTCAATGCTCTTTGCACTATCTTAAATGGCTCTTCAACTCCGCCCATAAGCTCAACTACTATATCTATCTCTTCATCATCTAAAATATCATCTACATTATCTGTAAGTTTTATATCTAAACCTCTATCTTTGCTAAGGTTTCTAACAACTCCACTTTTTACAACTATCTCAACTCCTGCACGAGCAGTGATAACATCCGCATTATCTTTTAGGATTTGAGCTACACTTGAGCCAACAGTTCCAACACCGATTATTCCAACTTTTATCATTACTTTTTTTCCTCAAACTGTTTTAAAAAATCTTTTATATTTCTTGCTGCTTGGCGGATTCTGTTGTCGTTTTCTATGAGGGCGATACGAACATAGTTTTCTCCATAAGCACCAAACCCGATCCCTGGAGCCACACAAACACCAGCTTCTAAAAGAAGCCTTTTTGAAAACTCTAAACTTCCTAGATGCTCTACACACTTAGGTAACTTAGCCCACACAAACATACTTGCTTCATTTTTCTTTAGATGCCAGCCAGCTCTGTCAAATGCTTCTATAAGAACATCTTGGCGGTGGTCATACTTCGCTGTAATATCTCTCACACATTGCTGATCACCATTTAGAGCAACAGTAGCCGCAACTTGTATGGGAGTAAACATTCCATAATCAAGCCATGACTTTATCTTTTGTAAAGCTCCTATGAGTTTTGCATTTCCAACAAAGAAACCAACTCTCCAGCCAGCCATATTGTAACTTTTTGAAAGTGTAAAACTCTCAACTGCTACATCTTTTGCACCCTCAACACTCATGACAGATGGAGTCACATAACCATCAAAGGTTATATCGCCATAAGCTATGTCTGAAATGATATAAAATCTTTTTTCTTTTGCCATAGCAACAAGTCGCACATAAAACTCTTGAGTTACAGTGGCTGTTGTTGGGTTGTGAGGGAAGTTCACTAAAACATATTTTGGTTTAGGAGAGCTTTCTTTAAAAACACGATCTAAATCTTTAAAAAATTTATCTTCATCTACTCTGTATTTTTCATCAAACTCTATGCCAAACTTTACAACATTGCCACCTGCTAAGATAAAAGAGTATTCATGTATGGGGTAGGTTGGGTCTGGGACTACTGCAACATCACCGGGGTTTGTTACCGCATAAGTTAGATGTGCATAACCCTCTTTTGAACCCATAGTCGCAACACACTCAGTGCTAGGGTTTAGATCACAATCGTATCTTCTTTTATACCAATCAGAGATCGCCATCAAAAGTTTAGGGATACCTTTTGATGTAGAATAGCCATGAGTTTTTGTTTTTTGGGCTGACTCTACAAGCTTTTGCCTTATATGTTCAGGAGTATCTCCATCTGGGTTTCCCATAGAGAAGTCTATGACATCAGCACCTGTTCTTCTTTGTTCCATCTTAAGGTCATTGACCTCAGCAAAAACATACTTTGGCAATCTTTTCATTTTATCAAATTGTATTTCATCAAACATGTAGTTTCCTCTAAATTATTGATGTTATTTTAGCGAAAAAAAACTTTATCTTGAACCTATTGGCATAATAACTAAACCATCTCTAATATTTTTAAGAGTATAAATATCAGAAATTTTCAAATAATGTGTATTTTCTTCGAGATTTAAAACTATTTTTTTTCTTCTAATATCTTTTTTTATCACTTTTAAAAGATGCATAGAACTATCATAATATGCGATATATGGATACCAGCTATTTCTAGTAGAAGAGGTGATACGAAGTTTTTCAACCTTTGAAACATCTAACCACTTTGAATATAGTGAACGTTTTAGCTTTAGCTCCCTATCTTCTTTTAATATTTCTACATTTAAGTGAGCATCTCTCATGTCGATGGTGTATGTCCATTCTTTTGGGTTTTTACGCTCTATATCTATAATGGTACAAGAACTTTTTGATAGTTCCTTTTGCAGTATGAATGGGTCAGTTGCATATTCTGAACTAAGCGAAATAGTCCATACAAACTCACTGTTATCTAAGTTGGACTCTTTAGTTACATATCTATAGTAGCCTATATTTCTAAGTGTATCACCCATTATTTTTACAAAAAACAAAGGAGAGCCACTTGTCTTAAAATGAAGAATCAACTCGCTAGGTTTTTTAAAGAACAACTTTAAGAGACCATTTTCTTTTAAAGTTTGTGTAACTTTTACAGTATCTACTCTTTGACCTTTATAGTATTGTGATTTTGGGGTAAATAATATATCTATATAAGCTTTGTTTTGTCTATAGACTTCTGGCTTTATAAAGGTTTGTATTTTTTGACTTAAGGCATCATCTGTCTTTGCTTTGTCTGCTAAAAGAGCAGAAAAGCTTAAAAGAACAGCAATAAAAAGTTTTACCATTTATTATTGCCTCTGTTTAACTTCTTAAACTCTTTAAAAGTGATCTTTGAAATTTTAGAGTCTTTGTATAAAAGTCTAATGTTTGACTTCTGTTTAAACTCTGTAGTGTTTCCATCAATAACAACCTTAACATAGCCATGACCGAGTGCCATTATCCAATCTTTACTTGGATCAATATCAAGCTCACCACTAAATATTTTTTGCTTCTTTGTGTATGTTTGAAGATCTATGTAGCCTATCCACAAACGACCTTTTGGGATGATTTTTAATGATTTTTCTACTTTAGCCACTTTGGGTGCTTCAACCACCTCAACCACCTCGGGTACCTCAACCAACTTAACCACCTCGGGTACCTCTATTGGCTTGATCACCTTAATCACTTCGGCTATTTCTGGCTTAGGAACAACAATCTCTGTAGTTTCATTTTTATCTTCGGCAAGCTCGGCTTTTTTTGTAATGTTTTCTTCAATACTTTCTTTCGCACTTTCTATGGCACTGTCATCAACAGAGTAAGATGAAATTTTTATGGCTGCTTTAGAAGAGATATCTAAAGTAAAGAAAACTGCCAGAGCAAAGATAAGAAGTGTCACACCTGCATAAAGCAAAGTATAGTTTTTATTCCTTTTTGGTGTAACAAAAACTTTTGTGTTTTCTTGGAGTTCATGAACTTCACTACTCTTTTGTACATCAAAATATTTCTCTACTGTTTCTCTTAAAGAGCCTAAGCTTACCTCATATTCTCTCTCAAGTATAGAAACAAAACCTAGTGTTTGCATCTTTGTCATTTGCTCAAAGTTTTCATCTAAAATAGCTTGAGCATTGCGCCTTGTTATATGTGTTTGCTCATATATATTTTGAGCACCAATACCTTTTAAATCTTCAAATCCATCACTCATATTCTCATCCTGTCCATCAAAATAGCTCCTGCCACACTAACATTTAAAGAGTCAAGCTCGTGTGACATCTTTATACTAATAACTTCATCTAACTTAGAAATAACACGAGAGCTTAAGCCATCGCCTTCACTTCCCAAGACTAAAGCTCTTTTTTTCTTTACTGTAACATCTCTTATATCGGTACCTTTCATATCAGCACCATAAACACAAAAACCTGATGTTTTCAAGTCATTTATAACATCATAGATATTATGCTCTATCGCTAGAGGCATATCAAATAATGCTCCTGTACTTGTTCTTAATATTGGCTCAAGTTTTAGGTTTCTTATACCACTAACTACAATTGCATCTACTCCCATAGCATAAGCAGTTCTAACTATTGCACCGATATTTCCAACATCGCTTAGTCCTGATAAGACCAACACAAAGTTTTTGTCTAAAAAAGATTTGAACTGATAGGGAACATAATCATCGACCTCAGCTAATATTCCTTGATGTGAAGCATTTTTACACATTTTACCTGCTGCATCACTAGGAATACGCTTTATCTCAAAATCCATCTTCATCAATTTTGAATACTCTTTTTTCTCTATCTCTTTTGCGAGATACAAAGTTTTGACTTTATTTGGATAATTTTTTATTATATAGTTGATTGGTTGTTTTGCATAAATTAACATGAAAGATATTTTAGCTAAATAAATCTTTTTTTTAAAGCTTTAGTAGTCTTTGATAGCAAGATTTAGTGTTTTCGCCCGTTATTTTACAGATAAGCTTTGCTTGGACTTTTTTTGGCAGGTCTAATTTCAATATATCTTCTTGTGAGATGGCACTACTGTTTTGAGAAATACCAGCTTTTATAACCACTACCCACTCTCCACGAAAATTTGAATCTATAGTTGTCAATACCTCTCTAGCAGTTCCATGAAAATAGTTTTGAAATTTTTTAGTTAGCTCTTTTGCTAAAAATATCTCTCTATTTCCTTGCTCTACATCTATCTCTAGTAAAAGTTTTTTTAACCTATGTGGGGATTCATAAAGTATAGTTGTAAACCCACTATATAGCGCACCTTGAAGTGAGGCTACTCTATCTTGACCTTTGTGAGGTAAAAAGCCCCAAAACAGCATCTTTGTTTGGACAAAACCACTTGCCACAAAAGCTGTTAAAAGAGCATTTGCTCCAGGAAATACATCATACTCGATAGAGTTTTTTTGTGCATAAGCTACCAAAAGTTGCCCAGGGTCACTTATACCAGGCATACCAGCATCTGAAGCATAGACTACATTTTTTTCAAAAAAAGATGGTTCTACTTTTTGTATAAACTCTTTTTCATTATGTGAATGAAGGGGGATAAACTCTTGATTGTCTTTAAAAACTGTGTTGTATCGTTCTTTTAAAATATTTATGAGTTTTTTTGTAAAACGAGTATCTTCACAAAGTAGTATATCAGCTTCGCTTAAAGCATCGATGGCTCTAAGCGATATATCGCCAATATTTCCAATCGGGGTTGGAATTAGTTTTAACAACTATTTTTTAGCATAGCGAGCATTAAATTTTTCGATACGACCAGCTGTATCTACCATTCTCTCAGAACCTGTGAAAAATGGGTGACACTCATTGCAAATATCTATACGCAGTGTATCATTTTGACTTTTTGTTTCAAAAGTGTTTCCGCATGCACAAGTTACAGTACAAGTTACTAAGTTAGGGTGAAGATCTTTTTTCATTTTTTGCCTTTTGATACACGATTTGTATGCGTGCATCTATATATTTTTTAAATCCGTATGGGTGCGGATTTTAGAAGTGGGATTATACCTAAAATTATCTTAAGTTTCAATAGTGAATATTGCTCCGCTCGGTTTGCAAAAATATAAAAAGCCTTTAAAAAAGAGGACTATATAAGTGTTTTGCGAAGCTTGGGCTCTATAGGAGAAGTTTGCTTGCCACTGCTACAACAGCACTTTGGGAACGAAGAACCATCGGGGTATCTAGCCTAAAAACCTCTTTAGTTTTTAAAAGCTCTCTTTCTTCATGAGAAAACCCACCCTCACAACCTATCAAAACTCTCTTTATATCCCGTGTATTATCTAAAGTTTTTTCACAAAAATCAAAAACTTTAGTATCAGGAAATTTATCTAAAAAAGAACCTATGTTTTTATATCTATCAAACTCTATAAAGCTACTTCTTCCTGATTGTTGCATAGATGATTCTAAAATTCTGTGGAATCTATCAAAGTCTAGTTTGAAATTATTTTGACTTCTGTCACAAGATATAAAAGAGATTTTATCTACTCCTATCTCACTTAAACTTGGCAAAACTTTTTCTATAGACTTTGTATCTATACTGCACCATGCGATATGTAGTTTTCTTGTGGCATCTACCTCTTTTTCATCAAAAGAAAGAAGTTTTAGCATAAGCTTTCTAGCATCTATATGAACTATCTCATAACTATATAAGACCTTCATCTCATTAGGATTTCTAAGACTAAGCATATCCCCAGCTTCATGGCGACGAACTTTTATGAGATACTTGTGTTGCTCCCCTTTGATAGTGATGCTTTTTGCTGAAGCTTCACTGTTTAAAATATATATCAAGTCCACATCCAGACAGATATGGAGAGGGTTATGAATATCTCTACAGCAAAGAGTTTATATGCATCTATCTTATATAACTCAAGTGCATTGGTATCTTTTTTGTCTAGCTTTTGGAGTTCTTTAGAGCGGATGTTTTCCAACACTACTAAAACAATAGCAAAAACAATCATCACAATATTTTCTCTACTAAAGTCTAAATGCTTAGATGCCATCATAATAACACCAGTAAATATAACTGTTGCTATAGTTGTTATACTAATGGGCATAAAAAGCAACATAAATCTTGCATATTTTTTTATATCCCTTGCTGTAAATAGCATAAATATATGGAGTGAAATCATTCCTAAAATCCCAATAACACCAAAGTTATGAACCGCAATGCTCATCTCATACATTTCATTCATCATCTCTCCATTATGACATAATCTTTATTTGAATAAAATAGTTTATTCATGTGTTTCTCTTGTATAATAAAATCGATATAGTTTTTAAGAAAATAACAAAGTCTATCCATAATGACCAATTACGGATATACCATTTATCAATTGTTATTCTCTGTTTAAATGTTAAACTATTTCTACCATTGACTTGCCAATATCCAGTAATCCCTGGCTTAACACTTAGTATAACTTCCATACTGTCTGAAAATTTATTTTTTTCATGTACACAGTATGGTCTTGGACCAATCAGACTCATCTCTCCTCTTAGTATATTTATAAATTGTGCTAGCTCATCAAGTGAGGTAGCTCTTAAGAACTTACCAACTTTTGTTACTCTTGGGTCATTTTTAAGTTTATGATATTTATCAAACTCTTCAAACTGTTTAGGGTTTTTACTTAGGTATTCTTTCAATATAGTTTTATTTCCAGAGTACATCGTTCTATATTTAAAACAATCAAACAGTTTTCCATCTTTACCAAAACGCCTGTCTTTATAGATGACAGTTTCCTTAGAACTAAGCTTTATAGCAGAAGCGATGATAATATGCAGTATGACAAATATAGGAAACAATAGCAATACAAAAACATATTCACTTGACACTTTAGCAACTATATTTTTATAAAGAAGTAGGTTATTGTTGATCTTTATTGAAGATAAATTTAATTTGTCATATACCACTACATCAGAGCTTGAAAAGTTTAAATCTTTAATATATGGAATAATATAGATCTCTTTTGAAGATACCAAATAATCATTTATTTTTAAAGAGAGTTCTTTTAAGCTGTAGTTACT
>JAERRX010000119.1 GCA_016735225.1 Sulfurimonas sp. | reverse complement strand
ACAAATGTTATCTTTTGGCAGATAGCATCTACCCAGCTTTCATCAGAGTCTGACTTTAAAAATGCATCATCTCTTTTAGGTGGAAAATATATAAAATACAGTAGCGATGGCAGTGATGTAGATAGTGTTTTGGCTTTAATAGAGAAAAATTTTAAAAATGATGAGCAAAGTGACAATGCTAGATATGAAGATGGTGGTTATCTACTTCTGCCTGCACTATTTTTATTGCTTCTTTTTTGGGCTAGAAAAGGCTTTGTAGCTCAGTTATGGAGAAGAGCATGAGAGAGTCTATGATAAATTTTATAAGAAAAAATGCCTCGATTATTCCATTTTATATAGTAGTGATAGCATCTACTCTATGGCTTATCTTTTTTTATAATGGCTCATGGGATAGGTTGCTTTTTACCTCTGATCAGATAGCTTATAGAGCATACCAAAAAGGAGAATATATAAAAGCATCTAAGATATTTGAAGATATCTCTTTTAAGGGTGCATCTCTTTACAAAGCAGGAGAGTTTAAAGGTGCAAAAATAGACTATCAAAACCTCACAACTAAAGAGTCTAAATACAACCTAGGAAATGCAAACTTAATGTTAGGAGTCTATGATAGTGCTATAGAAGCTTATGAGTTAGCACTAAAAATAGACCCAAATTTTCAAAAAGCTAAAGACAACTTAGCTATTGCAAAAGCAAGGAAGATACTTAAAAAGCCTGAGAACAAGGGAGATGAGGGAGTAGGAAAGCTAGGTGCAGATAAGATAGTATTTGACAACAAAGAGGGCAAAGGTGTAGATGATAGCAAAAGTGCCTCACAAGCGACAAAGTCAAAAAACCCAAACTGGCTAGATAGACTACATACTGGTCCAAAAGATTTTTTAAGAAATAAGTTTAGATACCAGTATGAGATGCAAGAAGCAGCACAAGGGGCGAGTGATGAGGGTAAATAATATTCCTACTTTAGTACTTTTAGTATTGCTTTTAAACTCCACTCTTTTTGCTATAGAGGGTGCTATAAAAGTATATGTAGATAAAAAAGATAAAGTCTATACTTCACAAAAAGTAATTATTGCAGTTGAGTTAAGAACGGATGCTCTTAGTATTGTAGATACACGCATCGACTTTACATCAACTAGTCACTATATAGTCCAAGCACCAAAAAGTGCTGGTTATATCCGTACTGTAGATATTGATGGCTCTGATTGGCAGGTAATACACTATGAGTATGAGCTTTATCCCTTAAGGTCTGGGGAGATTAAGATACCAGCTATTGATATTGTATTTTCTGCATCTATGGGCTATGCTCAAGCTCATAAAGAGTTTCACTTTAGATCAAAACCTATGGATATAAAGGTTGAGTCACCTCTAGGAGTTGATATAGGTAAGTTTGTACTTGTAACAGATAGATATTCTTTAGTTGGTGAGTTAGAACCTAAAAAGAAAAAGCTAATAGTTGGAGATGCTATTGAGTTACAAATCACTCAAAAAGCAAAGGCTGTACCCGATATTTTACTCAAAGCATTTAGCTATAACTCAACAAAAGCCATTAGGGTATATGATAAAGAACCAAAACTATCAAACAAACTCAAGGGCAAATTTGATGTATCAAGAGTAGATAGTTTTGTATTTGTAGCTACTGCAGAGGGTAATGTAACCCTGCCTGCAAAAGAGTCTATTTGGTGGAACTCCACTACAAAAAAGGTGCAAAAAGAGAGTATACCAGCTATAAGTTTTGAGATCATAGAAGACCCACAAATAGCTATAGATGCTAAGAGAGAAAAAGAGAAAAAGCTACTTGTATATATAGTTCTATCTATAATAGTGCTACTAATTATATATAAACTAACATCCCCTTATATAAAAAAATGCCTTCTTCATAGAAAAGAGAGTTATCAAAAAAGCGAAAAGAGCAAGTTTAACAACTTAGTAAAAAGCCTCAAAACACAAAACTATCCAGAGGTTTATAGCAACCTTTATAGGTGGGTATCAACTCTATCGCCTCATCTTTTAGAGAGTGGCTTTGAGGGTATTATCAAGATACAGCCATCATCTTCACAAGCACTCTCACAACTAGAAAACATACTTGTTAAACCAGAGATAGATTTTGATAGATCAAATTTTCTTTATGAGCTAAAAAAGTTTAGAGAAGTTTTACTAAAACAAGAAGAGTCCAAAAAGTATAGTTTAGAAAAAAATATCAATCCCCAAACAGAGGATTGACAATGAACAGATATATATACTTACTCTTGTTGTTGTTAAGTTTTGCACTTTTTGCTCAAGCATCACAAACTTATGTAGGGGACAAATCCTGTATAGAGTGTCACTCAAAAGAGTCTCATGAGTGGAAAGGCTCACACCATGATGAGGCTATGATGATAGCAGATAAAAACTCTGTAAAAGGAGACTTTAACAATACTACATTTAACTACAATGGCATAATCACCACCTTTTTTAAAAAGGGTGATAAGTTTATGGTAAACACAGATAGTGAAGATGGCTCTTTAAAGGATTATGAAATATCTTATACTTTTGGAGTCTATCCGCTACAACAGTATATGATCAAATTTCCAAAGGGACATATACAAGTTATGGATATTGCTTGGGACTCTCGTAGCAGAGCTGATGGGGGTCAAAGATGGTATCATATCCATGGGGATGATAATATCATAGCTGGAGATGTACTACACTGGACAGGACAAAATCTTAACTGGAACTATATGTGTGCAGATTGCCACTCAACAAACTTAAAAAAGAACTATGATAAACAAAGTAAAAGCTATAAGACTACTTGGGATATTATAAATGTATCGTGTGAAGCCTGTCATGGACCTGCATCTAAGCATATCACTTGGAGTAAAGATCAAAAAGTAGATATGATAGATAAAGGTTTCCCAATATCCTTAAAGCATAAAGTTGGAAAAAAAGGCAACAACAAAGAGATAGAAGTCTGTGCTAAATGCCACTCTAGGCGAACACAACTTGATGATAATTTCGTTGCTGGAGATAGGTTTGATGAGCATTATCTTGCAACTACACTTAGTGAGGGTCTATATTTTGCTGATGGGAAGATTCAAGATGAGGTTTATGTATATGACTCCTTTTTACAAAGTAAGATGTATGAAGAGGGTGTAACTTGTTCAGACTGTCATAACCCACATACCCTCAAGAGAAAAGCCGAGGGTGACAAAGTATGCTTCCAATGCCATACACAAAAACAATATGCATCAACTGTGCACCATAAACACAAAAACAAAAGTACAGGGGCAAGCTGCATAGGATGTCATATGCCTGCTCGAACATATATGGGAGTAGATAGCCGTAATGACCACTCTTTTCGTGTACCACGACCAGATATATCCCTAGAGATAAAAGAGATTCCAAATGCTTGTAACCTTTGTCATAAAGACAAAGATGCAAGGTGGTCAAGTGATGCTATGAAAAAGTGGTACAAAGAGACACCTAAAGGCAAACAAAATTTTGCACACTCTCTAAATGCTCTAAGAACTCAAGATATATCTGCACCCAAAGAGCTTTACTCTGTACTTATGAGCAATGCTCCAGATATTGCAAAAGCTACAGTGGCCTCATATCTAGGAAACTACCCATCTAAGCAGACCTACACAACTATACTTCAAGCACTTAGAAGATCTGATCCTCAGATGCGAAGAGCTGGACTCCAAGCACTAGAGTCCTTTCCTCCCAATATGCGGATGCAAAAAACTTTTGAGATGCTGAGTGATGATAGCAAGATAGTAAGAATGGAGTCAGCTAGACAACTATCGGCCTTTCCTCTTGGAGCTTTGTCTAAAGAGCAAAAAAAGACTATAACAAAAGCATTTGATGAGTATGAAGATATACTACTTTTTACAGCGGAGCGACCAGAGTCTCAACTCTCTTTAGGATCGTTTTATACCAATCGTAAAATGTTTAAAAAAGCTGAAAAAGCTTTTAAAGAGGCTCTATCTCTTCAGCCACAATTTGTCCCTGCTTATGTTAACTATAGTGAATTTTTAATGAAAAGAGGAAGAACAAAAGAGGCATTCAACATCTTAAGTAAGGGTATAAAAACTATACCAAACATAGGAATACTTCACCATGCTCTAGGTCTTTGGTATGTACGAAACAAAGAGAGTAAAAAGGCTATAGTAGAACTCAAAAAAGCAGTTGAGCTTGATAAAAATAATGCTCGATTTGCCTATGTATATGCTATATCCTTAGGAGGGCAAGACCCTAAAAAGGCTATAGCAATTTTAGAAGATGCATATACTACTCATAAAGCGGATATCTCAATAGTATCTGGCTTAGTCTATTATTATAAACAAATTGGAGATATAAAAAGAACTGTGAAGTATGAGAAAAAACTTAAAAAGCTAGAAGATTCTATGTTTTTTAGGTTGTCAAATCACTAAGAAAAGCTAGGTATAAAAATACCTTATAGATGCAAAACCATAAGCTTTTGAACTTTCTATCTCTTGAACCTGCTTTTGAGTTATGATACCCCCAAGGGCAAAAATATCTATATCGCATCTACTAACTAATCTTTTTAAATCCTCTACACCCTTTGGCACTCCCTTGTTAGGAGAGGTAAAGATAGGACTATATGTAACACCATCCGCCCCAAGACTTTGAGCTTTTTGTACCTCTTTATAGCTGTGTGTACTTATAATAACCTCTAAGCCTAACTCTTTTGCTACTTCTATCTTCTCAAACTGTTTTGAAGTTAGATGAACACCTGAGGCATTTAACTTTTTAGCTAGCTCTATATCTTGATGTATAAAACTTTTTATAGTTTCAAACTGAGAGCAAACCTCTACAAAGTGAGATGCTTGTATATCATAGTTTGGGTTTGACTTATCTCTATAAAGAGCATAGGTGGGTAGATGCTCACAAAACTGCTCATGTAAAATATTGCGAAATATCGCTGGAGTGTCGGTATAGAACTCTCTTGAAGTTATAAGATATTTTTGCATCTATCTTAAAAGTGGGTTAGAAGAGCGAGGTTTAGGTTTTTCAAAGACTACTTTTTGTAACTCTGTTTTGTTTATATATCTCTCTTTTATACCATCTACATGATAGTTCATTCGTTTTAACAAGTAGTTTTCATCATCATTGTACTTTTTTTGAGATTGAAGTAAAAACTCTAGCAAAAAGTCCAATTTTTGCATCTCATCATCAAACTCTATAGTTTTAATAGTTGAAATGACTTCATCATACTCATCGCCACACTCTCTTATAAAGTCATAGGACAAATCTATGGTTTTCATAGTGTCAAGTGCATTTAAAAGGTTAAAATGATTGTAAAGAAGACAGGATATAAAATACTCAATATCTGAACTTTCATATTCTGTATATTGATGTTTTTCATCGCTAAATCGTTTGTGCCATATTTCTAAAATTTTATCTATTTTTTTATTCATAGGGTATTATACACTAAGAGAGAAAATTATCTAAACTTTTTACAAATTTGTAAGATATATAGAGTTTGGCAAGCCACTTCTATAAAAATATTAGAAGTGGTTTGAAGATAGTTTTAAAGTGACTCTAAAGCTTCAAAAAGTTCTTTTGCCATTATTTCATAGTTTCTTTTATGCTTAAGAAGTTTAGCCTGACCAGAGTGACCCATCTCAGCAATCTCTTCTTCGCTCATTAAGATACTTTTTTCTATTGTTTTTGTGATCGAATCCACTTCAAACTCACAAAACAAAGCATCTTCATCGGACAATATTGTACGGTTTTTAGGGTTGTCTGTTAGTATAGTAGGAACCGCACAAGTATAGTAGTCCATTACTTTTGCAGGTACAACAGTGTTATAAACTGAAACATCTGGAAGCAAAGCGATACCAATATCAGAATCATCAACTTGAGCTAAAAGCTCATTTAGGTTGTCGGCTACTCTTATAGTAACTTTACCATCTAAACTTGGGTAGTTGTCTAAAACTTTTTGTGCAAACTCAGGGTTAAATGTAGAGATATTTAGATGCCATTGTTTTGATTTAACTTTTGAAAATGCAACTAAAACTTGCTCAAAATTTCTTAAACCATCAAGAGTACCTACATAGATAAAGTTACGGTCTGATCCTTCTGAAATACGATGAGAAGTTACCCTAGCTGGGTCTAGTCCTGCTGGAACTGGGTAACTTTTTATAGAGCTGTCGGAGTAAAATACCTCTTCCATATCTTTAGATGTTGGCATAAAAAGGTCACACTCTAACAAAAGACGCTTTTTGTTGAACTTTTCAAAGTAACCGCCAACAGTTTTTAAAAGACTGCCTGTTTTTTTCTCTTTACTTGCGGCAAGTGCCTCTTCAGTTTTTGGAAAAGAAGCTCTGTAACCAAGCTTATAGCCAAATTTAGAGCGGTTTTTAAGAGCATCGCTTAAAACATCAAGCATATTTCTTACAAAAACATAATCAAAAGAGATTAAATTAACATCTTTTGAGCTTAAATACTCACAAATTTCTTTCGTATATTGCATAGGAACGATATAGTCAGTTCCTTTTTTTTGAAAACTATTTTTGTATTTTGTTAAGTAAACAACATGAACATCAAGATACTCTTTTAAGTAGCCATTAAACAAAGCACTTATAGAGCCATGGTCTGTGTATTCGTGTTGGTCAGTTATATATAGTAACTTTTTCTTTTTAGTTTCGTTTGACATTATTCATCTCCTTGAGTAGGTTCTTTTTCTACTGATTGATCTTCAATAGGTTCTTTCTCTACTGATTGATCTTCAATAGCTTCTTTCTCTACTAATTCATCTTCAAACTTTTGTTTATCAAATTTAAGATTTAGGTGTTCACAAATCACTTCAACATCTCGAACTGCATTACCTAAGCAAGATGTAGCACCCGGAGATGGAGTCATGTTAAATATGATGCCCTCTCCAGTATTTATAGATGCTTCACCTAGCATCATTTTTTGTTTCTTTTTGTCAAGGATTTGCGGTCTAACACCGCCAAAACCTTTAGCATAAGAAATATCATCTTTGGATAGCGATGGAACTATCTTTCTTGCATCTTGAACAAATAGTTTCTTGTTGATATAAGGCACTTCAAACATAAAGTTTTTAAACACATATTTACGAATATCACTATCTTTAAGTAGATCATAAAATATTTTGATAATATTGTGATCAAATCTCAATGTTTTGATAAAGTCAATATAGGTACCTGATCTAAATCTTTCTAACTTAGGAAGTGCCAATGCTGTTGGTCCAAACCTAGTAAAACCATTGACTAAAATATCAGGATCACCATGAAGTGCAGCAAATGGAAGTTTAGGATTTTGAACCATATAAACTTTTCCATTTAGTATTTTTCTATCAGCAAGGTAAAAACTACCTGCCATAGGAAGACAACCAAAGTCATGTCCATGCCCCATTTTATGAGCTAGGAAAAGACTGTGAGCACCAGCATTTACAACAACAAAGTCAGCAGTAAAGTTACTCATTGTAGTTTGAATATGGTAAGTACTTCCTATTTTTTGAATATTTTTTACTTCATTGTTAAAAAATATATCTGTTACTTTATCTTCTATTTTAATAGTTTCATCTATAAAAGAGTCACTTAAACCCTTAAAGTCAACTGTAGTGTATTGACCTTTAGCCCCCATTCCCACGATATCTTCAGGTCTTTCTTGACCATTTTTATCATAGATGATAGCAGGTTCCATCTCGGCTAGTTGCTCTTTGTTATAAAGCTCTAGGTATGGATATAGACTTTTGAACTCTTCAAAACGGTTTTTGATATAAGCAACTTCTTCATATCCTACACCGATAGCCATCTTTTGGTGAGCAAACATTACTTTGTCTTCTAGTTTGTGTTGAAGACAATATTTTTCAACCATTTTGGCAGTTCTTTTAACATTTTTAGCTTTTTCAAGTGTATAGTTTGTTTCTATATCTCCACAATGAATGGTCTGTGAGTTTGCAGAACCATTTGAGTTTAACGCAGCAAGCGAACCATATTTTTCAAGCAAACAGATCTTACTAGCATCTGTATATCTACCTAATTCATAAAATAGTGCAGCGCCAGAAACCCCGCCTCCTACAACAATTACATTATAATGGTGTTGTGTCATTTATTCCTCTTATCTTTGTTAGATTTTTATATTTGAGAAAATTATACATAAATAATTATTAAAACTATATATAATTTGATGAAATATTTCAATAAATTATATATAGTTTTAATAATTATTTATGTAT
>JAERRX010000029.1 GCA_016735225.1 Sulfurimonas sp. | reverse complement strand
ATGAAATTATATGATAGGATTTAACATAGATGACAATACTTGGAATTGACCCTGGAACTAGAAATATGGGCTATGCACTTATATCTTTAGAAAAAAACAAAATTTCTCTTATAGAAGCGGGTCTTATAAAGATGAAAGCAGAAGATTTGCAGTTTCAGATGCCTCAAATGGTAGAGGGACTAGACTTGATATTTGCTAAGCATACTATAGATGAAGTAGCGATGGAAGATATATTTTTTGCACATAACCCAGCAACAACTATAAAACTAGCTCAATTTCGTGGTGCTATAATGCTAAAACTTTTACAAGTTCATGGAGAGTTTTATGAATACACAGCTCTTCAAGTGAAAAAAGCACTTACAGGCAAGGCAAAAGCAGCAAAAGAGCAAGTAGCATTTATGGTAAAAAGACTTTTAAATATAAAAAAAGAGATAAAACCACTAGATATATCAGATGCAATGGCAGTTGCTATAACTCACTCACAAAGAGTTAGTTTGAAAAAACAACAAAAAAGGACAATGATAGGATGAAATATATTTTACTTAGTAGCCTTTTATTTTTCAATCTTCATGCAGAGATAGCTATAGAAGAAGCTTGGCAAAGAGTACAAAAACTAAATGATGGACTCATAGCATCAAAAAATGATGTTCATAGAGCAAAACTAAAACAAGATTCAGCTTCTTCTATGTATCTGCCATCGGTGAGTTTAGGAGCAAGTTATACACATCTGGACAAACCAATAGGTTTAGATATTGGTGAAATAGTTCCAGTAAAACATCATGAGTTAGACTTTTCAGAACAGGATATACTTTTAGCAGACTTAAGAGTTATCTATCCACTTTATACTGGAGGAAAGATAGATGCTACTCAAGATATCTATATGGCAAAAGTAAATGAATCAAGATCAAAAGATAAAATGAAAAAAGATAAGGCTTTTTTAGACCTTATAAAAGTTTACTATGGAGTGCTTATCTCTAAGTCACTCTATAAAACTAGACAAGAAGCACAGGACTCTTTACAACATCACTTTGATAATGCAAAAAAGTTAAAAGAGCAGGGTCAAATAGCAAAGATAGAACTTTTAAATGCAGAGGTAAAGCTAGATGCTGCAAAAATAGACGCAAGAAAAGCTAAACATAAACTAGAGATATCCACTTCAGCACTTCATAAAATGATAAAACAAAACAATACTCCCTCTTCCTCTCTTTTTATAAGTGATGATATAAGTTCTCAAAGTCACTATGCAGATGAAAGTGCTGAAAATTTTGCAATCATTGGTGTTTTAGATGCTAAGAGTCAACAAACTTTAGCATTGATCGATATAAAAAAAGCAGCATGGCTCCCTCAAGTAGGAGCTTATGCAAATGTCAATCTTTATAGGGATGATAGTGTTTTAATGCAAACTATGCCAAATTGGATGGCTGGAGTTGCTTTAAAGTATGAACTCTTTAGTAGAAGTGATAGAAGTAGTGATGTTCAAGCTGCAAAACTACTGCACTCAAACATAGCTCATTTAAAAACACAAGCACAAGAAGACCTTCGTTTATTAGTTGAAAAAACTTATAAGGAGATGCTTTTATATAAAGAAGAGTTTAGATCTCTCTCATCATCTCTAGCTTTAGCAAATGAAAACTATAAGTTAAGAGAGATAGCATTTAGTGAGGGTTTGTCAACATCGCTAGAAGTTGTAGATGCTCAGGTATTTTTGTCAAGTGTAAAAACAAAAAGACTAAATGCTCTTTATATCTATACTCAAAAAATATCTCAACTTTGTGTTTTGAGTGGAGATAGTGAGATGTTTTTTAAAATACTAAATAATGCACAGGAGATAAGATGATAAATATAAAAAGTATTATACTAATCGTTGTTATAGTTGTTGTTGGTTTTGTTAGTTATACTTTTTATAAAGCTTATCAACCCAAAAAAATCGTTTTACAAGGAGAGGTAGATGCACAAAGCTATAACATCTCTTCAAAACTTGCGGGTAGAGTTAGTGAGGTTTTTGTAAAAAAAGGAGATATGATAGATGTTGGCGACATAGTTTTTAGTATCTCCTCTCCAGAAGTTGAAGCAAAGCTAAGACAAGCAGAGGCGGCAAAAGATGCAGCTGGTGCTAAGAAACATCAGGCTGATAATGGTGCAAGAAAACAAGAGATACAAGCAGTAAATGATCAATGGCAAAAAGCAAAAGTTGCACAAGAGTTGATGGGTATAACTTATAAACGCATAGAAAAACTTTATCAAGAGGGTGTAATATCTCAACAAAGAAGAGATGAAGTTTTTACACAATATAAAGCTTCAAAATACACAGCTAATGCTGCAAAACAGATGGTTATGATGGCAAATGAGGGTGCGAGAGTTGAGATAAAAAAGGCAGCATCTGCACAAGAGAGAGTTTATGCGGCAAAAGTTGATGAGGTAAATGTTTATATAAAAGAAACTTCTCAGTACTCTTTTTATAGTGGAGAAGTTACTGATATACTTATCCACTCAGGAGAGTTGTCCCCAACAGGTTTTCCAATAGTCTCAATCATAGATATACAAGATGCTTGGGTAAGGTTTGCTGTTCGTGAAGACTACTTAAAAAACTTTAAAAAGAGTAAGATTTTAAAGGCTAAAATACCAGCACTTGGAGAAAAAAACTATGAGTTTAAAGTAAAATATATCGCAGTTATGGGCGAGTATGCAACTTGGAAAGCTACAGAAAATGCAAAGGGTTTTGATATGAAAAGTTTTGAGGTGCATCTATACCCACTAAAGCCTATAAAAGATTTAAGAGTTGGGATGAGTGTTTTACTGGAGTTATGATTGAGCATATTTAAAAAAGCTTTTATAGGTGAAATAAAAAATATAAAAGATTCATACTATAAGCTATCTCTTATAACTGTTTTACCTCTTTTTAGTTTTTTCATAATCATCTCTATCTTTTATGAAGGGGTAATTAGAGAGCTACCAATAGTTCTTGTTGATAATGACAAAAGCTCTCTTTCACGAAAACTTATATCACATATACAAAGCTCCCCAACCATTGCTATAAAAAAAATGACTCCATCTTTAAGAGATGCTATGGTTTTGGTAAAAAAAAGTGAAGCTTATGGTGTTGTTATCATACCAAAACATTTTTATAAAGATACTCTTTTACAAAAACAACCTAAAATAACTGCTCTGATAAATACACAGTATATACTTATAGGAAAAATGCTAACATCTGCACTCATATCAAGTCTTGCTCAAAATTCTCAAGAGTTATCATTACCTATAAATATACAGGTAACACCATTTTTTAACACCTATCAAAACTATTTTTTATTTCTTGTCTCAGCCCTGCTTCCTTCTATTTGGCAGGTATTTATAGTTATAGCTACCCTAGTATCTTTTGGCTCAATGTTTAAAGAAAAAGAGGAGAAAGAGTTTTTTAAAGATGGCTTTTTTGAAATCTCCATCATAGCTAAGCTTCTACCCTATACTATCTCTTATCTACTTGTCGGCATAGGGTACTTACTCTTTATCTATCAAGTCTTGGGCTGGGAGTTTCAAGGCTCTTTTACTATAACTATTTTTGGAATGTTTTTAACAGTTGTGGCATATCAGGCAACAGCTCTTTTGTTGTTTGTAATGGTCTTTGACTATGCAAGGAGTCTTAGTCTAGCAGCACTTTATACTGCTCCAGCCTTTGCTTTTTTAGGTGTAACTTTTCCTGTTCTTAGCATGAATACCTTTGCTTTGTTGTGGCGAGATCTGCTTCCAATATCGTACTATATAGAACTTCAAATATCTCAAGCAAACTATGGCTTAAGCTTTTTTGATGAAAGTTCTAAGCTTCTTTATCTTTTTAGTTTTTGGATAGCTTTTATACCTGTTTTTTTTATGTTTAGAAAAAGGATGCAAGATGAGCTTTAAAGAGGTCTTTTTTAATGAACTAAAGCTCATATTTTCTGATGTAGCTATAGTTATAACTATTTTTGCGGGAGTTATTTTGTACTCTTTTCTTTATCCACAGCCATACACTTCACAGAGTGTTAGTGAGTTACCTCTTAGTGTTGTTGATATGGATAGAAGCGATACATCAAGAGATATTATATTTAAGCTAGATGCCACTCCGCAAATTAGTGTAAAAAGAGTTGACCTAAGTGAGATAGATGCAAAAGAGGCACTCTTAGCATCTAAGGTAAAAGCTATACTAATCATCCCAAAAAACTTTAAAAAAGATCTAGCATCTAGTAAAAGTCCAACTATTGCCTTTGGCGGAGATGCTAGTTACTTTTTGATATATGGCGGTGTTTTAGAGGGAACAATGAAGTCGATCTTAACAACAAGTGCAACTATACAAGTGGCAAATCTTTTGAAAAAACAAGTGCCTCTTAGTAAGGCAAAACTTGCATATACTCCCTATGCTTTAAACATCATAAATATTTTTAACCCTCAAAACTCCTATATACAGTATGTTATCCCTGCCGTTTTTGTGCTTATACTTCAACAAACTTTACTTATAGGTTTGGGTATTCTTGGTGGAGGTATAAATGAAAAGATGAGTAAAGGAGAAAAGGGCTACTTTATAGAGGCTTCAACTTGGATGATGATGCTCTCACGAGTTATCATCTTTGGCTCTATATTTTTTATCCATATACTTTTTTATTTTGGTTTTAGTTTTGAAATGTTTGGTGTTAGCCATGTGGCATCTATATCTGAGCTACTATCATTTAGTTTTGTGTTTTTGTTAGCAGTTATCTCTTTTGGTCTTTTTATCGGTGCTTTGTTTTCAAGCAGAGAGATGGCTACTCCACTTGTTTTGTTTAGTTCATTACCTCTAGTTTTTACGGCAAGTTTCGTTTGGCCCATAGAAGCTCTACCTCAAACACTAGTTTATATCTCTATGCTTTTTCCATCAACTCCAGCTATCGAGGGTTTTTTAAGGCTAAACCAGATGGGAGCTAGTTTTGATATGATAATAAACCTATATGCTATTTTATGGATACAAACTATCATCTATTTTTCACTGGCTTACTTTCTTATCAATCATAAAAAACATCTTCTAAAGAACTAGGCTAGCAATATTTTAGTTTTTTTAAGATCTCCAAATCAGCAGATATAGTACCTTTATATTTTACACGATAGATACAGACCCCAAAAAAACAAATAACTTTTTAAAGCTACCTTGTTTTTTTATTTATCATCTCTCAAACTTTCAATCAGCTCTTGAGGTAAACCAGTTTTTAAAGCTATGGTTTTGTTGTCTAAGATGTCAAGTAGATTTTTAGCAATATTTATTTTTTCTTGCTCAATCCCCTTCTCAATCCCCCTCTCAATCCCATCCTCATGAGCTGTCTCTATCTCACTTAACCTTTTCCCCTCTTGCATACTTACATAGTCATAAACTTCAAGTTCTTTATCGCTCCAGTTATATATCTTAGCAGTCTCAAATGCTGTTTTAAACTCTTCTATATCTTCATACTCTTTTGGTATCATCTCAAAGTTTTCAGCATTTTGTATGAAGAATATCCACTTTTTTGCTATAGTGTTACACTCTTGTAAAGTAAGCTTAAACTTCTCAAGCTCTATAAAGCTAAACTCAAAATCTTTCACTTCTTGCTTATGTGTTTTTTCATCTAGTATGAGATGTCGTGATATATAGTCTTTACTATCAAATATAGCAAAGTCAAGTATCCCTATAAAATATACTTTTTTAAGCTTTTTATACTCCTCTGCTTTTTTTATCTGAGCTACATAGGATTTAGATGTATAGTATAAACTTCTTT